>JBBJLY010000265.1:0-11320 GCA_037720695.1 Kofleriaceae bacterium | reverse complement strand
GACGGCGAGCGCCTCGAGCCGCCCGGCCGAGGACGTCCTCGCACTGTCGACCAGCCACCTGAAGCTCGGCTCGATCAGCCAGATCCGCGGCGACTCCGCGACCGCGCTCGCCGAGTACCGCCGGGCACTCCGCCTGCGCGAGACCTTGCTCGAGGCCCAGCCCGACAACGTCGAGCTGCAGGAGCGCGTGCTCGACGTCCAGAAGGAGCTCGCCGCGCTGCAGACCCAGGTCGGCGACGACAAGGCCGCGACCGAGACCTATCAACGCGCACTGCCCGTGATCGACGCGCTGGTGCGCCGCGATCCGTCCAACACGACGTGGAAGCGCTCGCGCGGCAACCTGCTCGCCGACCTCGGCTTCGCGCTGCTCGACAGCGGCGACTTCAAGGGCGGGCTCGCCGATCTCGAGGACGCGATCGAGACCCAGCAGGAGCTGGTCGCCTACGACGCGAAGACCGCGACCTGGCAGTTCGATCTGTCGCGCTCGTACACCCGCGCCGGTGACGGCTACCTCTACACCGGCGCGATCGACGACGGCATCGCGCGCTACCAGCAAGCGCTCGAGCTCCGGCGGGCGCTGGCCGCTCGCGATCCGAAGAGCGTGCCGTATCAGCGCTCGCTCGCGTTCTCGTTCGCGAAGCTGGGCAGCGCGTATGCCGAGAAGGGCGTGGTCCCGCGCGCGATCGAGTCCTACGCCGAGGCACTCGCGCTGCGCGAGCAGCTGGTCGCCGGATCGCCGACCCAGATCATGTTCAAGAACGAGCTGGCGTCGACCGAGATCGCGTTCGGCCGTCTGCTCGTGAGCCGCGACGCGAAACGCGCCGAGACGCTGATCGCATCGGGCCTGGCGCGGGCGCGCGCCCTCGCCGCCAGCGATCCGATCAACCTCGAGTGGAAGGAGACGCTCGCACAGGGCCTGCTGGGCTCGGCTGAGCTCCCGAGGCCGGTGCCAGCGCGCGAAGCTGCGCTCGCCGAGGCGCTCGCGATCACGACCGCCGCCACCGCCCGCGCTGGCCAGAGCATGCACTGGCCGGGTTACGTCGCCGAGACCCAGGCCAAGCGAGCCGACCTCGCCACCGATCCGAAGCTCCGCGCCTCGGCGCTGCAGGCCGTGCGTGATGCGCTCGCGCCGCTCGCGAAGGCCGGCCGGCTACCGGCGTCGCGCAAGGCCCTGCTCGATCGCGCGCGCAGCGGCCGCTAGCTGTACGATGGGTGCCATGAGCGATATCGTGGAAAAGGAGTACATGGGCAAGGGTCGCAGCAGGGTCTGGACCTACCTGATCCTGATGATCCTGCTCGTGACGATCGTCGTCGTCATCAACCTCGTGTGGAACGACCCGCGTGGCGCGTCGAACGGCGTCAAGAGCTTCTTCGGGCTGCCGAGCTGGGCCCTGGCGACGATCCTGTTCGCCGTCGGCGCCATCATCTTCTGGCTCGGGCTCAAGATGGAGACCGACTGGCCGGAGGCGCTCGGCGCATTCCTGATCGCGGGCGCCGTCGCCTGGGGGGAGATCATCATCGGCTGGGACAAGTTCGAGCTCGGGCTCGTCGTCGTGCCGTACATCCTCCCGATCGCGGTGTTCGCGGTTCTAATGATGTACGGGATGAAGAAGAGCGTGTAGCGCGCCCGGGTCGCTGACCGGTGCAGAGCAGGTCAGCCCGGTGCACACGAACGCCCGCGCGATCGGCCCCGCCGCCGTCTTCCCGTCGAGGATCGACGCTGCGGCCCACGGCCCCGCGATGCACAGCGCGGGCGCGTAGGTCCGGCGCGCGGCGGAGATCAGCGCGTCCCTGCCCTCGCCCTCGGTGACCACCAGCACCTGGCTGTTGAGGTAGAGATCGAGTGCGGCGAGCAGCGCGGAGCTGGTCCACGCATTCGGGCCGGTCGCGGCGGCCAGCCGCTGGGTCAGGTAGCGCTCCGCGAGCGCGAGGGCCTCCGGATCGCCAGCGACCAGGCCGAGCCGGACGAACGCCGCGGTCGCGAGCGCGGCGCCAGACGGGATCGCGCCGTCGTGATGCGACTCCGGCCGGTGCACGAGCAACGGATCGCCCGCCGGCGCGAGGAAGAAGATCGTGACGCCATCCTGCTCGGCGACGAACTTCTCCCGCACCGTGGCGAGCAGGCGGGCGCCGAGCTCCCACCACGCGCGATCGCCGGTCGCCTCGGCGAGCTGGAGGAACGCGAGCCCGACGAACGCGTAGTCATCGAGCGTGCCGTCGAGCTTGGTGGCGCCGGCATGAAACACGCGCGCGATGTTGCCACCGTCGATCATGCGGTCGCGCAGGAACGTCGCGACGCGGAGGGCGAGCGCGCGTGCCGGCTCGTGCCCGCTGGCGTTCCACGCGGCCACGAGGCCCGAGATCGCGAGCCCGTTCCAGCCGGCGAGCACCTTGTCGTCGGTGCCCGGCCGGATCCGCGTCGCGCGGGCGGCGAACAGCTGCGCGCGCAGCTCCGCGAGCTGGGCCTCCTCGCCGGTCGAGCTCCGCGGCGTCCTGCGCTCGAGCACCGAGGTGCCGTGCTCGAAGCTGCCGCCATCGGTCACGCCGTACGCACTCGCGAACACGAGCGCGCTCATCGGGCCGAGGACCTCCCGCAGCTGCGCCGGCGTCCAGACGTAGAACTTGCCCTCCTCGCCCTCGCTGTCGGCGTCGAGCGACGACCACAGCCCGCCCGCCGGATCCGACAGCTCGCGCGCCAGCAACTCGACGGTCTCGGCGATCACCTCGGTCGCGCGGCCGGCGAACGGGCCGGCCATCGCGGCGACGCTTCCGTAGATGCCGAGCAGCTGCGCCTGGTCGTACAGCATCTTCTCGAAGTGCGGGACCAGCCACTTCGCGTCGACCGAGTAGCGCGCGAAGCCGCCACCCAGGTGATCGTAGATGCCGCCCTCGGCCATCCCGCGGGCCCAGCTGTCGAACGCCTCGCGCGCTGGCTCGCCGAACGCGAACCGACTCGCCCGTGCCAGCAGGTCGTGGGTCGAGCTCGACGGAAACTTCGGCGCGCCGCCCATGCCGCCGTGCTTGCGATCGCAGCGCTCCGCGAGCTGACGGCCGGCGGTGATCAGCAGCGACGAGGTCAGCGCGCCGGGGTCTGCGATCGTCGCGCCGCGCCGGTAGTGGTCGTCGACCCGGTGCAGGCCGTCGATCAACGCGAGCGCGTTGTCCTCGGCATCGCCGCGCTTGTTGCGATACGCGTCGGACATCGTCTCGAGGAGCTGCTGGAAGCTCGGGCGTCCGAACTTCGGCGCGGGCGGGAAGTACGTGCCGAGGAAGTACGGCCGGCCATCGGGCAGGCAGAACGCGGACAGCGGCCAGCCGCCACCCTCGCCTTGCACCATGATCGCGTTCATGAAGATCGCGTCGACGTCGGGTCGCTCCTCGCGGTCGACCTTGACGTTGACGAACCCGGCGTTCAGCACCTTCGCGATCGCCTCGTCCTCGAAGCTCTCGTGCGCCATCACGTGGCACCAATGGCACGCGGCGTAGCCGATCGAGACGAACACCGGGACATCGCGGCGCTTGGCCTCCGCGAACGCCTCGCTCGACCACGGCCACCACTCGACCGGGTTGTCGGCGTGCTGCCGCAGATAGGGCGAGCTCTCGGCGGCGAGGCGATTCGGCATGGCTCAGGGCTTACGCTGGCCTGCACGAGCCCGCAACACGCGCGCGCGCTAGACTCGAGATCGTGGAGGCCTTGCGCAGCCTGATCGTCGACCGGTTCGCGGGCACCCGCGCCGCGATCCGCGATGGCCGCGTCCATGCGGAGGTCCTGGTCGAGAGTCTGTGGTACCGCGCGCGGCTCGAGATGCAGCCCGCGGCCCGGGTCTCGGTCGCCCTGCCCTGCACCGATGGCTTCGAGCTCACGGTCAAGTGGTCCGATCGATGGGCGAACGATGGCGCACCACGTGCGCCGAGCTTCGACGACAGCTTCCTGGTCGAGACCAACGACCTCGCGCTCGCCGGCGTGTGGCTCGATCACGAGGCGCGCTCGGCCTTGCTCGCCTCGCGCTACGTGTCCGCCAGCACCGCGGATCGCAAGACCGCGCTGATGTTCCGCGACGGCGCGTGGGTCCACGAGGTCACCAACGACGAGGTCAGTGCGCGGCGCCGTGACCACGAGACCTCCGAAACGCGCATGGCCGACATGCTCGATGCCTCGCTGCGACTCGCCAGTCGCCCCGTGCGGTGGGCGCGCGCGTTCGCGAAGGTCGGCCGCTTGCTCGGCGGGGAGCCCGCGACGCGGATCGAGCTCGGCGGCAAGCCGGCGCTCCGCGTGCGGCGCGGCACGGTGGACGTCGTCGTCCGCGTCGTGCGCCGTATGGGACCCGGCGATCCGGGCCGGCTGCGGACGATCGTCAGCGCGCATCGCCACGGCAGCGGCGGTGACACGCTGTCGCTGATCAGCGAGGGGCTGCCCCGGTCGGCCTGGCCGCCCGCCGAGGCGCACACGCAGGACACGCTGCGGATCGACGCCCGCGCCGGCCAGCTGCTGGACGCCGCCCGCCCGAGCGCCAGCACGGTGCGCCTGCACGATGTCGAGATCGCGTTCGACGGCGCGCTCGGCGATCGCGAGCGGCTCGGTGCCGCGATCGAGCTCGCCGCGTGGTGGGCCGCCGGTGCGCGGTCGACCGGGCCGTATCGCTAGGTTAGGTTGTCGAGGTGACCGGACAGGTGAAGCGGCCATGGAAGCACATCGTGTTCGTCGCGGGCGTGATCGGCGTGTTCGGTCTGTTCGTGCCGCTGCTCGAGATCCGGCACGACCTGGTGGCGGTCCGACTCACGGCCAAGGAGCTGACGTTCGGCTTGGAGGGCGCGCACGCGATGCTGAACGCGCGCCTGCCGAAGCTGGTCGAGCGCCGGATCCCGGCCGCGATCCGCAGCGGGCGCGAGGACGCGCGGATGGTCGCGCATGCGTCGCGATACGCGGCCCTGATGTACATCCCGGCGGGATTGCTGCTCGTGCTCGGGCTGGCCGGGCTCGCGACCCGGCGGCGGTTTGGGCGCGTCCACGCGGCGCTCGCGCTGGTGTTCGGGCTGGCGGCGATCACGGCATTCATCGGCCTTCGCGTCGGCGTGCAGGTTGGCGTCGAGGAGCTGGGGCTCAAGCGCACGACCGTGACCCTGTTGAACGGCGCGTTCTTGTTAGTCATCGCCGGGCTCGGGGGTGCGGTCGCGGGGGTCGGCGCGCTCGTCAAACCGGAGCAAACTGAGAGGCGATAGCCGCCGCGTTTTCAAGCGTTCGTCGTCGGAAAATCGCCCAAAAACACGCGCGTGGTAGATGGCCCTGCGCATCGACGAACAGCCCCTCTGCGGGCTATAGAAGTCGCTGCGATGTCCGACGGCCTCGTCTCGAATATCACGCCGATCTCCATCGAGCAGGAGATTAAGAGCTCGTTCCTGGATTACGCCATGAGCGTGATCGTCGCTCGCGCGCTGCCCGATGTGCGCGACGGCCTGAAGCCCGTGCACAGGCGGATCCTGTTCGCACAGCGCGGCCTCAACAACACCTGGAACCGGCCGTATCTCAAGTGCGCCCGCATCGTCGGCGAGGTGCTCGGCAAGTACCACCCGCACGGCGACGCGTCGGTCTACGACGCCCTGGTCCGCATGGCCCAGGACTTCTCGACGCGCTACGTCCAGATCGACGGCCAGGGCAACTTCGGCTCGGTCGACGGCGATCCCGCCGCGGCCATGCGCTACACGGAATGCCGGATGAGCCGGTTCGCCGGCGAGCTGCTCGCGGATCTCGACAAGGAGACCGTCGACTGGCAGCCGAACTACGACGACAAGGAGCTCGAGCCGACCGTCCTGCCGACGAAGATCCCCAATCTTCTCGTCAATGGCTCGTCGGGCATCGCCGTCGGGATGGCGACCAACATCCCGCCGCACAACCTCGGCGAGATCATCGACGGCGTGCTCGCGCTGATCGAGCGTCCCACGCTCAGCGACGACGAGCTGATCAAGATCATCCCCGGCCCGGACTTCCCGACCGGCGGCGTGATTCAGGGGCGGGTCGGGATCTACTCGGCGTACCGCACCAGCCGTGGCGCGATCGTGGTTCGCGGCGTCCATCGCATCGAGGAGGTCCGCAAGGATCGCCCGGCGATCATCGTCACCGAGCTGCCGTACATGGTGAACAAGCAGCGCTGGATCGAGGCGACGGCCGAGCTCGTGCGCGACAAGCGCCTCGAGGGCATCGCCGACATCCGCGACGAGTCCAATCGCGAAGGCATGCGCGTCGTGATCGAGCTCAAGCGCGATGCCGACGAAAAGGTGGTCGTCGCCCACCTCTACAAGCACACCTCGCTGCAGTCGTCGTTCGGCGTCAACATGCTGGCGATCGTCGACGGCGCTCCGGTGCCGCTGACGCTCAAGCGCGCGCTCCAGGTCTTCATCTCCCACCGCCGCGACGTCGTGTCGCGCCGGACGCTGTTCGATCTGCGCGAGGCGCGGCTGCGTCGCGAGATCGTCGAGGGCCTCGGGCTCGCGGTGATCAACATCGACCGCGTGATCGACATCATCCGCAGCTCGCAGGACACCGACACGGCGCGCGACCGCCTGATGGCCGAGAAGATGGCCGGCCTCGGGGGGTTCCTCGAGCGCGCGGGACGCCCCGCCGCCGAGGTCGACGCGGCCAACGCGAAGCAGTTCGTGATGCTCACCGAGCGTCAGGCCCAGGCGATCCTCGACATGCGGCTCGGCCGGCTGACCGGACTCGAGAAGGAGAAGCTCGAGGCCGAGTACAAGGAGCTGTGGGGCACCACGGACTACCTCGAGGGCCTGCTCGCCGATGAGAGCAAGCTGATGGGCGCGATCGTGGACGAGCTGCGGCTGATCCGCGAGCAGTTCGCTGACGAGCGCCGCACGCTGATCGTCGATCAGGCCGGCGAGATCCTGACCGAGGAGCTGATCGACGAGGAGGACGTCGTCGTCACCCGGACGCGCCTTGGCTACATCAAGCGGACCAAGCTCAGCGAGTACGAGGCGCAGGGGCGCGGCGGGCGCGGCATCACCGGTGCATCGCAGACCGAAGGCGACTTCATCACCGACATGTTCGCGGCGTCGACCCACGACCACCTGTTGCTGTTCACCGACAAGGGCCGCGCGTATTCCAAGAAGGTGTTCGCGCTGCCCGAAGGTGCGCGCACCGCGAAGGGCCGCCCGATCGTCAACGTGCTCGAGCTCCAGGACGGCGAGCAGGTCGTCGCGATGCTGCCGTTCAAGGAGTTCAGCGCGGACACCTACGTGTTCTTTGCGACGCAGTCGGGCACGGTCAAGAAGACCGAGCTGTCGCAGTTCGCGAACATGCGCCAGACCGGCATCCGCGCGATCTCGATCGAGGACGGCGACCGCCTCGTCGGCGCCTCGCTGACGACCAAGGCCGTCGATGTCCTGCTGACCTCGGCCAAGGGCTTCGCGGTCCGCTTCATGGAGGATCGCGTGCGTCCGATGGGCCGCACGGCTGGCGGCGTTCGCGGGATCTCGCTGCGCGAAGGCGATCGCCTGATCGGCATGGTCGCATTCCCGCGCGAGACCTCCGCCACGCTGATCACGGTGTGCGCGCGCGGCTACGGCAAGCGCACGGCGCTCGGCGACTACCCGACCAAGAATCGCGGCGGCAAGGGCGTGATCGCGATCAAGGCCACCGCCCGCAACGGCGAGGTCTCGGCGACCCGGATCGTCACCGACGACGACCACCTGATCCTGATCTCGGACCGCGGCAAGCTGATCCGGCTGCGCGTCCGCGACATCTCGATCCAGGGCCGCGCCACGCAGGGCGTCCGGCTGATGCGGGTCGACGATGGCGAGCACGTGGCCGCGATCGAGCGGCTCGCCGATCCGGGCGAGGAATCCGGCATCGCCGAGGGCGCGCCGATCGAAGCGATCGACGATACGGACACCGTGCCGAACGAGGGCATGGACGACGAGGACGTGGACGATGACGACGAGGGTGACGACGACGCGGCCGACGACGACGCGTCGTAGGGTCGCCGCACGGGGTCCCCGCCCGGCGACGGCTTTCGGGGCGCCCCCCGACGCGATACCTTCGCGCGATGGCGATAGAACGTAGTCGATCGATCTTCGAGCGCGCACAGGCCGTGATCCCAGGGGGCGTAAATTCGCCCGTGCGTGCGTGTCGCTCCGTCGGTGCGGACCCGGTGTTCATCGCGCAGGGCGACGGCGCGTACGTCACCGACGTCGATGGCAACCGCTACATCGATCTGATCGGGAGCTGGGGCCCGTTGATCCTCGGCCACTCGCATCGCGAGCTGCTCGACGTGATCGCGGAGGCGATGGCGAACGGCACGACGTTCGGTGCGCCGACCGAGATCGAGGTCCGGTTCGCGGAGAAGCTGCGCGCGGTCGTGCCGTCGATGGAGATGGTGCGCGCGGTATCCTCGGGGACCGAGGCGACGATGAGCGCGCTGCGGCTCGCACGCGGGTTCACCAAGCGCGACAAGATCGTGAAGGCCGACGGCGGCTATCACGGCCACGCGGACTGCCTGCTGGTTGCCGCTGGCTCCGGCGCGGCGACGCTCGGCATCCCGGGCTCCGCCGGCGTGCCGGAAGGCGCCGCACGTGACACGATCGTCGTGCCGTACAACGACCTCGCGGCGGTCCAGCAGGCGCTCGCAGGCGGCGATGTCGCGGCCGTCATCATCGAGCCGGTCGCCGGCAACATGGGCCTCGTCGTCCCGGCCCCAGGGTACCTCGAAGGCCTCCGAGAGGCGTGCACCCGCCACGGCACGCTGCTGATCTTCGATGAGGTGATGACCGGATTCCGCGTCGCGTATGGCGGCGCGCAGCAGCGTTACAACGTCACGCCGGACCTGACCACGATCGGCAAGGTGATCGGCGGCGGGTTGCCAGCGGCGGCGTTCGGGGGCCGCGCCGACATCATGCACGTGCTCGCCCCGCTCGGGCCGGTCTACCAGGCCGGCACGCTGTCCGGGAACCCGCTGGCGATGGCCGCGGGCCTCAAGGCGATGGAGATCCTCGGCCGGCCCGGTACCTACGAGCGCCTCGAGCAGCTCGGCCAGCGGCTGGGCGATGGCCTGCTCGAGGCCGCCCGCGCCGCCAAGGTCCCCGCCGTGCTCAACCGGGTCGGCTCGATGCTGACCGTGTTCTTCTGCTCCGGACCGGTCACCGACTACGCGACTGCGAAGGCTGCCGATACGACCCGGTTCGGTTCGTTCTTCCGCAAGATGCGAGAAGCTGGGGTGTTCCTGCCGCCTTCGCAGTTCGAGGCGATGTTCGTGAGCCTCGCCCACACGGAGGACGAGATCGACAAGATCATCGCGGCCGCAAGGGTCGCCCTCGCCGATTGACGCTGCAAAACCGCGGTGCTATGAGGGCCCCGCGAATGCAGTCCCAGCCCACCCATCGCGGCGATTTGTCGCAGGATTCTTCGGGCCGGTCCGCGCATCGCAAGCCCGTGACCCCGCCCATGACCCGCGGCGATATCGCGCCGGCTGCACGCACCGCAAAGGCAGCGTTTCACACGCTGTCCGCAAGCTCGATCGGGCTCGAGCTCGGGCTGTCCGTGATCATCGGTCTCGTGGTCGGCACCGCGATGGATCGCTGGCTCGGGACCGACCCCTGGATGATGTTGCTCTGGCTGTGCCTCGGCTTCACTGCCGGGTTCCGCGGCGTGCTGCGCGCCGTCAAGCGCGCGGATCGCGCGGCGGCTGCCGAGGAAGCGGAGGCGCGTGGCCTCTCCTAGCATCCTCCGGATCGAGCGCTTCAACTACGGGCTCGGCGCCGTGCTGACCGTTGGCGCGCTGCTCACGCAGTCGCGCTCGATCGCGCTCGGCGTGGTGGCCGGCGTGGTCCTGACCTGTCTCAACTTCTTCGTCCTGCGCAAGCTGGTCGTCAAGTGGACCGCCGAGGCCGCTGCCGGCCAGACCGGCAAGTCCGCCGTCCTCATGCTGCCGAAGATGATCGGCCTGATGGGCGCGGTCGCGGTCGCCGTGTTGTTCCTTCCGATCGACGTCATCGCCTTCACCGTCGGGTACTCGATCTTCATCGTGTCGATCGTGATCGAAGCGACCTACAGCGCGCTGCGCACCCCCGACGAGCCCGAGCTCACCACGCCGCGCCAGCCAACCGAGCCGAACGAGAACAATCATGGGTGAACACGGCACCTGGTTCGATTACCTGAACCGCTTTTCGTGGTGGAACGATCTCCATCACTGGGCCGAGGCGCACCTCGGTCGCAAGTGGAAGTGGCAGATGTTCGGCGATTCGGGGTTCACCCTGAATCACGTCCTCGCCACGCTGATCATGTTCCTGTTCGTCGCGTGGGGCGCGTCCGCGTTCCTCGGCGGCCTCAGGACCAAGGACAAGGGGATCGTCCCGCCGCGGACGATGAACCTCCGCAACTTCTTCGAGTACACGGCCGAGAGCGTCTACGGGATGGTCGAAGGCGCGATGGGCGAGAAGAACGCCCCGCGGTTCTTCCCGCTGATCGGCGCGCTGTGGTGCTTCATCCTGTTCTCGAACCTGTTCGCGCTGATCCCCGGGTTCAGCGCGCCGACGGACACGATCAAGACCAACGTCGGCATCGCGCTGTTCGTGTTCCTGCTGACGCACTACTACGGTCTCAAGGAGCACGGCATCAGCTACCTCAAGCACTTCCTCGGCCCGAGCCTGCCGCTCGCGCCGCTGATGCTGCCGATCGAGCTGATCAGCCACATCGCCCGTCCGATGTCCCTCACGATGCGGCTGATGGGCAACATGATGGCCGACCACAAGGTCGTGATGTCGTTCTTCGCGCTCGTGCCGGTCCTCGTACCGCTGCCGTTCCTGCTGCTCGGCTTGCTCGTGTGCCTGATCCAGGCGCTCGTGTTCTGCACGCTGACGATGGTCTATATCGGCATGGCGATCGAGCATGAAGAGCATTGAGCATAAAGACCATTGAGCACGAAGCTCACTGATTGATTTCCGACGCTGCCAACCTAGACGAAGCATCTAAACCGAGTTACAGAGTCGCGCCCGTCGACGCCGAACAAGGAAGAGAAATCCCATGAACCGCACGATCAAGATCATCTCGTCCCTCACCACCATCCTCATCATCATCGGCATCTCCGGCCTCGCCTTCGCCGGTGACGTCACCGCGACCGACCCGGCCGCCGTCAAGGCCGAGGGCCTCGCCGAGAACTATGGCTGGATCGCGCTCGCCGCCGGTCTCGGCATCGGCATCGCCGCCCTCGGTGGTGGTATCGGTCAGGGCCGCGCTGCCGCCGCCGCGCTCGACGGCATTGCCCGCAACCCCGGCGCTGCCGGTCAGATCCGCGGCCCGATGATTCTCGGCCTCGCC
>JBBJLY010000264.1:0-11324 GCA_037720695.1 Kofleriaceae bacterium | reverse complement strand
GTCGGGCTCGGGGATGAAGAACCAGCCGCGATTCTTGCCGGCACCGAGCATGATGATGGGCGCCCACCACGTCGCGTCCTCCGCGGACAGGACGGGGATCTTGACCTTGACGCGGCCGAGCTTGCTCGGGTCCTTGTTGTCGGTCACGAGGGCGATGACAGGCTCGTAGACGCGGTTGGCCTCTGCTTCGGCGGTGCGGATGTGGTCCGCGAACACGCTGGCGAGGTCGTAGATCGGCCGCATGGCTACATCGTACTACGGTCCTCGGTGGGGGCAGCTTCCTCCTGGGGTCGGCGTGGTAAAGCTCGCTGGGCGTGCGGATCCAGCGCCTCTTGGGACGCCACGGCTGGCTGATCGCGATCGCCGCCGCGTACCTGTACCTGTTCCCGTACTTCCCCCACATCAGGAGCGCGAACGAGCTGCCGCGCGTCTACCTGGTCAAGGCGATGGCCGACGACGGCACGTTCGCGATCGACCGCCACGTCCCGGCCGGAGACAGAAACCCCGACATCTCGCCGTCGCGCGGCCACAAGTACTCCAACAAGGCGCCCGGATCGTCGATGCTGGCGGTGCCCGCGTACACGCTGGTCCGGGTGATCGCGGGCGAGCCGAGCCTCGGGGTGACGTTCTGGATCTGCCGCGTGTTCGCCGGCATCGTCCCGGCGCTCGTGTTCCTCGCGCTGCTGTGGGGCTTCCTCGAGCGGTTCGCGCCCGATCCCGCGATCCGCCGGCTCGTGCTGATCGCCTACGCGCTGGGGTCGCTGGCGATGACGTACTCGATCCTGTTCTATTCGCATCAGCTCGGCGCGGTCTGCGTCGGTAGTGCGTGGATCCTCGGGGTCGAGTTCGTCGAGCGCAAGCGCGGCCTGCTCGCGATCGCCGCCGCCGGGGCGCTCGCCGGTGCGGCCGCGCTGGTCGACTACCAGGCGGTGTTCGCCGCCGTGCCGGTCGCGGTCTATCTGATCATCCGCATGTGGGCGTGGCCGAAGCGCGAGCTGGTGCGCGCGATCGTGCTCGCGATCGCCGGCGCCGCGATCCCGATCGCGATCCTGCTCGCCTATCACGACGCGAGCTTCGGCAGCCCCTTCCGCACCGGCTACGACGCATCGGAGGCGTGGGCCGGTTACCACCAGCAGGGCTTCCTCGGCATCACCAAGCTGCGTGGCGAGGCGTTCTGGGGCTCGCTGTTCCGCCGCGACAACGGCCTGTTCGCGCTCGCGCCGTGGTTGCTGCTCGCGCTGCCCGGCGGCTTCGTGCTCGCGCGCGCGGGCCAGCGCGGAGTCGCCCTCCTGTGCGGCGCGGTGCTCGTGCTCTACGTGCTGTTCATCTCGTCGATCAACTTCTGGCGCGGTGGCTGGGGGATCGGCCCGCGCTACATCACCGCGATGCTGCCGTTCCTGCTGCCGCTGGTCGCGGCGCAGCTCGCGGCGCTGCGGTCGCGGCCGTGGCTGCTCGGCGCGGCGGCCGGTACGATCGTGGTCGGCGTGATCATTTACACGCTGACCTCCGCGACGTTCCCGTACTGGCCCGAGTCGATCGCGCACCCGCTGTACGAGGTGACGTTCCGCCTGGTGCGCGAAGGGCTCGTCGCGCCGAACCTCGCGAGCGCGTTCGGGCTGACGGGCGTGCTCGGCATCGTGCCGTTCCTCGCGATCGCGTGGGGCGTGACAGGGCGGGCGATCGTCCGCGCCGCGGGCTGGCGCGGGTTCGCGATCGCGGTCGCGGTCGGCGTCGCATGGGTCGCGGCCTACGCGGTGCTGCCGCGCGGCAACCTCGAACCGAAGTACCAGTTCGTCCGCAGCTCGGTGTTGCACGCGCACGGGGTTGGCGTGCTACCACCGACGAGGTGAGCCGTCTTGTCGTCGTGATGGTGCTCGTCGCATTCGGATGCGGCGACAACAAGTCAAAACCTGCCGGCCCGGGGTCGGGCAGGGGGAGCGGCAGCATCGCGATCGGCAGTGGCAGCGGCAGCGCCTCGCAGCAGGTCGCCGCGCAGTTCGACAAGCAGTGCGTCGCCGGCGATCTCGAGGCGTGCCGCAACCTCGGCGTGCTGTACGCGGAGGGCATCGGCGTCGTCAAGGACACGCGTCGCGCGGTCGCGCTGCTCTCGCAGGCGTGTAGCGGCAACTCGCTCGCCGCGTGCAACCACATGGCGATGCTGTTCTCCGAGGGCCTGGGGATCGAGCAGGACCTCGCGAAGGCGGGCGTACTGTTCGGCAAGGCATGCGATGGCAACCACGGGCTCGCGTGCAGGAACCTCGGCCTGATGCTACGCGACGGTCGCGGCGTCACGAAAGACCTCGTGCGTGCCGAGCAGCTGCGCGACAAGGCCTGCACCGCGACGGTGCCATTCGCTTCCACCAACGCCGGCGATCACGACGCCGAGATCGCCCCGACGTTACCGGCCAAGGCCCGCCAGCCGCGGTGGCAGAAGATGATCGCGCACTACAAGGCGGGCTGCGACGCGGTCGATCCGTCCGCGTGTCGCCAGCTCGGCGCGGCCTACGTCGAGGGTAGGGGGCTGCCGAAGTCGGAAGGCGCCGCCGTGGTGTGGCTCGCGAAGTCGTGCACGAAGGAAGCGGTCGATCCGCGCGGCTGTCTCATGCTCGGCGTGATGAAGCTGAAGGGCGTCGGAGGTCCGCCGGATCTCGCAGCCGGTACTGCGGCGTTGCAGCGCGCATGCGATCGCAAGGAAGCCACTGCGTGCCGCCTGCTCGTAGCGAATGCAGGATCGAATGCGGGATCGAATGCGGGATCGAGTGCGGGATCGAGTGCGGGATCGAATACGGGGTCGAATCCGGGCAGCGCGACACCCTGAACGCAGCCTCGCGATTTCCTGAATCCAAGTTTTTTTGTCCGGATGGGGCGCTCGTGTCCACATGTAGGACACCGGCCCAGCGGTCGTGACACGCAGCGTAAACCCCTGAAGCTGGACCGCTCCCGTCGGCCCCTGGCACACCCGGATCACAGGTTATCCACACCTGGCCACCGGATCAGCCGGGAGCCTTGCGAAACACCGAGTTAGACCGAGATCGCTTGTGAACAAGTCGCGGTTCTGCCGGGGTTATCGACAGGGGAACTCACAGCGCAGTGCGTCATGGTCCGACATCCGGACCGAGCGACTCCGCACGCCAACTGTATCCGTCCGTACATCGGACGCCTGGTCCGTTCCGCGGACGCGGGCGTCCGTGGAGCGGACGGCTTCGTCCGTGGCACGGACAGCCAATGCAGCGGATCGGCATCACAGCGACGTTTACGCCGCTGCGCGCCAGCTGAAACGCACCGCGAGCGTCACGGTCGTCCACCCAGCTGCAGAAAATGCGCGACGCATTCGTCACGTTGGACGCCTCACACGCGACGTGCTGCGACGAGCTCGCGATAGAGCGCGATGTACTCGCTGGCAGACTTGGTCCACGACGAGTCACGCGCCATCGCCGCGTTGCGCAGGGTCGCGAACGCCGGTGGATCGCGAAACACGGCGATCGCTCGCGAGATCGCCGCGCGCAGCGCGTCGGTGGTCGCGGCCTCGAACACCACGCCGTTCGCCGCGCCCGGTGGCGGCGCCGGTGCGTCGATCGACAGCTGCCCGGCGACGGCACCTAGGCCAGGAATCGAGGGACCGGGATTCAGTCTCGGTCCCGGGATGATCGGCGCGAGCGCCACGTGATCGAGATCGATCACGGTGTCGCGCAGGCCACCGACGGCGTGGACGATCGGGATCGATCCGTAGCGCATCGCGTAGAGCTGGCCGAGCCCGCACGGCTCGAAGCGCGACGGCATGACGAACAGATCGCAGCCCGCGTAGATCCGGTGCGCGAACCCGATGTCGAAGCCGATCGTCGTCGAGACGTGGTCGTGGAACGTCTCGGCGAGGTAGCGGAAGCGCGCCTCGAGATCGGGCTCGCCGGCACCCAGCACGACGAGCCGGGCGCCGAGCGAGTGCAGCTCGGGTGCGAGGTCGGCGATCAGGTCGAGTCCCTTCTGGTCGGTCATCCGTGACACCACGCCGATCAGCGCCTCGTGATCGGCGAGGTGTGGCAGGCGCGCCTCGAGGGCGAGCGCGCGCCGGCACTTTGCCTTGCCCGCGATCTGCGTCCGCGAGTACGGCGCGGGCAGGGCGGGGTCGTGCGCTGGATCCCACGCCGCGGTGTCGATGCCATTGACGATGCCGTGGACGTGGCCGATATCGTCGCGCAGGAACGCATCGAGGACCTCGCCGCGCTCCGGCGTCAGGATCTCGCGCGCGTAGGTCGGACTGACGGTGGTGACCGCGTCTGCGAGCCCGAGCCCGGCCTTGAGGAACGACACCTGGTCGTAGAACTCGAGCTTGTCCGTGGTGAACAGCGACCAGGGGATCCCGAGCTCGTCCATCACCGCCTTGGGAAAGATGCCGCGGTAGGCGAGGTTGTGGATCGTGGTGACGATCGCCGATCGCGATCCCGCGGCGCGGGCATAGACCGCAGCGAGCCCGGTCTGCCAGTCGTGGAGGTGCAGCACGTCGGGGTCACCGCCGAACAGCGGGACGCCGGCCGCGATCGCCGCCCTTCCGAGCACCGCGAACCGCAGCGGGTTGTCATCGAACTCGCTGGGGCCGCCCGGGCCGTAGAGCCCGCCGTCGCGGTCGAACAGCGGCGGGTAGTCGACGAACGCGAACCGGAGCTGGCCGGTGTCGACGATTCGTAACGCGGCGTCGAACCGGTGCGGACCGACCTCGAGCGGCAGCGCGATCGGCTCGCCGAGCACGCGGTTCGCGACCGCGAGCTGCGCCGCGACGCCGCGATACAGCGGCACGATCACGGCGACGTCGGCGCCACCCGCGGCCTGGGCGAGCGGCAAGCCCGCCACGACGTCGGCGAGCCCCCCGGATTGTGCGAACGGCGCGAGCTCGCTCGAGACGTGAAGGACGCGCATGGGGAGCGGGTTAGTGGACTTCGCCAGCGAACTTCTTGAAGCGCGGGCCGGCCGAGTCGTAGCTGTGGCGGCTCTGCGTCGAGACCACGAAAGTCCCGGGCCGCAGCTGAGCCGTCAGCTCGGGCTCGTTCCCGATCAGCTCCGCGACGTCATTCGCGAGCACGACCGGACCCTTCGCCGGGACTAGCGTGCCCTTCGGGACGACGACGATGCCCGACTCGGTGACGAACGGGAACCGCTCGCGATCCGCCTCCGGATCCTCGCCGATCACGCAGCCCGGCTCGATCTTGCAATTCTTGTCGAGCAGCACCCGGCGCAGCTTCGCGCCGCGACCGATGTCACAGCCCGACAGGATCACCGAGTCGGCGATCTCTGCGCCGGCGTGGACGAAGCAGTCGTACGACAGCACGACCTCGCGGACGGAGGCCGACGCGATGATCGAGCCCTCGCAGATCAGGCTGTCGTCGACCTCGGCCGCCCCGAACTCCTCGCCCGCGCGAACGAAGCGCGCCGGCGGGAAGTCTCGCTGCGCGCCGCGGATCCGCCATTGCCGATTGTAGAGATCGAGCGCGGGGACGCGCGCGCGGAGCTCCATGTTGGACGTGAAGTAGCTGTCGATCGTCCCGACGTCGCGCCAGTACGGCACCGCGTCCTCGGGCTCGCCGGGGATCCGGTTCTGGCCAAAGTCGTACGCAAAGATCCGCGCACCGTCGGCGACCAGGCGCGGGATGATGTCGCGTCCGAAGTCGTGGCGCGCGGCAGGCTTCCCGCCCTCGTCGAGCAACACGCGCTCGAGCACCTCACGCTTGAAGAAGTAGTTGCCCATCGAGACCAGGGACCAGCCCGGGCGGCCCGGCATCTCCGGCGGGTGCTTCGGCTTCTCGATGAACTTGACGATCCGGCCCTGGTCGTCGACGTCGATGATGCCAAACGCGCTGGCCTCGGCGGTCGGCACGGGGAACGCGGCGACCGTCAGATCTGCCTGGTTGTCGCGATGGAACTGGTCCATCTGGTCGACCGCGCACTTGTAGACGTGGTCACCGCCGAACACCGCGACGTGCCCGGCGCGGGCATCGCGCACCAGGTTGAGGTTCTGGTACACGGCGTCGGCGGTCCCGCGGTACCAGAACTCGCCGAGCCGCATCTGCGCGGGCACGACCTCGAGGTACTCGCCAAAGCCGTTGAGCCGCCAGTTCCGGGACAGGTGCTTGATCAGGCTCGACGACATGTACTGCGTCAGCACGTAGATCTTGCGGTACCCCGAGTTGACGAAGTTCGAGAGCACGAAGTCGATGATCCGGTATCGACCCGCGAACGGCACCCCGGGCTTCGAGCGGTGGATCGTCAGCGGTCCGAGCCGCGAGCCCTTGCCGCCCGCCATGATCATCACGAGCGTGTCCTTCACGACGCGATCGTAGCAAGTCGCGTCAGATCTTGGCGCAAGCGCGGCCGTAGATCGTGCTGCTCGAAGAGCTCGCGACTGCCTTGCAGGTGTAGGCGGTACCGCATCCGCCGTCCCCGGCGCATGCAGCCGTACACTTCTTCCCGCTACCCGTGGACACGCAGAGGTTTCCGGGCCCACCGCAATCCGCGTTCGCGGAGCAGGTCTTGCCGAAGTTATCGCGCTTCGCGAACGGGACCAGCTTGGGGTTGTCGTCGATCCCGTGCATGCCGTAGAGCGACGTGAAGCTCCACGATCCGGCGTCGAGCTTGGTCAGCAGCGACGAGACCGGCTGCGGGCGGAGCTTGGCCTGGGTGTCGCGCGCGAGCAGGGTGGCGACGAAGTTCTCGACCGCCGCGGGCGACGACGCGTCGGAGAACGACGTCGTGGTGATGATGTCGACGTTCGCGCCGGCCTTGTTCGGGTTCTCCTTGAACGCGGTACCGATCTGGTAGGTGTCGCAGCCCTCGGCGAGCACGACCTGGTACCGGTCACCCGGCATCTGGGCGAGCCGGATGTCGGCGTCGTCGAGATCGCCCTCGGAGGTCTTCTTCCAGTTCGCGAGCGCGAACCCGTAGAACGGGCCGGAGTGGCCGGAGTAGATGATGACGTCGCGCGTGGCGAGCGAATCCACGGCGAGGCCCTCGAGCACCTTGCCGCCCGCGTCGGTGTCGGGGTCGGTCGCGGTGCCAGGCTTGCCGAAGAACACGCGGACCTCGACGGCGATCGGCTTGCCGTCGGCCTTGACCGTCCGCGTGAATGCGCCGGAGGTGTGGGTCAGCGCGTCCCACGACGAGGTCGGCGCGGTGAACCCCTGATCCTTCAGCCAGGTGAAGAACTGCTTCGAGTGCTTGAGGTGGTAGTCCGAGTGGTAGTCCCAGCCGAAGTAGACGTCCAGGTCGAGCTTGCCGTCGGCGGTCAGGCGCGCGATGTCGAAGAAGCCGTCGGTCGATGGGCGCTCCTTCGCGATCGTGAACGTGATGGTTTCCTTCTGCTCGGCGGGGACGGCGGCCGGGTTCCAGCTCGTCCACGGCGCGTTGCGATACCATTCTCCGTTGGTCTCGAGCCGGGCCATCTCGTCGTGGCTCGGGCGCCCGATCTAGAGGGCGAACACCGTCTTGCCGGCCCCCGCGCGGACCGGCAGCCGCTGCATCAGGTTCTTGCCACCAGCGGCGAGCTGCCGGAACGTGAAGTCGAACGTCAGCTTGTCCGCGCGCTCGCGGATCTCGAGGTCCTCGTACGCGCCGGCCTTCGCCATGCCGCCGAAGCCGCCGAACTCGGCGTTCTCCTCGTCGTGCTCCTTGTCGACCAGGTACTGCGTGATGAACCACGCGATCGCGATCTGCTTGTAGCCGACCAACTTGGTCGCGGCGGCCAGCCGCACGGCGGCCGTCTTGTCCGCGTAGCTCGCGTCGAGCACGACCGTGGTCTTGCCGTCGAGCGTGTACTCCTGCGCCGACATGCTGAAGTAGTCGTCGGCCTTGCTGTCGTCGACGAACACACTGTCCTCGGGATCTTCGCTGACCTCGGGCGCGTCGTTGCAGCCACCGAGCAGGCCGAGGGCGAAGGCGGAGACCAGGGCGGTGCGCATGCCGGCTGGTACAGCAACCAGCGTGCCCGGCGTCGCGGGCGACTGCCCACAGATCGTCCCAGTGTGTCCGCGTGGTTGTCCGCCTGTGGCGACTCGGCTAGCCGGCAGGTGTACTGGGAGTCGCCGGCTGGACGAACACGTGGCCGCGGTAGAACCGCAGCTCCTCGACCGACTCGCGGATGTCATCGAGCGCCCGGTGGGTGTCCTTCTTCGCCGGCTGCTTGGCCGTGATCAGCGGGAACCAGCGCCGGGCGAGCTCCTTGATCGTCGACACGTCAATCATCCGGTAGTGCAGCCGCGCGTCGAGCGCCGGCATGTAGCGGCGGATGAACCGGCGGTCCTGATGGATCGAGTTGCCCGCGAGCACGGGCCGCTCCTTCGCGCCGACGTGCTGGTTGATGAACGCGAGGGTCTGCGCCTCGGCATCGCCATCGGTGACGGTCGAGCTCTTGACCCGCCCCACCAGTCCCGAGCCGCCGTGGTGTTTCTTGTTCCAGTCGTCCATCGCGGCGAGCACGTCGTCGGGCTGGTGGACGACGAGGTCCGGTCCGGCCCCGAGCTCGACGAGGTTGCCATCGGTGATGATCGTCGCGATCTCGATGATCCGCTCCTTTGCGGGGTCGAGGCCCGTCATCTCCATGTCCATCCAGATGATCAGGTCCTTGCCAGGCGGCATGGGGCGGACCTTACACCAAGCGGGTTCGTGTGCTCAGCAACTAGGCTGCGACCGCGCCGCGCAGCGTCGCCGTGTCTGCCTCGGGCGGCAGGCCCCAGCCGGGCTCGTAGTTGAACGCCTCGCGCGCCGACCGCGTCTGCGTGTTGCTGTCGACCAGCTCGAGCGCGTCGAGCGGCACGAGGGCGGGGTGCGCGTGGCCGGTCGCGTGGGCGAGCTCGATCAGATCCTTGCGCAACGTCGCCAGGTAGTTCGCGAGCCGCGCGGCCTTGTTGGTAGGGTCGAGTCCGCGCATCAGCCAGCGGTTCTGCGTGGCGACGCCGGTGGGGCAGGCATCGGTGTGGCAGCGCTGCGCCTGGATGCAGCCGATCGCCATCATCGCCTCGCGGCCGACGTTCACCAGGTCGCAGCCGAAGGCGAGGGCGAGCAGCGCGTTCTCCGGGAAGCCCAGCTTGCCGGAGCCGATGAACACCGTGGTGTGCTGGACGCCGCGCTCGGCGAACGCGCGATAGACCTGGGTGAACCCGAGCTTGAACGGCAGCGCGACGTGATCGGCGAACACCAGCGGCGCGGCGCCGGTGCCGCCTTCGCCGCCGTCGATCGTGATGAAGTCCGGTGCGCGCGTGGTGGTGTCGATCTGCGTCGCGAGATCGCGCCAGAACCCGAGGTCGCCGACCGCGGACTTGATCCCGACGGGCAGCCCGGTCGCATCGGCCAGGCGCTCGATGAAGTCGAGCATGCTGGACACGTCGGTGAACGCGGTGTGGTTTGCGGGCGAGATGCAGTCGCGGTTGAGGGCGATGCCGCGGATCTTCGCGATCTCCGGCGTCACCTTCGCCGCGGGCAGCAACCCGCCGAGCCCGGGCTTCGCACCCTGCGAGAGCTTGATCTCGATCGCGCGGACCTTCGCCGAAGCGACGCTCTCGAGGAAGCGCTCGAGCGAGAACTTGCCGAGGTCATCGCGGCACCCGAAATAGCCGGTGCCGATCTGCCAGATCAGCTCGCCGCCCTTGCGGTGGTAGTCGCTGAGCCCGCCTTCCCCCGTGTTCTGCATCGCTCCGGCGAGCGCCGTGCCGCGGTTGATCGCCTCGACCGCGGAACCGGACAGCGAGCCGTAGCTCATCGCGGAGGTGTTCACGATCGAGCTTGGCCGGAACGCGTGCTTGCGACCCCGAAACCCACCGAGCACGCGCACCGACGGCAGCGTGTACGCCGGATCGTAGCCCGGCTGGCCCGCATGCGGCGTGTGCAGCGGGAACGCCGAGTGGCGGAGCAGGATGTAGCCGGCGCGCTCGATGTCGTTGTCGGTGCCAAACCCGAAGTAGTTATTCTCACGCTTGGAGGACGCGTAGATCCAGCGTCGCTGGTCGCGCGAGAACGGCCGCTCCTCATCGTTGTTCGTCACGATGTACTGGCGCAGCTCGGGGCCGATCGCCTCGAGCACGTAGCGCAGGTGCCCGATGATCGGGAAGTTGCGCAGGATCGCCTTCTTGGTCTGCACCAGGTCGTAGATCGCGACCAGCACGAGGAACGCGAGCACCGCGATCCCGATCATCGCCCACGTCGACATCACGGCAAGTGTACCCCGTACGCTCAGTCGCCGGACCAGTAGCGGATCTTGCCGGTGTCCATGTGGATGAAGCCGCTGTCGAGGTAGAGGCCGACGCCGCCGATCTGCTGGGCCCTGGCCCATGCGTGCAGCGCCTTCGTCGTCACGTTCGGCAGCTGGAAGTCGATCGCGTTGCCCTTGGTGTGGGCGCTGTCGCGGGCGACCTGGTGCCCCTTCTTGCGCAGGATCAGGTTGTACTTCTCGTGGCGAAAGGCCGACACGATCAGCACGGTGTCGGCCTGGAAGTGCTGCGCCGCCGCGACGACGATCTCGACGAGCCGCGGCTCCATCGCGGTCGGTTCGCTGGTGTAGTGATCGCGGAGGAAGCGATCGAGCGTCGGCTTTGCGGGCCACAGGCCCGGCTCCACCGCGAGCCACTCGTGGGTCCACGTGTTGTAGAGGTTGACGAGCTTCGCCGGCCTGGTGCCGGCGACGGCTCGCGCGCGGGTCGTGACCGCCTTGCCGCTGCGCGCGAGGTCCTTCTTGACTTTCGCTGGCTCGTCGGCCGACGCGGTCCCGGCGATCAGCACGAGCGCGAGCGCCAGTCGGCTCACGATGGGCGCTGAACCCGAAGCTTGACGAGCGCGTCGGCGGGCAGGACCTCGTTCAGCGAGCCGGAGCGAAAGCCCGCGAGATCGAGCGCGATGTACGCGAACCCGAGCTCCTTGCCGAGCGCGACCACGCGGTCGCGAACTTCGACGATCCGCGGCAGCTCCGTGTTGTCGATCTCGAGCCGCGCGATCGTGTCGTGGAACCGCACGCGGATCTGGCGAAACCCGAGCGCGCGCAGCCCGTCCTCGAACGCATCGACCCGGCGAAGTCGGTCCTGCGTGATCTGGGTCCCGTAAGGAAACCGCGACGACAGACACGCGAGTTGTGGCTTGTCCCAGGTGCGCAGCCCGAGGTCGCGGGACATCGCGCGGACGTCGGCCTTCGTGAAGCCGGTGTCGACCAGCGGCATGAACGCGCCGCGGTCGCGGGCGGCCGCGATGCCGGGACGGACGTCGCCGAGATCGTCGAGGTTGGTGCCGAGTGCGATCGGCGCGTCGCCGAGCTTGGTCGCGATCGGCTGGGCGACCGTCATCAGCTCGGTCTTGCA
>JBBJLY010000263.1:0-11374 GCA_037720695.1 Kofleriaceae bacterium | reverse complement strand
GGCCGGGAGTGAATCCCGGCCCCTCCATTCCTGGCCCGCGCCGCGCCGCATCGGTCGCCTGAAGCCAGGCTCGCTCGCCGATCTGCCGGGACTCGCCGAGGATCTCGCCGGGCTCGCTGGCGAGCTGCCGCTCGCGTGGACGATCGAACGTCCGGACCAAGCCCGTGCGTTCGCCTATGCCGATGCAACCGGCCGGACGCGCGTCGTGTTCGTGGTGTCGGATGCCGCGAAGCCGGTGAGCGCGGTGTTGCTCGTCGAGTCGACGACGCAGGGCCTGCGCGATCCGTTCGCCGTCGAGCGGCCGCGGATCGTGGCGGGCAAGGCGACGATCGCCGTGCCCGCGCGTGGCGTCCGTATGCTCGTGATCGACTAGGATGTGTCCCGTTCGGTCGTGGCCGTGGCCGTGATCGGCCACGTGATCGTGGCCGTGCCCGCGAACGGGAACACGCTACCGTGAGCGTGATCGCCTCCGTTGACGATCAGGGGTCGCTCTCTTGGTCAGCAAAGCAACGACCCGCTCGTGCGATGTCGACGATCACGGGGGCGATCACGTCGACGATCACGATCACGTCGTCCGCCATATCGCAACCAGCGCAGCGCGCCGCCGTTGGCGACGACAGCAGCGTGCAGCGTGTTCTACAGCGACCTCGCAACTTTCGAGATCACCTGACTCGATTCAAGGACAGGCGCTAATCTGAGCCAGGGCTGACCAGCGCGCCGAGCCCGCCGATCGCGCCGACGATGCCCGCTGCCAGCAACATCGAGAGCCCGACCCCGAGCGTGGCGTCGGTCTGGCCGCTGTCGCCGGCGACACCGCGGAACAGCAGGAACACGCCGATGTTCGCGACCCCGAGCAGGAGCGCGAACACGCCGGAGATCCGGCCCAGCCTCCCGCGCGCGACCGCGAGCGCGCCGATCACGGCGAGCAGCACCGCAGGCGCGAAGAACCCGAGCATCAGCGCCTTGAGCTCGGCGAGCCCCTCATTGAACTGGGTGACCAGGACCGCGACCTGCTCGCGGTCGAGATTCGGCACGTCGCCGTCGACGATGTCGCCCGGGTCGTCGATGCCCGCGACGATCTGATACGCGCTGATCGTGCCGGTGACCGAGCCGTCGGGGCTCTTGTACTTGACGAACGGCAGGAAGAAGCCGGCGATGCCGACCAGACCCGCGAGCAGGACCAGCACCTTCCAGGGCTTCATGGTCCGCGCATCATGAGCGAGATCAGGGTCGAAATCAGCCGAACTGGCGCGTCGGCCCGGTCGGTTCGTCCTCGAACCCGCGCACGGGGCGCAGGCGACCGAACAGCCGGCTCACGACACCGACGACCTCGGACGGATCGCACGGCTTGGCGAGGAACGTCGCGACCCCGATGCGCGCCGAGATCTCGGGCGCATACGGTGAGCCCGAGACCAGGATGATCGGCGGGGCATCGGGCAAGGCCTCGATCCCGCGCGCCAGCTCGACCACGCCGGCGCGTGGATCGGCCGAGTCGATCACGACGACCTCGATGCCGCCCTCCCGCATCAGCGGGAGAGCGTCGCGTACTGAGGTGATATGTATGGTGTGCCCCGCCTCCGACAACGCCGCCGACCACTGGTCACCGGTTTCTTCATCGGCTCCGACGAGGAGGATACTGCCCACCATGAAATCGTACCCTGGATCACGGCTAAGTCGTACTCAGATGTCACAAACTCGCGCGCATCTGCGCGAACGCGTTCAGCCGTCTTCAGACTTGACGACCGAGGGCGGGCTGGACTTTCGCTTCGCGCGCTCGTGACCCTCGGTCCAGCCGATCTCCTTGGTCAGCTGGATCGCGTCGTCGATCCGCGACGTCACCACGCGGGCGGTGCGAGCCGGTACGTCGTTGAGCAACAGCTCCGCGGTGGCGCGGCGATCGCCGAGGTTGCGCATCTCGTTGATCGCGGCGAGCCGGTAGCGCTCGGCCTTGCCGCCGAGGCCCGCCTTCTCGCACAGCTGGGCGAGCAGCTGCTGGACGCGCGCCGCACCCAGCCGGGACCGCACGCGCTGGGCGTGGAACAGCGCCGCCTCGGCGAGTCGCAGCGCCTTGTACGAGTCGCCGGTGTTGTCGACCATCTGCGCCTGCGCCCGCAGGATCCGCCAGAACGGCTCGGGGCCGTCGATCGCGGTGAAGCCCTCGCCGAGCGTCGCGAGATCGATGCACTCGACCAGCTCGTGCAGCGCGGTATCTGGATCGCCGGCGCGCAGCAGCGCGGTCGCGAGATCGAGGTAGAGCTCGCACACGAGGTTCATGTCGCCGGTGGCGATCGCGCGCCCGACGCCGCGGCGGAGCGAGGCGATCGCCCCGTCGATGTCGCCCTCGCTGAGCGCGATCGAGGCGCTCGCGCGATCGATCAGCGACACCAGCATCGGCACGCCGGACCAGTCGCGCGCCTCGGCGAGCACGCCACGGGCCAGCGCGGTCTCGCCGCGCGTGCGCAGGACATCGGCGAGCCGGACGCTCAGCTGGACGAACATGCCCTCGACCGACTGCGTGCCGTCGTCCTCGCCAGACTGCACCGCCTGGCGAACAGCGACCAGCGCGCGGTAGTAGAACTGGCCGGCGCCGACGTCGTCGAGCTGCTCCGCGGCGTGATCACCCGCGCGACGCAGCAGCGGGATCGCATCCTTCGCGTGGTTCGCCAGATCGTGATGGTGACCGAGCAGCGCCGCGTCGGGCGCGAGCTGCTCGACGGCGGCGGCTGCCGACGCGTGGAGCGAGCGCCGGACGTCGGCGGGGGTGGCGTCGTAGACGATGTCGCGCACGAGGCGGCTGGTGAACTGGAGCTCGCCCGAGGGGTCGGTGGCGAGCAGCCCCGAGCGCTCGGCGTCGACCAGCGCGACCTCGAGCGCCTCCGACGGCAGCATCGAGCGCAGCAGATCGAGCTGCGGCTCGATGCCGAGCACCGCGGCCGCCTGTAGCGCGTCGCGGGTCGACTGCTTCAGCATCGAGAGCCGGGCGGCGACGAGATCGGGCAGCGAGATGTTGGTGTCCTCGGCGCGACCGCCTTCGATCAGGTAGCGGACCAGGTGCTCGATGTGTCCCGGGTACGCCCGCGTGTTCTCGAACAGCACCTGCGCCCCGGGGATCCCGCGCATGCCCGCCTTCTCGAGGTTCGTGATGATGAGGGTCAGGTCCTCGGCCTCGAGCGCACCGACCTCGAGGCGCGGCACCGACGTCGGCCATTGCGAGCCGAACACGGTGGTCGCGGTCATCACGATCGGCGGCAGCGCGAGCTCGGTGACCTCGGTGGCGCGGCGCAGGATCTCGAGGCTTGGGGGGTCGAAGCGGTCGATGTCCTCGCACACGATCGTGACGTGATCGCCGTGCGCGGCTCGCTCGAGCGCGCGCAGCGTCGACCACACCATCTCGCGCCGGCGCACCGGCGGCTCGAGCTCGAGCAGCGTGGTGGGGTGACCGAACAGCTGCGCGAGGCCGGGAAGGTCGCGCTCGTTGCGCCCTCGACCGAGCACGGCCCCGCGGAGCTCGGTCTCGCTCGACACTGGCGGCAGCTGGAGGATCGCCGCGAGCAGCGAGCGAATCGGGTAGTACGGCGCGGCGAGCCCGCTCGGATCCGGGCCGATCTGGTAGGTCACGCGCGTCGAGTCCTTGCGGATCTGGTCGTACGCGTGGCGCAGCAGCGCGCTCCGCCCCGAGCCCTCGAAGCCCATCACCAGGAGCCCGATGTCCTTCCCACGCTGGCCCGCCGACCGCATGTGCGCGAGCAGGACCTCGAGCTCCCGCTTGCGACCGATGAACGGCAGCGGCAGGATCTCGATGCTCGGCGTGATCGGCACCTCGAACGTCTTCGGGACGATCTTGCGCGGCGTCCCGCACTCGGGACAGAACTTGAAGCTCGGCGTGCACTGCGCGCCGCACATCTGGCAGGTATCGGTGCGAGCCGGCGCACGCCGCTGGAGCTGGAGCTGGCCGAGCGTGCTGCGCATCTCGGCGGCCGAGAGGAAGCGGTCCGTGGGATGCTTCGCGAGCGCCTTCGAGATGATCGCGTCGAGCTCGGGCGAGATGTGATCGCGGCGGGCGTTGAGCGTCGGGATCACGGCCTTCAGGTGATTCGCCAGGATCTCCGTCGTGGTGCCGGCGAAGAACGGCGTCTTGTACGCGAGCAGCTCGTACAGGATGATGCCGACCGCGTAGATGTCCGACGCGAACGACGGCGGCGCGCCGCTGATCACCTCGGGTGCCATGTACTCGGGCGTCCCGCTGATCGAGCGATCTTCCGGATCGCGGACGCCGGTGACCAGCCGGGCGATGCCGAAGTCGACGATCTTCACCACGTCGACGCCGGCGCGCCGCTGGTCGAGGATGATGTTGTCGGCCTTGAGGTCGGCGTGGACGACACCCGACAGGTGCGCTTCCTCGATCCCGGCGAGCGACTGCATCACGATGTCGATCACGCGCTCGACATCGAGTGGGTTCTCGTTCATCAGGAGCTGCGTCAGCGTGGGTCCCTTGACGAACTCCATCGCGAGGTAGAGCAAGCCGTCGTTCGCCTGGCCGTAATCGATGATCGAGACGCAGTTGGGATGGTTGAGGCGCGAGGCCGACGTCGCTTCGTCGCGGAACCGCCGGATCATCCGGGTATCCGCGGACAGCTCCTCGTTCAGGATCTTGACCGCCACGGTGCGACCGAGCGCGATCTGGTCCGCCTTGTAGACCGCGCCGCTCCCCCCGATGCCGATGCAGGCGGTCAGCCGGAACTTCTCGCCGAGCACACGCCCGACGAGCTTCAGCGACTTCGCGATCTGCTCGCGCATGTGATCCGTCATGCAGCGTCAGGTTCGTTCGAGAATGACCGCGATGCCCTGCCCGACCCCGATGCACATCGAGGCCAGTCCACGCGAAGAGGAGGTTAGGGAGAGCTCGAGCATCAGCGTCAGCAGCAGCCGCGCACCAGACGCACCGAGTGGGTGACCCCACGCGATCGCGCCCCCATTCACGTTAACTCGCTCCGGGTCGAGACCGAGCTGCTCGATGCAAGGAATCGCCTGCGCCGCGAATGCCTCATTTAGTTCTGCAAGTTCAATCTGTTGCGCGGTCAAGCCCGCACGTGCGAGCGCCTTCTTCGATGCCGGGATCGGCCCGAGTCCCATCACGCTTGGCTCGACTCCCGCGGCGGCCCCGGTGACGTAGCGCGCGCGGGGCGTCAGGCCGAGCTCCTTGATCGCCACCTCGCTGGCAACCAGGATCGCGCACGCGCCGTCGTTGAGCCCCGATGCGTTGCCCGCGGTGACGGTACCGCCGCCCTTCGGCGCAAACGCCGGACGTAGCTTCGCGAGCTGTTCCGGCGTGGTGTCCGGACGCGGATGCTCGTCGGCCGTCACGCGGATCTCGGCGCCGGATTTCTTGTCGATGCCGGTCAGGATCGGGACCAGCTCCTGTGCGATCCGGCCCGAGGCGATCGCGCGACCCGCACGCTGCTGCGACGTCAGCGCGAACCGGTCCTGCGCCTCGCGCGACACGTTGCACTGCTGCGCGACCCGTTCCGCGGTCTCGCCCATCGCGAGCGTGCCGTGCATCGCCTCCATCTTCGGGTTGGCGAACCGCCAGCCGAGCGTGGTGTCGTAGATCGTCTGGTTGCCGCGCTGGAACGCATCGGTCGGCTTGGCCATCACGAGCGGCGCGCGCGACATCTGCTCGACGCCGCCAGCGATCACGAGGTCCGCCTCGCCGTTCGCGATCAGACGGGCGGCATCCGCGACCGCCTGCATGCCCGAGCCGCACAGCCGGTTGACGGTGACGCCCGGGACGCCGGTCGGCAGGCCGGCGAGCAGCGCGGACATCCGCGCGACGTTGCGATTATCCTCGCCGGCCTGGTTGGCGCAGCCGAAGATCACGTCGTCGATCCGGTCGCTCGGGATCCCGGTCTTCGCGATCAGCGCGGCGATCACCTGGGCCCCGAGATCATCGGCGCGCACTCCCGCAAGTCCGCCGCCGTAGCGGCCGAAAGGCGAGCGAACACCGTCGATCAGATAGGCAGCGCGAGACATCGCGGAACGATAGCTGAAAACTGGCGCCCGTGATCGGGGCTCCCTAGGGTCGGGTCATGATCTCCCATCACGAGGAGCGCGCCGACCGCGCCGAGCACGACGTGAGCTGGCTCGCGATTCGCCAGCCGGCCGTGATGCGGCTGCTCGAGCGCGAGCTCGCGTGGCCTGACCGGGATGCATTTGCGGCGGGCCTCGAGCTGGCGTGCCGCGTGCTCGGTGGCGCCACGCCACTCGGCGACCTCCGGCTCGATCACAACGCGCTGACGCTCGGCATGCTGGCGGTCCGCGACGGCCACTGCGACCGGGCGATGGTGCGGTCGTTGCGCGACCAGATCGAGGAGCTCCCGATCGTGCTCACCCCTGGGGAGCAGGACGCGGTCGCGACGGCGATCGCCGCCATCATCTGGGCCGTGCTCGACGCCAGCGTCCGCGACCTCGACGATAGCCTCGTCGCCTGAATTCGCCTGGTTGGGTCCACCTCAACAAAGGGCTACCTTGACGCACAGGGGTGGGAACACTACGGTTCACGCATGATTTCAAAGACCAAGCTTCTTGCAGGCTTCCTCGCACTGGCCGTCCCGGTCGCGGGCCTGGCAGGTTGCTCGTCCGAGTCGGATTCCGGCACCGAGCGGTGGGTGACCACCGAGAACACGAATGTCGATATCGACTGGAACAAGGTCAACGAGGCGTACAAGACGGCGAACGGCCCGGACGACCTCGAGAAGAAGATCAACGAGATCTACGAGGGCAAGGAGATCATCTCGGTCTCGGTCCAGGATACCGACGACAAGACCCAGGTCGTGACCGGCTTCTTCGACAAGAACACCAGCGGTTCGATCGACGAGGGCGAGAAGATCTTCACGATCAAGCGCACGATCACGGGCGACGGCCAGGGATCGGTCGAGACCCAGGGCCACGGCCACTACGCGAGCCACGGCCCGTCGTTCCTCACCATCGCCGCCGGCATGATGATGGGATCCATGATGGCCAACGCGATGATGGGCCCCCGCTACGTGCCGATGTACACGCAGCCGTACACCACCAGCGCGGCGCGCCACACGTCGCTGTCGAGCCAGCGCTCGAGCTTCCGCGCTTCCAACCCGACCCGGTTCAGCAAGCCGTCTCGCACCGGCAAGACCTACGGCGGCTCGCCGTCGAGGTCCGGCGGCGGTGGCCGGATGCGTGGCGGCGGTCGGTTCGGCCTCGCGCGGGCGGGTCGCACGACGCGTCCGGTTCGCCTCGACGGCTAGCAGATCGGTGGCCCTGACGATCGCGGAGCTGCCGTTCCTCGAGCGGCCCGTGATGGAGCTGCTCGCGCTGGACGTCGATCGCGACGAGCCGGATGGTGAGTACGCTGGCTACGGCTGGGCGAAGCTCGACCGGGTCACGCTGGTCGATGGCACGGGACGTGCGCAGAACATCGAGGACGTGCTGGTGGTCGCGGTGCACTCCGCCGACGACGGCGAGGTCCTGGCAACCGACGTCGAGCTCGAGCTCGAGCTGCCGGACCACGAGCTGCGTGCTGTCACGGTGCTCGCGTCGCGCTTCCTCGCGACCTGGCTGCCGAAGCTCCCGCGCACCGCCGCGATCGTCCTCGTGATGTGCAACCCGCACCGCGCGCTGCTCGCCGGTCCAGCGTGGGACGTCCCGATCCATCACGCGCTCGGAGACGTCGAGTCATGGCGAGATCTCGACGATACGGGCACCGGGATCCGGCTGGTCGCCGAAACTTGGTGCACCCTAGGCGACGTGACCACCGATCTCCAGCGCCGCCTCGACAAGGCGATCGACGATGAGACCAAGCAGTCGCTTGCCAGCGTCTATCTGATGAAGAAGCTCGACCTCAAGCCCGAGGACGGCGGGATGGAGCTGCCGGTCGTGGTGCCCTCCGAGCTCGGGCCGCTCGACGAGATCCTGCAGGAGATGGCAGTCGAGGATCTCGTCGTGATCAACTCGAAGAAGAACCGCTGGGACCTGACCAAGCAGGGCCTCGCGAAGCTGCGGACGCTGATCGAGGAGGCGGAGGAGCTGTACGACGCGCTGGACGAGATCGAGGAGGACGACGTCGTCGCCTACCTCGCGAGCCAGAAGCTCGACCCCGTGCGCTCGCGGTTCCTGTGGGGCTGGTACGAGGGCGAGCTCGACGATCTGGTGCTGTGGCAAGAGCAGCGTGGCGTCAAGCCGGTCGAGCGGATGTGGGCGTTCTACTTGATGGGCGACGAGTTCTGGCGCGAGCTGGCGAAGGACGTCACGAGCGATTAGCAGACGCTGACCACACAGCTACACTAGTGCCGGTGCCCCAAGGGCCCTGGCTCGCCTTACAGCTCGCTCGCGTACGCGGCACGGCAGCTGGCGAGCGCCGACAACAGATCGTCGGCGAGCGGGCAGGCGACCTCGAGCAACGTGCCGTCGGGGTGCGGCACCGTCAGCGAGATCGCGTGCAGCGCGAGGCGATGCAGCCCGTGCTCGGTCCGGAAGATCCGGTTGTGCTCGCCCTTGCCGTAGCGGACGTCGCCGATCAGCGGACACGAGATGTGCTTCAGGTGGCGCCGGATCTGGTGCAGCCGGCCGGTCCGCGGGCGCGCCTCGACGAGCGCATACCGCCCGAACATCTCGCGGCGCCAGATCTCGGTGACCGCGGGCACGCGAGGCTCGCCGGGTGCGCGCGGGATCGGATGATCGATCACCAGCTCGTCGGGCGGATGCCCGCGCGTGATCGCGAGGTAGCGCTTGTCGGCCTGGCCCCACGCCTCGGAGAACGCGCGGGCCGCCTCGCGGTCGAGCGCGAACAGCACGACGCCCGAGGCGCCGCGATCGAGGCGATGGATCGGATAGACGTAGGCGTCGACCGCGTCGCGAACTTGCTGCAGCAGCGCGTCGTCGTCGTCGGCCCAGCCGCGGTGGGTGGCGACTCCCGACGGCTTGGCCACGGCGACGCAACGGCTGTCCCGATAAAGGATCACTCGAGGTGCTGGCGGAAGAAGCGGACCTGGACGAGCTCGCGGGCGAGGTTCAGCTTCGGGTCGGGCACCATGTGCGTCGCCGACAGCGTGATCACCTCGGCACGCTTTCCGGCGATGTACAGCGACTCGATCAGCGCGAGCGTGTGCGCGAAGTGCACGTTGTCATCGGTGATGCCGTGGATGATCAGCAGCGGACGCTCGAGCTTGTCCGCGTGGGTCAGCGCGCTGGTCGCCTTGTAGCCGTCGGCGTTGGCCTGCGGCGTCTTCATGTAGCGCTCGGTGTACGCCGTGTCGTAGAGCGCCCAGTCGGTGACCGGCGCGCCGGCGACCGCGGCCTTGAACACGTCGGGCCGGAGCAGTACGGCCATCGCCGCGAAGTAGCCGCCAAACGACCACCCGAAGATGCCGACACGTGCGAGGTCGAGCTCGGGGTGGCGCTTGTCGAGTGCCTGGAGCGCGGCGATCTGATCCTCGAGCGGTACGGTGATCAGATCCTTCAGGATCGCGCGCTCCCACGCCGCCCCGCGATTGGGCGTGCCGCGTCCGTCCGTACGGACGACGATGAACCCGGCGTCGGCGTACCACTGGTCCATCACGTAGGCGTCGCGCGCGGCCTGCACCGTCACGGCATGCGGCCCGCCGTAGACCTTGAGCAGCACCGGATACGTCCGGCCTCGCTCGAACGTGCGTGGCCGCGTGATCGCGACGTGCTGGGTGCGACCACCGACCTGCACGGTCTCGAGCACGGTGGTCGGCACCAGCGACGGGCGCTCGGCGACCGACGGCAGCTCGTGCCTGGTGGCACCCCGGAGCGCGAACCAGGTCCGGCCGCCAGCCTCGAGCTCGACGTTGATCACGGAGACGCCGTGCGCCGCCCGGGCATTGGCGACACCGACTCCGTCCGTCAGCTTCACCGGCGGTCCGCCGGCGAGCGGGAGCTTGTAGACGTCCTGGCGCAGCGGATCGGCGCTGGCTTCGAAGTACACGTGCTGCGCATCGAGGCCGACGACCTGGCGCAACCCGAGCTCGGGCGTGGTCAGTGCGCGTGCGAGCGAGCCGTCGGGCTTGCGCAGCTCGAGCACCCAGTCACCGGACTTCTCGGTCATCCACAGGAAGCCCGAGCCATCTTCGAGCCAGCGCGGCACGCCAACGTTGACGTTGACCCACGCGGGGTCGCGCTCGGTGACCAGCGTGCGGGCCACGCCAGTCGCGGGATCGAACGCGAGGACCTCGGCGCGCACCTGATCGCGATCGATCACGAGCGCGGTCAGCGGCCCATGCTCCGACCACTCGACGTCGGCGAGATAGATCAGCTCGCGGTCCCAGGTCAGCCAGCGCGGGGTCCCACCGGCGGCCGCGACGATGCCGAGATCGACGATCGCGTTGTTGGTCCCGGCACGTGGATAACGAAACGGCACCGGCGCCTTGTCGGGGTGACGCGAGTCGGCGACGTAGATCGTGTCGACGGGCCGCAGGTCCGTGCGCTGGAACGCGATCGACTTGCCATCCGGCGCCCACCAGTAGCCGCGCCGCCGGCCGAGCTCCTCCTGCGCCGCGAACTCGGCGACGCCGTACTCGAAGCCCTCGGGATGCTTGGTCAGCTGCTTCGCCGCGCCGGTCGCCACCGACCACAGATCGCCGTCGCGCACGAACGCGATCGTGGTGCCGTCCGGCGACAGCTGCGGGTCGTACGCCGCGCCTCCCGGATCGACGACGCGGCGCTTGCCGGATGCCCGATCGATCAGGTGGAACATCCCGCCGAGCGGAACCATCACGATTTTGCCGTCCTCCGACACGCCGATATCGACGACGCCCCGGGTCGCGGTCCGCGTGCGCTCGCGGCGCGCCTTCTCGGCATCGGACAGCTGCTCCTCGCCGGTGCCGAGCAGCTCCGAGACCGCGGCCAGCGTCTTCACCGTGCCGTCGGGTGCGAGCTCGAACAGGTCGGCCGCGAACGCGCGGGCGCCGGTGCGCCGGAACAGCACGGCGCCGTCCTTCGTGATCGCGAGCGCGGTCGGCGCCCCGAGCTTGAAGTTGAACGTCGCCGCCGCGTCAGCCAGCAGCTTGTCGTCGAGGGCAGGCCAGGTCGGTTTCATCGCAGACCTCGGGGAATGGCAGGCTGCGAGCACGATCGAGAGACCCGCAAGGATGCGCAGCGTTAGCACGCGGGCAGCCTACCTCTGTTTTCTTGCCCACCCCGTGGATGGTTGTGACCATGTCATTCATGCGCAAACAAGAACGCCGTCGGCCCGAGCGCGCGTCTGCATCGGTCACGCAGGCCCTGACGTACCAGCTGGCCGCCTGCTGTCAGGACGGTCGTATCGAAGCCATGGTGGTCGCGGATGAAAATGGCCTGCCGCTCGCCTCGTCGGGGGACACGT
>JBBJLY010000262.1:0-11375 GCA_037720695.1 Kofleriaceae bacterium | reverse complement strand
ACGGCGCGACCGAGAACGGCCTCAAGCCCGCCTCGCCGCCGCAGACCGGGAGCGGACCGAGGCGCCCAGATCACCGTGCACACCGTGCCCTCCGACGCGGGTCGAGCCGCGGACGTCGACGCCCGCCCGCGTCCCGCCATCCTCGAGCGCCTCGCCGCCGGCCATCACCCGCCCGCGCCGCGCCGACGGACCGACCGTGGTACCGACCCGCGCGCCGCGCCGGGACACCCGGACGTGGCCCTCGACCTCGGCATGAGGCCGGACGTCAGCGCCATCCGTGGTGACCGAGCCTGACGTCGGATCGTCCTCGGTGATCCGGGTCAGGCCCGCGACTGCCCTGTCGTGATGGAAGTCTTCGCGCCGGAACAGCGCGCCGCGCTCCTCGTCCGTCGTCAGGCGCGCGCGACGGCGCTCGAGCACCTCATTCGTGATCGCCTCGCGATCCCCGGGGCGCGCTTCGCGCTCGCTCGCATCGCGGCGGCGTCCTTCCCGCCGGCGGGCCGTGCCCTCGGTCGATGGATCGGCGCGATCGGCGCGAAACTCGCGCTCGTGATCCGACATCGGCTCGCCGCGGTGCTCGCGGACGCGCCGGACCAGCTCGTCGGCATCGCCGGGCTCGGCGACGCGCTCGTGCTGCTCGTCGCGTTCGGCACCATGCCGCTCGGTGACGTCCTCCTCGAGTGCCTCGCGGTCGCCGGGCCGCGCCACGCGCTCCGCCGACTCGGGGCTGCGTGGACCGCGCCGGCGTGCTGCCGCCCGGCGCAGGATCGCCTCGCGATCACCGTCCTCCTCGAGCCGTTCGTCGTCCTCACCGTCGCGCTGGACGGCCGCGCCCGATGCGCTCGCGCTGCCCGAACCGGCGACCGTATCGAGCAGCGCCTCGGCCGACTGGCCACGGACGACGCGTTCGGCGACCGCATCGGCGTGCTGCTCGTAGCGATCGCCGACCCGTCCGACGCCACCGGCAAGCTGGACCCCCGCGCGCTGCTGGATCACGTGGGCGGCCTCGTGCGCGGCCTGCCGCAGATCCGGCGGGGTCTCGAACGCGACGACCTCGCAGCTCGCGAACGCACGCGCTCCCATCGCCTTGGTCGCCGTTGCTGCGCGGCCACCGATCTGCGCGCGCCGTGCGCACGTCGTGACGGCCGAACGCGCGCTGGATCGTCTCGAGGCGGCAGCGCCTCGCGGCGCCCTCGACGCCCGCTTTGGCGGCGGCGTGCACGCGCCCCGGATCCGCGCGGACGTCGCCGTCGGCCTGAACCGGAGCGTCGTAGACGAGGGACTCGGTCAGCGAGTGCTTGCCGGGAAGCTTTCCGTAGCGCCCGTCCCGCAAGGCCCACGAATCCTCGACGTGCTGGGAGGTGGCGCCGGGAGTCCTGCCGCGACCGTACTTATCTCGCACCCCGGGACGACGCAGCGGTCGCGCGGATCTTCCGGGTCAATGATCCGTTCGACCTGCCGTTCAGCGCTTCGCGAGCCCGGCCTCGATCATCCGGGCGACCGTCGGGTCGGCATCGATCGCGGCGCCCCACGCTTTCGCCACCTCGATGAAGCTGGCCTCGTCGAGATCGAACTGGGCGATCGCCTCCCGCGGCGGAAGCGCGGCCAGATCTCGCAACAGCGCCACGTAGTCACTGGCGCGCTCGATCTTGCTGCCGCGACACACGACCCGATCGACGAACGGCATCGGTGGGGGAGCGTCCTCTCCCAGCACCACGCCACCGCGCGCACGGAACTCCTGATAGAACGCCTCGCGCGTCATCCGGTCGCCGAGCCGCGGCACCGGGTCGCGCGCGAAGTAGCCCTGCTCGCGGATCTCGAGCGCCAGCATCCGGCACGCGACCGCCTCGCGATCGAGGAGGCCGACCGAGTCGGCGAGCGCGACGTTCGCGGCGGCACGCGCGCGGGGCGGCACCTCGCGGTCGTTCTCGGAGCCGAACCGAAATCGCGTCGCCGTCAGTGCGGCACGCCGGGTCCGCCAGTCGGGATCGCGTGCGAGCACCGCCGCAGACGAGAAGTCACCGGCCTCGAGCAGGCCGAGCACCGGCTCCCGCGGTCGCGCCGGTGGGGCGGTCAGCTGCGGCGTCGTCTTGGTCTGAGCGCGCGCTCGCTCGAGTGTCGCCGCGAAGCCGGCGGCGTTGTCGGGCAGCGGGTTCTGCGCGACCGCGTCCTCGGCCAGCTTCGTTGCCTCGTCGAACCGCCCCTGCCCGATGAACGCGCACGCGAGATGGTTCCAGCCATTGGTCTTCCACATCACGTCGTCGCCGGCGGCACGCAGCAGGTGGTTCGCGACCTTCTCGCACATCACGTAGTCGCCGACCTCGTCGAGCACGCCCGCGTAGGCGTTGAGCTGGCTGTCGTCGAACGCGTCGGGATCCAGCTGGTAGGCCAGCGCGTAGGCCTTGACGGTGCGCGGGTTATCCATCGCCGCGTACGCGACGCCGCCGTAGGTCAGCCATTGATCGGCACGCACGTACCAGCGGCTGGCGTAGTCGAGCACCGCCATCGCCTCGGGCAGCTTGCCGGCCTGGTACAGCACGCCCGACAGGATCTGGGTCGCCTGTTCGCGCGTGCCACGGACCAGGTGATGCATCGCATCGACGACGTTGCCCTGCTGCGCGAGCGCGAGGCCGAGGTTGCGATGCGCCTCCGCGTTGGTCGGATCGAACGCGACCGCCCATCTGCCGAGCTTCTCCGCGCGCGCGGGATCGCCCTTCTGCAGCGCCTCGAACATGCCGCTCGACACCTTCTCGAACTCGAACGGGATGTCGACGCTGGCGCGCTTCCACGATTCGGCCAGCGTCGCGATCTGCTGATCCCGCCAGCTCTCACCGGCGACGGCGATCCCGCTCGCGAGCACCGCGATCGCGGCGGGGGCCCGGCCGGCGGCGAACAGCGTGCGTGCGGCCTGCACGGCGGGCACGGCGCTGACGCCCTCCGCGAGGTAGCAGGCGGTGTGGAGCGAGTCGACCGCGTCGTCGAGATCGAGCGTGCGCGACGCGAGCTGGGCGACGATCGAGTCCGCCCACTCCTCCGTCCCGGCATGTCCCGTGTGGAGCGCGAGCCGGGCGGCCTGCGCACCGCACGCCGCCTCCCAGCCTTCCGTCCGCTCGCGGTGCAGGCGCGCCACCGACATCGACAGCACGGCCGTCTCCTCGGGACCGAGGATCCGCGCGGCGACCGTCGCGTGATCGCGCGCGAAGCCGGTGACGTCGCCGGCAGACCGCTCGTCGATACCGCAGCTGCGCTCGACGGTGGACAGCCACGCGGTGCCGACCCAGCGATCGACCCTGCGCAGCAGGGGATCGATCACCGCGAGCAACGCGCGGACGTCGCGATCGACCAGCACCTCGCGATGCCGGCGCACCAGGCCGAGCGACTCGGCTGCGACGGTCCGCAGCGCCCCCGCGATCGGGCTCGGCGGCGCGACCGTCGCGGCGAGATAGCGGCCGAGCGCGTTGGCCGCGCAGTACGCGGCGGCCTGCGCGAGCCCCGCAGGATCGTCCTCGCTGGCGTCGGTGAACACGACCTCGAGCCAGCGATTGACCAGCCGATCGGCGCGCGCGAGCGGCTCGCCACTGCCCTTCAGCTCGGCGAACAGCGCGTCGATCGCCTTGCGGCTGCGCGTCTCGGCAGAGAACCCGCCGAACGACGCCGGCTCGAGCTCGATCACGGTGGGCTTGTTCGGCTGGGTGGTCTGGCCGAGTGCGCGTTGCACGATCGAGCTCTTGCCCGGCACGAAGTCGGCGACGTCGCGAGCCATCCGACGCGCGAGCGAGTGCGCCCCGATCGCCATGCGCTCGGCGAGCGCCGCCTCGGCGACCTCGATCGGCATGCATGACAGCAACAGCCCGCAACGCGAGATCGCGATCTGCTCGTCGCGTCCCGGCTCGGTCAGCTCGACGCGCCACAGCTCCTCGAGCCCGCGCCGCCAGTCACCCGCGATCATCAGGCAGCGCGCTGCCGCGAGCCGGGACGCTGGCGCTGCATGACCATGGCCCAGCCCGAAGTGGCCCCAGGCAAACGCGACCTCGTCCTCGCGCCCCATCGCGATCAGCGCGTCGAGGAAGATCGCGAGGTCGACGGCGTCGCCGGGCTCGATCCGGCCGAAGCCCTCGACCGCGCGCGCCGGGTCGCCGCGGAACCAGCCCTCACGCGCATACGACCAGGCGACGAACCGCGGATCCTTGCGCCACGTGTGCAGCACCTTGGTGTGGCGCGGCCAGCTCGCCTCGCGACCCTCGAGCCGATTGCCGCGCAGCGCGATCGCCTCGTCGAGCCGGCCCGCATTCATCAGCGCGTCGGCGACCAGCAGATCGATCTGGATCTGATCGGGGTACCACGGCAGGAAGCGCTCCATCGGGCAGCCATGGATGCGCGCCGAGCGATGTGCCTGGTCGAGCCAGGCCCCGATCCGATCGGTCGAGCGATGGAGGTGGAGCAGCGAGATGTGGACCCGCGGGTCTTGGTCGTTGAGGTCGAGCGCCCGGCCGACCAGCCGGATCGCCTCGTCGATCCGGCCGTCGTCGCGCAGGTGATCGGCAACGGTGTCGATCACCTCGAACTGGGCTGGCCGGCACAGCGCCGCCATCCCGGCGGCGGCGAGCGTCTCGAGATCCGTCGGCGCGAGCTTGTCGTCGCCGCCTTCACCATCGTTGTCCGTCGCGAGCTCGCCATGCGGTCGGGCCCACGCCGGCGCAGCTGCGATCACGCGCCGCAGGAGCGCGAAGTCACGGCCCTGCCCGAGCCCGGCGCGAAACCGCGCGAACAGCGCCTGCGGATGCTCCGGATCTTCGGCGAGGATCAGATCGCCGAGGTCCTCGCCGAGTGCTTGCTCGAGCACGCGCAGGGCCGCGACCTTGAGCGTCGCCGGCAGCCGGTTCGCGAGCGCGCGAGCTGCCTTCGCGCGGGCCGTGACGACGGGCACCACGGCGGGGACCGGCGCGTTCGCCGTGATCGCCTGGTGCGCGATGCTCTCGTCGGGCTCGTCCACCAGTGCGACGGGTGGTGGCGCGGGTAGCGCCCACAGCCGCGCCTGCTCGGCGAGCACCGGACCCAGCACGTGGATGATCGCGAGCAGCTCGTCTGCGGTCGCCGGCTCGAACCGCCGCGGCAACGCACCGAGCCCGCGCGCCGCGAGCCACGCGCCGATCACCTGGTGGATCTGTTCGCCGACGTTGCGCCCGAGCGCATCGAACGACTCGCGCTTGCCGTCGCGGGCGAGCGTGTGCAGCCGGACCGGGCCGCCCTTCGGCAGCGCGAGCTCGAGCCACACCAGCTCGTCGCGCCGGGTCGGCTCGAAGAACGCGTCGGTCGGCGTCGCACCGAGGGCGGCGTGCTGCGGTGCGAAGTGACCATCCTGCGGCACGAGTGGCGTCGACTCGGCGTCGTAGACGGCGAGCAGGGGATGGCGGCGGCAGACCTCGATGCACGCGCTCCACAGGAGCAGCGCCGCCTCGGCCTCGTATGGCGCGTCGGGTCCGTCGACGGTGATGTCGGGTGCGAGGAACGCAATCCGATGTGGCTTGCGAAGCGCCGCCACCTAGAGGCCCTCCAGCTCGCCGCGCCGTAGCCTTCGCGCACCCTGGCGCTCGAGCTGCGCGATCGTCTGCACGAGACACCAGTCGCCGTGCACGTAGTAGTCGGTGCCGGGGAATGGACCCGCGACCAGCCGCGCGCCGGCCCGCTCGATCGCCGCGGCGATCGCGTCCCGGTTCAGGTGTTTGAACTCGCCGGCCAGGTAGACGGTGGCGCCCGGCAAGCCGCGCCCGAGCCGGCGCACGACCGCACCCATCGATTCGATCGACGGCCGATCCGGCTCGGCATCATGCGGCGCCGCACTCGCGAGCGAGAGCACGCCGGGCAGCCCGCGCGCGAGCGCCGCGATCGCGGGCCGGATGTCGGCGGCGTGCTCGATCATCCACTGCTCGTGCGGCCCGGGAAACGGCTTCAACGAGTCGTCGTCGGTGATCTCCGACGGTGGCAGATCCTCGGCCAGCACACGGGCCGTCAGATCGGGGCGGCCGCCGCGGTACGCCGCGAGCGCGCGGGCACACACCAGCTCGGGCGTGTGCAGTCGCGCGGTCGCCGCGAGCTCGAGCGCTGCGAGGGGCCGGCCCCAGATCGCGAGCTGCAATGCGCCGAGGTCCGCACCCGCGAGCGTCTGCGCCGCGGCGGTCAGCTGCTTGACGCGGCCCCGCCGCGCGAGGTCTGTCAGGTAAAGCTCGCGGACCAGGCGCTGCGACTCGGGATGGGCCGCGACCAGCTCGCGCGCGCGTACCGGATCCTTCGCCCCACGCACCATCCAGCCCCACAGCGTGTAGAGGTAGGCCTCGGGGTGCCGCGCGAACCGGGTCAGCACCCCGAGGTCGTCGGCGGCGGCAGCGCACCGGTCCGCGCGATCGACGGGTGCGAGCGTCGCCGTGGTGCGTGCGACCTTGAGTCCGCGCACCGTCGGGATCACACCGCGATTCGCGAGGTGCCACTTCGCGCGCTGCCGCAGCAGCTCGGCGAACTTCATCCCGGCGAGCGCCTCCTCGAGCCGCGGCAGGTGGGCCTCGCCACCGACCGCGACCGCGAGGAACAGCATCTCGAGCTGCTCGTCGACCGCGGCCGCACGCGCCCGCGCGAGCAACAGCGGCACCGCTTCCTCGCCGATCGTGGCCGCGATCAACCGCAGCACGCGCAGCCGATGTTGCGGCGGGATGTCGTCGATCGAGACGAACAGCACGCGCGCCAGTGGTGGCGTCGCGAAGCACTCGAGCGCATCGCCCCACAGCCCCGGTGCGCGCGCGAACGTCGCGGCCAACGCGTCGAGCTGGACGTGCCGCAGCGCCTGCGGCAGCTGCTCGCTGGCGATCTTGCCGCTGGTCGTCGCCGCATCGGCGAGGTTCCACAGCGCCTCGTCGGCGAGCTGCATCGTTCGGGTGACCACTGCGTGGTCGGGTGCAGCGATCGCACCTGGCGGTACCCGAGCGACCAGATCGCCTGTTCGCGCACGGGCGCCGGGGTTGCCGGGTCGCTCGCGACCGCGGCGAGCCGGGTCGCGGTCTCGACCGACGGGAACATCGTCAGCCACACGCAGCCCTGGCGGCGGAGCTCGACCGCGTGGCGCGGCTCGATCATCCAGTAGCCGAGCTCGGCGAGCGCGGGCTCCGCGCCGAGCCACCCCTCGCCTTCGTCGAGCAGCCGCGCGAGCCGCTCCTCGGCGACGCCCTCGAGTGGCTGGCCCGTGGTCGGCAACAGCGCGAGCACATCGCTGACTCGATAGCGGACCGCTGGCGGAACCGCCTCCATCGCTCCAAGCTTCACCGGCAGCTCGGCCACGGAACGATTGTGGCATGATGAACAACGCCACGGCGAGTCCGTCCAACCAACCCATGTCTCGTCTTTTGCTGATCCTTCCGCTCCTGATCCCCGCCACCGCGGGCGCCCAGCCCAAGAAGGCGGCCGGTGCCGGCGCGGTCCGGGGCATGATCCTGTTCGAGGGCGAGCCGCCGGAGCGCAAGCCGCTTCGCCGCGATACCGACCCCTACTGCGCAAAGACCGCGAAGCTGGCTGAGGATGTCGTCGTCACGAACGGCAAGCTGAAGGACGTGCTGGTCCGGATCAAGAACGGCACCGCCCGCAAGCACGCCGCGCCGGCCGCGCCGGTCGTCATCGATCAGCGCGATTGCATGTACTCGCCACGCGTCGTCGGGCTGGTCGCCGGGCAGAAGCTGCAGGTCCGCAACAGCGATGGCACGTTCCACAACGTCCGCGGCACGGTGCGCGGCAAGCTGCTGTGGAACAAGGCGCATCCGGCCAAGGATCCGGACCTCGCGCTCGACATTAGCCCTTCGGGTGATGCGAAGACGGCGGAGGATGTCGTCGATCTGGTGTGCGACGTTCATCCGTGGATGCACGCCTACGCCGTGGTCCAGGATCACCCGTTCTTCGCGGTGACCGGAGAGACGGGCGCGTTCGAGATCAAGGGCCTCGTGCCTGGATCGTACGTGCTCGAGGCCTGGCACCCGACGCTCGGTGCACGAACACTCAAGATCAAGATCGGAACCGGGGCCAAGGCGGTTGTCCCGGCGCGCATTTCGTACAAAGCTTCGGACCACTGACCGCCCACAGCGGTGGTAGAGGTTGACCCGATGCCAATGGACGCGATCCTGTGCTCGCTATCTCCGAAGCGACTCGCGCTCCTCGAAGAAGATGCCGGCGTGCTGACCGAGCTCCTCGAGGCGCGGAACGACACCGATATCCCCGGGCTGCTCGATCTGGGTGACACCTGGCACGCGCTGGACATCATGCTCGGCGACGGCAAGGACGAGACCTTGGGCGACGCGCTGGTCGGCCGCACGGGTCGCAAGATCAAGGCGGGCGGCGCAAAGGCCCGCTTGATCGAGCCGGCGCGGGTCGCCGCGATCGCAAAGGCCCTCGGCGAGCTACCCGAGAACGTGGTCCAGGAGCGCTACACCCAGCTCTACGGCAAGACCGTCCATGGCGGCTACGGCCAGGATCTGGTGTCGCCCGACGACAAGAAGTGGCTGCGCGGACAGATCGAGAAGCGCCACGTCACCGAGATCGCAAAGCTGACCGAGGCGCTCGCCAGCGCGATCGATCTCTACGAAGAGGCGGCCGAGAAGAAGTACTCGATGATGAGCGTCATCATCTAAGACTCACGACGGCGTGAGATTGACGCGCACGCCAATCTCCGCGATCTGCAAGCCAGCGAGCACGAACAGCACGGCACCCGGCAACGACTGGGAAGCACCGGACTCGTCGGTCCAGGTGCCGGTGTAGCGGACCACCGCACCGCGCGGCAGGGCCCGAATGCTCTCGATCTCGAACACCGGGGAGCGAAACACCGCGAACGTCTTGCGGCTGAGCTCGCGCAGCGCGTCGCGCCCGTGCACGGTGTGGCCGATCCTCGGATCCGCGCTCGGCAGGTGATAGGCGACATCCTCGGTGCACAGGGCGACGACCGCGTCGTAGTTGCCCGCGGCGAGGCATGCGAAGTAGTCGCGCAGCACCTTCTCCTCCGCGGCCGACAGCGCAGGCACGTCGAGCACCTCGCTGAGCTGTGCCAGCAGGAGCTCGCTCGAGCACGGCTTCGGGATCGCGAACGCGAGCTGATGCGCCGCGATCTGCTCCGCCTTGATCGGCCAGCCGGTGAGTAGCCCGACCGGGCTCGGCTTCGCGATCCGGACCAGGTCGTCGATCATCGTCCAGCTGATCACCGGATCCCGGCTGTCGACCATGAAGTCGGCGAGCACGGCGTCGAACGCGATGCGCGACAGCGTGTCCCGCGCAACCGCGGTCTGATTCGCGCCGGTCGCTGCGAAACCGCACGTCTCGAGCAGCATCAGCAGCAACTCGAGCGAGTCGGGATCGTCCTCGATCACGAGGAGTTGCGGCCTCATCCCGCGCAGACTACCGGATCTCCTGGAGATGACAACCTGGCGGCGCTGATCAGTGCGTCGGTACGCCATCCTCCGCGGCGCGCACGCCGGCGACCACGCGGTCGAGCAGCGCCTCGTCCTCGACCTCGCGCATCAGCGCGCGGACATAGTCGGGCAAGCCACCCTCGTCGTAGAGCTGGACGCGGATCTTCGGATCGGGATGATCTCGACGCAGGCGCTCGGTGATCCGCTCGACGTATGCCTGCTCGCTGGGCTGCTCCGGAGGTTCCGACATCTCGCGCAGCGTAGCGCGGGTCGGACCTCGAGCCGCGCGCGGCATCGCGCTGTCGGGCACCCGGCGCCGTGAACCGCTAAGCCACGGTCTCGATCTTCGCGAGGATACCTGGCCAGCCCGGCCGCATTCCCTCGAAGGCGCGGCGAGCCATCGGACTCTCCAGATCGAAGCCCTCGTGCGTGAGCGTCAGCCGCGTGCCCGTGCCCTCGGGGGCCAGCGCGAACGTGACGACGGTGTCGAGCGTTGGCTGGGCAAAGCGATAGCTGAACAGGCGCTCGGGCTCGACGGCGATGACCTCGCACGGCTGCTGGCCCCACGGCCCCATGTCCATGTCGAAGCGGTGACCGACTTCCGCCCGGATATCACCGGCGGCCCACCACTTCGCGACGAGCTCCGGGACCGTGAGCGCGCGCCACACCTGATCTGGGGGTTGCTTGTACACGTGCTCGATGCGAATCGTTCCAGCGTGCTTCACTTCGAATCCTCCTCGTCGAGCAGCTGCTCGAGGTCACCCAGCCGCTGCTTCCAGTAGCGCTCGAAGGCGCCAACCCAGTTCTCGACTTCGGTGAGCGGACGCGGGTCGAGGTGGTAGTAGCGCTCTCGTCCGCGCGGCTGTTCGCGGATGAGCCGGGCTTTGCGGAGCACCTGCAGATGCTCGGACACCGCGGGGCGCCCGAGCTCGAAGTTGCTCGCGAGGTCTGTCACGTTGCGCGGCCCCTTCCGCAGGTGCACGAGGATGTCTCGGCGTATCGGGTTCGCGAGCGCGGAGAACACGTCGACCTCGGCCATGCATCCTTATACGTCGGGATAATCCGACGCGTCAACACTTTCCGACGCATTAGCCTGTCGCCGTCGATCTCCAGGCTCAGCCGTCCCAGCTGCGTCGCCGGACGTCGCGCAGCCACGCATCAACCGTAGCGACGGCCGCAGGCGGTGGCTCCGACGGCAGGCACGACGACGCGACCGCCTCGTCGACGGCCTGGATCGCGCCCTCGAGCCGCGCGCGCCATGCCTTCGCGTGTTCGGGCAAGAGCTCCTGGCGCTCGCCCCGTTGCTTGATCTCCAGCAGCTCGTCGAGCTCGGCCGGGAGCAGCTCGCGCAGCCGCGCGACATCGGTCACCAGCTCGCCGCGCGACATCAGGAAGCGCCCGGTACCGGCGGTTCGCAGCACGTAGAGCGCGCGCTTGGCCGTGGGCTTGTCGTCGAACGCGAGCAGCTGGCTGGTCGCGAAGCCGCCGTAGTGACGCGACACGCGCGTCGACAGGATCGGCCGGGTCACCGCGCGGAGCTGTTCGTGCATCGCGGTGTCACCGCCGAGCACGAGATCGCCGAGGATCCGCTCGAGGAAGTTGCCGTTGCCCTTGAGCGCACCGCGCAGCACCTGGGCGAGCTCGTTGCTGCCGTAGTCGAGCTCCACGCCGTCGACGATCGACAGCCGCTCGGCGGAGGCATCGGGCTGTTCGAGCCCGACCAGCCGCGCGGTCGGGATCAGGTGGATGCACTTGAGATCGAGATCGCTGTCGGGAGAGGGAAAGCCGTACGCATGCGCGCCCGACAGGTAGATCACCACGTGGTGTCGCTCGAGCTCGCGCGCGGCGAGAAACGGCTTCGCGACCGCGGCCTGGTGCGGCGATAGGCGCCTCCGCCCGCTTCTTGCGCGCGATCAGGATGTTCTTCTTGCGCTTCGCTTC
>JBBJLY010000261.1:0-11381 GCA_037720695.1 Kofleriaceae bacterium | reverse complement strand
GGCTCGCGGCGCTCGTCGGCTCGGGGTTCGCGGCGCAGCTCGAATCGATCGACGCTGCGGGCTGCGGCATCGCGCGATTGCCCGAGCTCGAGCCACTGGCGCGGTGCCGGCGTCTGCGGCTCGCCGGGAACCAGCTCCGCAACGCGCGCGAACGGCTGCTCGCGTGGTCGCGTCGCGATCACCTGATCACGCTCGACGTCCGCGGGGCACTCGAGCCGGCCGAGGTCGCGCCCACGATCCACGTGCTCGGCGGGCTGCGTGATCTCAAGCTCTCGGGGATCCGGCTGGCGGTCCACGCGCCGGCGATCGCGGAGGCGCTCGCGAACCGGCCCGCGCTCGCGCGCGTCGAGCTCGTGGGGACGGGCCTCGGCGAGTACCTGGCGATGCTCGATCAGCGTCGCGCGGCGCAGACGCAGCTCGTGGTGGCGGCGCCCACGATGCTCGAGCTTGATCTGGTGTCGACGACCCTGGTGCTGGTGCGCGAACGCAACGATCGGTGGGCGATCGAGATCGATCGCGAGCCTCGCTACATCATGTTTCGCAGCGCGCATCGCGAGTACGGGATGACGGCACCGCTCGGACAGCTGACCAGCGCGCTGATCGCGGGAGCCGCGCGCAACCTGCTGCATGGGGTGGGTGGAGGCGCGTGCGTGACCATGGCCTCTGACATCGGGGTCGACGCCGACGATCGAAGAATTCGCCGGAGCGACATCGCTCGGATCTCGCTGTCGCCGACCGGCGTCAACGTGACGCTCGACTCCGTCGTCGACATCGACGCGTAGCCCGGTGTACAGACGGGGCATGGACCGCACCCTGTTCGATGCCGATCACGAGACCTTTCGCTCGTCGTTCCGGCAGTTCGTCGACCGTGACATTCGCCCGCATCAGAACAAGTGGCGCGAGCAGGGACAGGTCGACCGCGAGGTCTGGCGCAAGGCCGGCGCGCAGGGCTTCCTGTGCCCGTGGCTCGACGACAAGTACGGTGGCTCGGGCGGCGACTTCCTGCACTCGGTGATCATCATGGAGAAGCTCGCGCGCGCCTACGAGAGCGGCTTCGCGATGCCGCTCCACTCGGACATCATCGTCCCGTACCTCGAGGCGTTCGGGACCGAGGACCAGAAGTTGAAGTGGTTGCCAGGGTGCGCGTCGGGCGAGATCGTGACGGCGCTCGCGATGACGGAGCCAGGCACTGGATCGGACCTCGCGGCGCTCGCGACCACGGCGGTCAAGGACGGCGACGACTACGTGATCAACGGTGCGAAGACGTTCATCTCCAACGGGCAGTTATGCGATCTGATCATCGTCGCGGCGAAGACGGACCCGGATCCGGCCAACGCGCACAAAGGCATCTCGCTGTTTGTCGTCGAGGCCAATCGCAAGGGCTTCGCGCGCGGCAAGCGCTTGCACAAGATGGGGATGGCCTCGCAGGATACGTCGGAGATGTTCTTCGAGGACTGCCGCGTGCCCAGGGCAAACCTGCTCGGCGTCGAGGGCGGCGGGTTCATGATGCTGATGCAGAAGCTCCAGCAGGAGCGGCTGTGCGTCGCGATCGGCGCGCAGGCGGGGAGCGAGCAGGTGCTCGAGGACACGATCGCGTACACCAAGGAGCGCAAGGCGTTCGGCAAGCCGATCTCGAAGTTCCAGAACACGCAGTTCAAGCTCGTCGAGTGTCTGGCCAAGGTCGAGGTCGGGCGCGCCTACGTCGACAAGGTGATCGCCGAGCACGTCGCCGGCAAGCACCTGGTCAAGGAGTGCTCGATCGCGAAGTTCTGGATCACCGACACCGGCCAGGAGGTCGTCGACACCTGCCTGCAGTTCTTCGGCGGCTACGGCTACATGCTCGAGTACAACGTGACGCGCGCGTTCATGGATGCCCGCGTGCAACGGATCTACGCCGGGACCAACGAGATCATGAAGGTGATCGTCGCCAAGCAGCTCGGGCTGTGAGGCCAGCGCGGGCTAGGATGCGCCGGTGCACACAGCTGTCATCGACATCGGAACCAACACACTGCTCCTGTTGATCGTCGACGACGCCGGCAAGCCAATCGTCGATCTCGCGCGGTTCGGCCGGCTCGGCAAGGGACTCGACGCGACCGGAGAGCTCGCGCCCGAGGCGATCGCGAACAGCCTCGAGATCTGCCGCGAGTATCGCCGCGTGCTGGACGAGCATGGTGTGACCACGCCGATCGTGATCGCGACCCAGGCGACCCGCGAGGCTCGCAACGCGCAGCACTTCGTCGAGCCGGCGGAGGTGATCCTCGGCGCGACGATCGAGGTGATCGCCGGAACGCGCGAGGCCGACCTCGCGTTCACCGCGGTCGCGCGGACGTTTCCAGATCTCGCCGGCACGCCATACGTCGTGGTCGATGTCGGCGGCGGCTCGACGGAGATCATCACCACCGATGGCTCGCGCATCGTCTCCGCGGTCAGCGTCCCGATCGGCGCCGTCCGGCTGACCGAGCGCCACCTGAAGCACGATCCGCCGACCTCGGAGGAGGTGCGTGCGGTGATCGCGGACATCGACGGCGAGCTCGACAAGCTCGACCTGCCGCGCGGCGTTCCGATCGTCGCGACCGCCGGCACCGCGACGACGATGGCGGCGATCCAGCTCGGCCTCGATCAGTACGATGCCGACGCCGTGACCGGCTTCCGGATGGAGCGCGGCGCGATCGACGCGCTGTTCGGCGTGCTCGCGATGACAACGGTCAACGCCCGCAAGCTGATCCCGGGGCTCGAGCCCCAGCGCGCCGACGTGATCGCCGGTGGCGTCGCGATCTACTCGCGGATGATGGGCCGGCTCGAGGCGCCGATCCTGATCACCTGCGATCGCGGGATCCGGTGGGGCATCGCGTACGAGCGCATGGCGGGCTAGTTACTTCGCACGCTCGAAGTGCACGACATCGATCAGCACGGTCGCCGAGAACAGCAGGGCGCGGAGCTGCGGGTTCTCGATGTTCTCGAGCTGGATCCAGAAGTTGTCGGCGTCGCTGAACAGCTCCTTGCCGAGCCCGCTCCACTTCTTCTGCAGCAGGCCGACCTCCTGGTCCGAGCCGGCCATCCGGATCTTGAAGGTCCACGGACGGAAGACCGGGCCGAACAGCGTCGCGACTTCTTGCCCGCTGGCATCCTCCACGCTGTACTTGCGACGGAACCACGTCCACCGCTTCTGGATCGCACCGAGGTGCGTGCCGTCAGGCGTCGCGACGTCGAGCCGGTGAAAGATGAAACGGAACGGCTTGCGCAGCGAGAGCAGGGCGCGCTGCTGCGCGAGGCTCTCGACGTCGGCGGTGAACCATCGTAACGGTCCCATGACCAGCCGCTTGATCAAGTTGCCGAGCCCTTTGCCCTGCTCGCGGACCTCGAACACCGGGTGCTCGTTCTGATCGAACACCTGGTAGTGGTTGTTCGACTCCCACGAGAACAGGATCTCGAGCCAGCGCTTGCGCTGGCGGACACTCAACCGCTGTGAATTGACAAATGGAGCCACCGCATTCGCCGTCGCCTGTACGAGAGAAGTGTCCATCCTGGCGTCAGCGTACACTCGGGGTGTGCTGGCCGTACAGCGGACCCATCTGCAGCGCCACGATCGCGACTGGCTTCCGGCGTCCGTCCGGCGTACTGGCCGCGCGGTATCGGGCGTCGTCTGGGGCGGCGCCGGGCTCGCGTTCGTCGGTGCCGTGATTCTGACGCCCGCGGTGTTCCTGTTCTGGAAGGCGCTCGCGGTCGGCGGTGCCAGCGTCGCGGTGCTCGGCGAGCGCGCCGGTCGTTACGCGTTTCGCCGGAAGCTCGCGAAGCTGACGCGTGGTGACGTCCCGCTCGCGGAGGTACGCTCGCGGCAAGAGGGCGAGCTCGTGTGCGTGCGCGGCAAGATCGAGGCGGAGACCACGCTGCGTGGGGTCCTGCACGGCACGGAAGGCGTGTATCGCCGGATGGTGTTCGACTGGCGTGGCGTCTGGGTGCACGAGGCGGCGGTCGACTTCTCGCTGGTCGACGACCGCGGCGATCGCATCCTCGTCCAGTGCGCCAATGCGCGCTGGTTGGTGCCCGACCGCGAGCGGATGGAGTATCCGATCGACGCGTTCCGCCGGGAGGACGGGCTTGGCTTGCCGCGCGAGATCCGCGAACGACTCCTGCAAACGCTCGACACCAAGGTCGAGGCCACGGAGCGCGTGCTCGAGGTCGGCACCGCGGTCCAGATCGTCGGCTACAAGACCGCGTCGCCCGATGTCACGGGCGACGTCGGCGACTATCGATCATCACCGCAGCGCGCGACGCTGACGTCCGGCGACGACATCCCGCTCGTGATCACGATGCTGCGCGACAGTTAGCCGTGGAGCGCGGGCGCGAGGTGATACAGCATCAGGTACACCAGCACGCCGGTCACCGAGACGTACATCCAGATCGGCCAGGTGAACTTGACGATCTTCTTGTGCGCCGGAAACCGACCGCGTAGCGCGAGCTGCAGCGCGCGCAGCACCAGCGGGACCAAGATGACCGCGAGGATCATGTGGCTGAACAGGATCCCCAGGTAGATCGACTTGTCGAGTCCGTCGCCCGGGTAGCGGTGCGAGCCCGAGATCGCGAACCGGATCAGGTACGAGACCAGAAACACGCTCGACGCGGCGAACGCGGTCAGCATTCGCTTGCGATGCAGCCCCTCGTCGCCGCGCGCGATCGCCATCCGGCCGAGCACGAGGAACACGAAGCAGGTGGCGTTGAGCGCGGCGTTGATCGCGGGGTGGAGCTGGTCGAGCGTCATGCGCGCCCGTCGAGGACCATCACGGCGAACAGGATCGGCAAGTAGATGATCGAGGTCAGGAACACGTTGCGCGCCCACCGCTGGGTGCCCGAGCGAAGGCCGGGGACGCCTTGCACGAGCACGAGCACGCCGAGCACGATCGCCGTCACCCCGTAGAGCCAGCCGGCGACGCCCAGCGGAACCAGCACGAGGCTGATCGCGACCTGGACCACCAGGTAGATGCCGATCTCACGCCGCGCAGCGATCAGCCCGCGCGAGCCCGGCAGCGTCTTCAAGCCCGCGGCGTCGTAGTCGCGCTGGCGGTACATCGCGATCGCGTGAAAGTGCGGGATCTGCCAGAAGAACAGCACGCCGAACACGGCGAGACCTCCGAGGTTGATCCGACCGGTCGCCGCGGTCCAGCCCATCAAGGCGGGCATCGCGCCCGGAATCGCGCCGACCCAGGTTGCCCAGTGCGAGCGCTGCTTCATCGGCGTGTAGACCCCGACGTAGAGCAGCAGCGCGAGCAAGCCGAGCGCCGCGGTGACGAGGTTGACCATCGCGAGCGCGGGCAGGGCGAGCACGCCCTGGATCGCGCCGAACCACAACGCGGTCTGCGCCTCGAGCCGGCCGCGCGGAAGCGGGCGATCCTTGGTGCGCGCCATCAGGCAGTCGACGTCGCGCTCGAGCCACATGTTGAGCGTGTTCGCGGAGCCGACGATCAACGCCGTGCCGGCGAGCAGCCAGATCGCGACGGTGCCCGACACGGTGCCGGGTGCGAGGCTCATCGCGCCTGCCGCGGTGAGCAGGGCCATCACCATGATGCGCGGCTTGACGAGCGCGATCAGGTCGAGCGTCTTGTTGGCGGTGCGGGTGGTCATGGTTATCCAGCCACCGCGATCGCGCGCGGTAGCTCGTCAGGTTGGGACCGGGTCGCGACGACGCGGCCGCGCGCACGGGTCAGCAGCAGCGCGGACATCCACAGCGCCCACAGCGCGGCAGCACCGGCGAAGTGGGCGACCGCGACGGGGACCGAGCGCATGGTGAGGACGGTGTAGATACCGAGCACGATCTGGGTGGTGACCAGCACGGGCGCGATCACCGCGAGCCTGCGCAGCGCGGGCCAGCCACGCGACCGCCGGAACACCTGGACCGCGGCGATCGTGGTCACGATCGCGACGACGATCCCGAACGCGCGATGGATCATGTGGAGGTGCTGGACGGGCGCCTCGGGCCACCAGTCGCCGCCGATCGTGCAGGTCGGCATGCCGAGGCAGACCATCGCGGCTCCATGGTGGCGGACCAGCGCGCCGATCAGGAGCTGCACGAACACCGCGCCGACAGCAATCCCGATCCACTTGCGGGCCGGACCGAGCTCGAGCCGCCGCTGGGCGTGGCGATCGAGCTGCGCCGCGGAGGCGGGCGGACGGGTCGCGAACGCGGTGTAGATCAGCATCGCGAAGTAGCCCATGCCGAGCAACAGGTGCGCGGTCGAGACGTACCAGGGCAGCAGGTAGTAGACGGTCAGCGCGCCGAGGAACGCCTGGGTCGCGACCATGATCCCGAGCAGCAGCGCGAGCTTCCACATCGGGCGGCGGCGGACGATCAGCACGATCGTCAGCACGACCTGCATCGCGCCGATCAGCTGAGCGACCAGCCGGTGGCCGTGCTCGTAGAGCACGCCGCCCGTCATCGGCGGGAACAGCTGGCCGTGGCACACGAACGTCGGCTCCGGACACGCGAGGCTGGACCCCGTCGGGTTGACGGTGCCTCCAATCACGAGCAGCGCGAAGGTCGCGCATGCGAGAAGCTGGCTGAACCGGTGCTCGAACATCGAACGGGTCGAGGCTGAGGTACCACATTCGAGCGCGTGGCGAGGACACGGCTCTTGCGATGCGACAAGACACCGCTTCCGCACCCGTCAACCGACAGGCTTGGAATATCGGTACCTTGGCCGCGGGCGGAAGGTTGCCCGCCGGCGGGGGACCAGCGTAGAGTCACAGGCGGCGTCGCCAGCCATGACCGAATGGATCGAAACGACGTCGATCGGGACTTTCCGGTCAGATGACCTCGCGAAGGCGAATCAGGTCTTTCGGTACAACCGGTACCTCTACCGGACCAACGGCGTCCACCTGCAGAACGGTGGCATGGGCTCGGTCTACGAGCTCGAGCGGCGGGACGACGAGTCGGGGGCGATCGAGAAGATCGTCGGCAAGGTGTTCCACTCGAACTACCTCTACCAGCTGCGCACCGACGAGGTGACCCGGCGCGATCACCACCACAACCTCGCCGCGATGGCGCGGATCGCCGCGATCGAGCACCCGAACATCCTGCCGACCTACGTGTCCGCGCCGATCGCCGACAACTACCTGTTCGTGACGCCGCGGATGGGGATGACGCTGCTCGAGGCGATCACCAAGCACAACCTGACGCCGCGGGTGCGCTGCAAGCTGCTGGTCCAGGCGCTCGAGGGCCTGTCGACGCTGCATGCCGCGCGGCTCATCCATCGCGACTTCACGCTGCGCAACATCCTCGTCGACGAAGGCGCGAACGTCGCCTACCTGTTCGACTTCGATCTCGCGATGTCGCTCGACGACGTCGCGACCCAGAACTACCGCAACTACTACAAGGGTCGGATCTTCGGCTCGCCCGGCTGGTCGGTCGCGCCCGAGACCATCGATCAGGCGCTGATGGACAGCCTGATCAACACGTCGCTCGACATCTACGCGATCGGCGGGGCGCTACACGGCCTGTTCACCGAGCAGCTGCTGTACGGCGCGGCCGACGATATGTGGGCGCTGCTGATCCGGATCGCCGAGGGCGTCGTCGTCGGTGGTCGCAGCAAGGTCCATTACCCCGAAGGGTTCCCACTCCAGCTGCGGCCGGTGATCGAGGGCTACCTCGAGCGCGATCCGGCGCAGCGGTTTCCCTCGGTCGCCGCGGTCGTCCAGGAGCTCCGCACCGTGCTGCGCGAGCTGCCCGACGAGCGACCGCGCGAATCGCGTGACTCGCGGCGTGCGATCATCGCCGATCGCGCAAAGTCACACGACTCGGTGGTGTCGACGAGCGCGGACCCGAGCATCACGCGCGAGGTCGTCGAGGCCGCCGAGCGCGCGGTCAACGACTGGGGCTACGCCGTCGAGCGCAGCCTCGGGCGCGTCCGTGGCCACCCGATCTTCCTCGCCGCGCCGCGTCCCGACATGGTCGCCGCGGGCACGTTCCCCGACGCCAACATCTTCCCGAAGCTCGTGACGGTGATCGACCTGACCAAGGTCAACGATCCGCGCTCGTTCGTCGAGAACTGGCAGCAGTACTTCTGGCCGATCCTGAAGCGCGTGCGGCAGGGGCTGCTGACGTCGTTGCACAAGGTGATCTACGACGCCAACACGTCGGCGCTGCTGCTGTTCACCGAGTACATCGACGAGCCGCGGTTCGGCGATCGGATCGCCGAGCTCGATCTCCACATCGACGGCGCGCTGTCCCTCGGGCTGCTGGTGATCAAGCAGGTCGCCGCGCTCCACGAGCACGGCATGGCGCACCACAACATCTCGCCCGGTGCGCTGCTGTTCAAGGGCGCGTCGGCGACCCGGACCGTGATGCCGGCGATGATCGGCCTGGTCGAGCCCGCGATGGGACCGCAGGCGATGTCGGAGGACTGCAGCGCGCTCGCCGGCATGGTCCTGCAGTGGCTGCGCCCGAATCGGGTCGCCGCGCTCCACGTCCGGATCAAGCCGATGTTCGAGGCGCTCCGCAGCAAGCTGTCGGCCGCGGCGTTCGACAAGAACGTGCGCACGCCGTCGATCGAGGAGCTCCAGCAGCTGATCAGCGACGCGCGCGCGCTCGTCGACTTCAACTACTCGGTGCTCCGAGATTCGGGCGGCGACCTGCAGGAGTACGCCCTCCTGCTGGTCAGCCTGCGCCTGTATCACCTGTTGTGGCCGACCGCGCCGAACGTGGCGTCGCGGCCGTCGATCCCGCCGCTCAGCTCGCCTGTCAGTTCGCGATGAGCTCGTACGAGACCGTCGCGGTGCCGTTCATCGGGACCGCGTTGATCAGTGAGCCGACCGCGAACATCCGGCCGCGGACCGCGTCGTAACCGCCGGTGACCTTCGCGAGCGCGTGGGTCGCCGTCGCGAGATCGCCGGGGATCATGTTGAGCGCCGCGTAGGTCGGGGGCAGCACCGGGACCGCGACGTTGGCCACCGTGTACGGCGCGGCCAGGACCCGGGTGATGGTCTGGTCACCGCGGGTGATCGTGACCATCGCGGTCACCAGGTCCGGGGCGCCTTCGCCGAGCTCGAGCCACGCCACGAGGCCCGTCGCGGGATCGACCGTGGTGGTCTCGGTGCGCTTGATCATCCCGGCGTTGACGTCGACCGTCGACGGGCCGGCCGAGAACGGCTGGCGGCTCGAGATCTGGAGCTGCGACTTCTGGCGCGAGACGGTCGCGACGATCACCTGCTCGGCGGTCGGCAGCGTCGGGGTCGTCGCTTCGACCGTGCCGCGGGTCGGGATCGCACCGGTCGAGAACACGTAGAACGGTGCCGGGGTGTCGAGCCGCTTCTCGATCGCCGTCTGCTCGAGATCGATCGGCACCGCCACGAGGCCGATCATGGTCTTGCTGGCGGGCTGGAAGGTCTGCGCGGAGAAGTCGACCGCGCCTGCGACCGGGGCGTGCGCGAGGAACGCGCCGGTGTCGTCCTCGACGAGGAAGTCGAGCTCGGTGGCGCAACCGTTGAGCGTCAGCGCGACCGTCGGCGCCGCGCCGTTGCCGGTGCCGCATGGCGTCGTGATCTTGACGTTGCCCACCGCTGCGGCGGGCACGGTCACGGTGACGTTGACCTCGGCGGCGTCGAGCAGCTCGCCGCGGCCGAACACCAGGTTGTCCTGCGGCTTGACGCCGACATAGGTGTAGACGACCTGCTCGCGGATCACCGACACGCTGCCGCCGTCGGGCATCTGCGCGATCGCGGTACCACTGCCATCGGTCATCAGCTCGGCGATCGAGGTGCCGTCGGGGGCCTGGAACACGACCGGGATGTTCGCTGCCGGGACGCCCTGATCGCGGACCGTCATCGTGACGTCGACGACCGGTGGGTCGATGGGGACGTCGTCACCGCCGGTGAGCTCACCGGTGCAAGCCACCACGGTGAGAAGGAACAACAGCCCGATTAGTCGATGGACGCGCATGGGCGGGACTACACCACAACCCGTGCCAAGGTTTGTGCGAGGCGTGGAGCGGAGTTGCACGACGCAGTACGACATGTATGTGGGGGTAACCTGGCCCGCCCAGGGGCTGGCAACACCCAAGATCAATCAATCCGGATCAGCGCCGTCGGATCCTCGGGCCACGCGTGCTTCGGATATCGCCGCATCAGCTGTTTCCGCAGGGCCGGGTAGTGCCGGGTCCAGAACCCCGGCAGGTCCTGGGTGACCTGCACGGGTCGCTGGTTCGGTGCGAGCAGGTGAAGCACGAGCGGCACCTTGCCGTCGCCAATGCTCGGGGCGCGCGCGAGGCCGAAGAAGTCCTGCATGCGTGACGCGATCCACGGTGGCTGCGCGAGCTCGTAGTTGATCGCGACGCGGCGCTTGCGCGGCAGCGTCAGGTGCGTCGGTGCGAGCCGATCGACGAGCGCCCGTTGCGCGCCGAGCGAGCCGTCGAGCAGGTCGAGCAGGTTCGCCTTGCGGAGCTCGTCGAACGAGATCGCGCCCTCGCACGCGCGTGCGATCACGGCGGCGAGCGCATCGTCGGTCGGTGCCACGAGTCCCGACCCCGGCGCGAGGTTCGCGACCAGCGTCACCCGCGATCTCCACTGCACGAGCGCATCCGCGTCGACGAACTTCTCGATCCCGGCTGCGATCGCCTGCTTCGCGAGCAGCTCGGCCGCCGCCGGTCCCGCGCGGCGCGCGCCCTCGACATCGCGTTGCTCGTCGATCGCGAGCCCGTCGTACGTCATCCGCGCCACGCGCTCGACGCGGTCGCGCTTCGGATCCCACACCAGCTCGTCGCGCTCCTCGATCCGATCGAGGTAGAGATCGAGCAGCCACGACGGGTCGATCGCGCTCGCGCGCCGGATCTGCACCCGACTGTTGCCGCGGCCGCCGGTCTCGGCGACATCGACCACGACCATGAGCTCCGCGTCGATCACGGCCGAGCTCGCCGCGAGCGTGCCGCTGCCGCCACCGGCGAACACGATCTCGCTGCTACGCGGCGCCCGCCGCTTGCCGACGCGATCGGGGAACCCGGTCAGGATCGCGAGCTGGAGCTCGCGGTCGGCCTGCTCGTCGGACTCCGGGGTGGATCGGTCGCGATGATCGTGTCGCGCGAGCCGGTCGAGCTGCTTGGCGGCGCGATCGACCGCATGCGCGGTCGCGAGATCGAGCCCGTCGTGGCGCAGCCGGTCCGCACGCAGGCCGTGGCGGCGCGCGTCGAGCAACGCGTCGAGATCGTCGATCAGATCCGACGACGACGAGATCCTTGCCTCCGATCGCGGGCCGCGGCGTTCGAGCCGCAGCTCGCGGGCTCCCAGCAGGGCGGCGATCACGCACGCCTCGGCGGCGACCCCACGGGGTTCGGCCTCGCAGATCACGCGCCCGAGTCGCGGGTGGACCGGGAACCGCAGGATGCGCCGGCCGAGCGGCG
>JBBJLY010000260.1:0-11383 GCA_037720695.1 Kofleriaceae bacterium | reverse complement strand
GCGCAGCGCACGATGGGCGGCCTCGCGCTGGGCGACATCATCAAGAAGGTCGGCACGACCGAGATCCATCGCGCCAGCGATCTCTACAAGGCGCTCGACGCGCACAACGTCGGCGACACGATCGAGATCACGCTCGAGAACCGCGGCGCCAGCCGGACGGTCAAGCTGACGCTGCAGGCCGCGCCGTAGCGGATCTTCGCACCGAGAGACAAGGCCCGAAACGCGCGGTAACGTGGCGGGTAGCTTGAGCCGTACCCGACAAGCCCACGCCACGCCCGAGATCGCGACGCCCGACCCCGGGCCCCGGCCCGTCGTGGAGTTTCGGCCGAACAACCTGTGGCGCCGGGCGCGCTCGTTCGCGGCCGAGACGTTCTTCGAGACGCTATCGACGCTCGGCCAGCTGCATCCGGCGGCGTCGCCGGCCCGGCATGGCATCAAGGTCGAGCGCGACATCCTGTACGGCCCGGACCCGCGGTTCCACCAGCTCGATCTCTACCTCCCCGTGACGCGGCCCAAGCCGTGGCCCGTGGTGTTCTACGTTCACGGCGGCGCGTTCCACCTGCTGTCGAAGGACACCCACTGGCTGATGGGGCTCGTGTTCGCGCGCTTCGGATACCTGGTGGTGAACATCAGCTACCGGCTCGCCCCGCAGCATCCGTATCCCGCCGCCGTCGAGGATGCGTGTCGCGCGTACTGCTGGCTCGCGTCGCGGATGAAGGAGCTCGGCGGCGATCGCGATCGCGTCGCGGTGGCCGGCGAATCCGCCGGTGGCAACCTGATCACCGCGCTCACGCTGACCACGGCCCAGCGTCGCCACGAGCCGTGGGCGCAGGAGGTGTTCGACACCGGGATGGTGCCGCGTGCCGCGCTGCCGTTCTGCGCGATGCTCGAGGTGTCGAATCCCGAGCGGTTCTCGAAGCGTCGTCAGTTGCCGCGCTGGATCGACGGAATGCTCCGCGATGCGTCCGCGTCGTACCTCCATGGCCATCCGCCGCTGCTGGGCCCGCGCACGCACCTCGCGGATCCGCTGTGCATGCTCGAGCACGCTGCCGGCCTGCCCGCCGAGCATCACTTCGAGCGGCCGTTGCCGCCGTTCTTCGCGCCCGTCGGGACGCGAGATCCGCTGCTCGACGACACGCGACGGCTCGAAAAGGCGCTCGCAGCTCTCAACGTTCCGTGCGAGGCGCGTTATTACCCGGGCGGAATTCATGCATTTCACGCGATGGTCTGGGATCCCGCGGCGCGCCGCTGCTGGCGTGACGCGCTGGCGTTTCTCGATCGCGCGATGCGCTAGCCAGGTCGTGGCGTGACCGCGCCTCGCCGCCAGCTCGGGCTCGGTGTGGCCGCGGCGATCGTCGTCGCCAACATGATCGGCGCGGGCGTGTTCACGAGCGCCGGCTTTCAGGCACCGGGCCTGAACGATCCGATGACGATGCTCCTGACCTGGGTGGTCGGCGGATTTCTCGCGCTGTGCGGTGCCGCTTGCTACGCCGAGCTCGGGGCGCTGATGCCACGCGCCGGTGGCGAGTACGTCTACCTGCGCGAGGCCTATCACCCGGTCGTCGGGTTCATGAGCGGCTGGGTGTCACTCACGGCCGGATTCTCGGCGCCGATCGCGGCGTCTGCGCTCGCCTTTGCGGCGTACCTGTCGCAGGTCGTGCCGGGGCTCGAGACCACCGTCGCGCAGAAGGTGCTCGCCAGCGTGCTCATCGTGGTGGTCAGCGCGATGCACGCGTTCGACACCAAGCTCGGCGGCCGCGTCCAGACTGGGTTCACGATCGCGAAGGTCCTGTTGATCCTGGTGTTCATCGTCGCGGGCCTGCTGTTCGGTGCGGGGTCGTGGGACAACCTCGCGAGCCCGCCCGAGTACCTGACCTGCATGCTGCGCGATGGCGCCGGCGCCTGTCAGCTCCAGGTCGCGTCGTCGGGCAACACGCTCTCGCAGCTCGGCACCACCGCGGGGCTGATGGCGTTCGCGACCTCGCTGATGTACGTGAGCTTCGCGTACTCGGGCTGGAATGCAGCGGCGTACATCGCCGGCGAGATCGAGCACCCGCAGCGCACGTTGCCGCGCGCGCTACTGCTCGGGACCGGCGTCGTGATGGCGCTCTATCTGCTGTTGAACCTGGTGTTCCTCTATGCCGCGGCGCCGCGTGACATGTGGGGCGTCAAGGAGGTCGGTGATCTCGCGGCACGCCGGTTGTTCGGCGATTCGGCGGGGTCGCTGTTATCGACGATGATCGCGCTGGCCCTGGTGTCGTCGGTGAGCGCGATGCTGATGGCCGGGCCGCGCGTGTACGCCGCGATGGCCGCCGATCACGCGCTGCCGACGCCACTCGCGCGCTACACCAAGCGCGGCGTCCCCGCGATCGCGGTCGTCACCCAGTGCCTGATCGCGATCGTGTGCGTCGTGGTCGGCGATCTCAAGCAGCTGATCGAGTTCGTGTTCTTCGCGCTGTCGATCTCGGCGGCGCTCACGGTCGGCGCGGTGTTCGTGTTCCGCGCGCGTGGCAAGGTCGCGCCGTACCGAACGTTCGGCTATCCGTTCACGCCGATCCTGTTCGTCGGCCTGTCGGCGATGATCGTGGTGCTCCAGTTCATGGCCCGGCCGAAGCAGAGCGCGCTCGTGCTCGGCGTGATCGCGCTCGGTGGCGTGGTCTACGCGTTCACGAACGCCGGCAAAGGTCACATCAAGATCGAGGCCGACGAGGACGAGCCGCGCTCGGTTGAGCGTTAGTATCGGCGCCATGCAGCCGCAGACGCGCGCCGAGGCCACGAAATACGAAGAGACCTGTCTCCACGCCGATGTGATGGCGTTCCTCGCCGCCCTGAACGCGCGCAACGATCCCAGGTTCTCGCTCTCGCTGTTCGGCACCAGTCCCGGCGGGCGCGAGCTGCCGCTGGTCGTGATGTCGGCGCACGGTGTGAAGACGCCGGAGGACGCGCGGGCCCGCGGGCTGCCGGTCGTGCTCGTGATCAACGGCATCCACGCGGGCGAGGTCGAGGGCAAGGAAGCCAGCCTGATGCTGATGCGCGACCTGCTCGACAATCGCTACGGCGATCTGCTCGCCAGCCTGGTGCTCGTGATCGTGCCGCTGTTCAACCCCGACGGCAACGACGCGGTCGATCCGGAGAATCGCAAGCTCGACGTGCCGCGGCTCGAAGGCCAGATCGGACCACGCCTGGTCGGCACGCGCGTCAACTCGATGGGCGTCAACCTGAACCGCGACTACCTGCGCCAGGCGGCGCCGAGATGCGGCTGCTCCAGACCAAGGTCGTCCAGGTGTGGAGCCCGAGCTGACGATCGACACGCACTCGACGAACGGCTCGGTCCATCGCTACTCCATGACCTACGACATCCCGCACACGCACGAGAGCGGGCGCCCCGAGCCGATCGCGTACATGCGCAACCAGATGATGCCAGTCGTCCAGGCCGCGCTGCTCGCCAACCACCCGCTGCTCGCCGGCTGGTACGGGAACTTTGCTCAGGTCGAGCGCGCGCTCGACGAGCGGCGCGAAGCCGACCCGCGATCTGCGGTCGAGGAAGGCTGGATGACGTACCCGCACCAGCCGCGGTTCGGCTCCAATTACCGCGGGCTGACCAACCGGCTGGACCTGCTGCTCGAGTGTTACTCGTACCTGCCGTTCGTCGATCGCGTCACCACGACGTACGCGACCGTGCTCGAGGCGCTGCTGTATGTCGCCGCGCATCGGGACGAGGTCGTGCAGGTGGTCGCCGCGAGCAAGCAGCCGCGCGATCGGATCGCCGTACGCTCGCGGCTCGAGGCTCGCGACGAGATCCTCGAGATCCCGACCCGTACGCCGCGCACGCTGGACGGCGAGCCTTCGACCGTGCAGGTCCGTTACTTCGCAAACTTCGCAGGCACGACGGTCATCGATCGCCCGGTCGCGTACATCGTGCCGCCGGGGGTCGCCGAGCACCTCGAGCGCCACGGGCTCGTGCTCGACCCGCCGACCCATGGCGGAGAGTGCGAGGTCCAGATCGCGACCGTCACCGGCTTCGGCACCCAGGGTGGCCGCAAGATCCTGGAGGCCGCCGAGGTCGGCGAGCTCACGGTCGAGTGGAAGCACGAGACCCGCAAGCTCGGGCTCGACATGCGGCGGGTCCAGACCTCGCAGCCGCTCGGCGCGATCGCGGTCTACCTGTGCGAGCCCGAGTCCGACGACGGCGCGATCGAGAACGGGCTCGTCGAGACGCCCAAGCTCGGCGGCGAGTTCCCGATCTGGCGTAGCTCGTAGCGCGTGCCATGCTCGCGGCATGCGATCGATCGTGATCGTGGCCGCGCTCTCGGCAGGCGTGCTCGCCGCACCCAGGCCACGACCGCCACCGACGTGGAGCGACTGGGTCGGCAACTACGAGGGTAAGCTCGTGTGGCGCGGGTGCAGCGCCCCCGGGGGTCGGTCGGCGACGATCGCACTGACCGCGACCGACGGCGCGATGGCGATCGACCTCGCACCAGCCGGGCTCCGCATGGTGTCGCTCGTCGCGGAGGACACGGGGTGGAGCGCGCAGCAGGGCGATCTGATGGTCACGCTCGCGCGCCCAGGCGAACATGCAGTGACGCTGGCGGTCGACCTGTCGTCGGGATGCACGCTGCGGGCGAAGCTGCGCCGCAAGTCGACGCAGGTTGCGACGTGCGATCGCCTGATCGGCTGGGCGCGCGTCGAGGCGGCGTGCAGCAAGCTCGCCGACGGACCGACCGAGGATCTCTCGAAGCTGGTCGCGACCAGGTGGCGCGCCGGAGATCGCGCGAGCTGCGGGACCCGCGCAGACCGGCTCGAGCGCGCGCTGGTCGACGCGGGCTGTGCACCGCATCCAGATCCGCTGGTCGGCGTGCGCGCACCCGGTTGTCTGGCGCTCCAGGCCAGGGCGGGGAAGCTCGACCGCTGCGCCAGTGTGCCGCCGAACGTGAAGGCCGTGATCGTACAGGCGGCGGGTGCACTCGGGGCCGCGGCCCAGTCGGCCGAGCCCGCGGAGGTCCCGACCGTCGAGCGCCAGTGCCGGGACCTCAATGCGGAGCTGGTCGCGGTCGGTGCCCGGTTCCGCTGCGCGAACATGTAACCAAGGACCGCACGGACCTGCGGGTCCTAGGTCGCGATGGTTCCCAGGAGATCGATCGCGGAGGTCATGCGTCAGCAGCAGGGCCGGTTCGGCCTCGGCCGCGCCGTGACCCGAAACAGCCGCTGCGGCGCGTTGCGCGAAGTGCGACCGTAATGATGTCCTGGTGAGAGCGTTGTCGACGATCGAGGAGGGAACATGAACAAGCTAGGACTCGCGGCGCTGATCGCCGCATCAATCGGGGCTCCGACGACCGCGGATGCGTTCTGCGGTTTCTACATCAACGGTGCCGGCGGCGAGATGTTCAACAACGCGACGCAGGTCGTGCTGATGCGCGAGGGCACCCGCACCGTGCTGTCGATGCAGAACAACTATCAGGGCCCGACGCAGGACTTCGCGCTCGTCATCCCGGTGCCGGTCGTGCTCAAGGAAGCCGACGTCAAGACGCTGCCCAAGGAGGTGTTCTCGAAGGTCGACGCGATGGGCTCGCCGCGGCTCGTCGAGTACTGGGAGCAGGACCCGTGCAGGGTCGAGCTCGTCTACGAGGAGAGGATGATGGCCTCGGCGCCGATGGCGGCCACGGTCCAGAAGTCGGGCGGCGCGGCGGACTATGGCGTCAAGATCGAGGCCCAGTTCGCGGTCGGCGAGTACAACATCGTGATCCTGTCGGCGACCGAGTCGACCGGGCTCGATCGCTACCTGCGCGCACAGAACTACAAGATCCCGACGGGCGCCGAGCCGCTGCTGCGGCCGTACGTCGAGGCCGGCAGCAAGTTCTTCGTCGCGAAGGTCAATCCGAAGAAGGTCCGGTTCGAGAACGGGCAGGCGATGCTGTCGCCGCTGCGGTTTCACTACGACAGCGAGGAGTTCTCGCTGCCGATCCGGCTCGGGCTCGCGAACTCGTCGGGCACCCAGGATCTGATCGTCAACATCCTCGCGCCGGGGCAGCGCTACGAGGTCGCGAACTACAAGAACGTCACGATCCCGACCAACATCGAGGTCAAGGACGCGGTGCGCACCCGGTTCGGCGAGTTCTACGCCGCGCTGTTCGATCGCACGGTGCAGCAGAATCCGGGCGCGGTGGTCACCGAGTACGCATGGGACGCCGCGGGTTGCGACCCGTGCCCGGGACCAAACCTCGACGGCAACGACTTCGCGACGCTCGGCGCGGACGTGGTGCAGGGCGGCGTCAGCTTCGTTCTGACGCGACTCCACGCTCGCTACGGAAAGGCCGGCGCGCCGAACGACCTGGTGTTCAAGACCGCGCCGCCGATCTCCGGTGGTCGCGAGATCGAGCACGACGGCAAGCTCGAGGAGCGATCGCGCCCGGATGGCATGAACAACTTCCAGGGTCGCTACGCGATCCGTCACCGCTGGACCGGCCCGATCCGCTGCACCAAGCCGGTCCGCGGTCGCTGGGGCGGGCCGCCGGATGGCTCGGAGATCGCGGAAGGCGAGACCAAGGCCGCGACCAACATCGCGTTCGCGCCGCGCGGCCAGGTCCAGCTGCCGAACCTCGTCGCGCAGGACGTCCCGGAGATCGCGGTCAAGGCCGGCCAACCGATTCCCGGCGCGGGTGGGTTCCAGAACAAGCCGCAGGGCTGCGGTTGTGCCGCGGGCGACCTGGGCGGAGCCGCCGGTGGCTCGCTGTTTGCCGGATTTCTGTTGTTCGTGACACGGCGCCGACGGCGCTAAAGGAGATCGAATGAAGACGACCAGACTGGCGATCACGATCGCGATCGCGCTCGGTGCACCGGCGACCGCAGATGCGTTCTGCGGGTTCTACGTGGCCGGTAGCAACAAGGACATGTTCAACGACGCGACGCAGGTCGTGCTCATGCGCAAGGGCACGCGCACCGTGCTCTCGATGCAGAACAACTACAAGGGTCCGCCCGAGGCGTTCGCCATGGTCATCCCCGTTCCGGTCGTGCTCCGGGAAGCCGACGTCAAGACGCTGACCAAGGACGTGTTCCAGCACGTCGAGCAGATGGGCGCGCCGCGGCTCGTCGAGTACTGGGAGCAGGACCCGTGCGGCGCTGGCTACGAGCGGAATGAACAGACGAAGATGGCGCGTGCGTCGGCGGGCACGGCGGCGCCGTCGCCCGAAAAGAAGGACGCCGACTTCGGCGTCACGATCGAGGCCAAGTTCACCGTCGGCGAGTACCAGATCGTGATCCTGTCGGCGAAGGACTCGACCGGGCTCGAGGGCTGGCTGAACGCGGAGAAGTATCAGATCCCGAAGGCGGCGGCGCCGCTGCTCCGGCCGTACGTCGAGCAAGGCATGAAGTTCTTCGTCGCGAAGGTCGACCCGACGAAGGTGAAGTTCCAGGACGACGCCAACGGCACGCCGCGCGTCGAGCTGTCGCCGCTGCGCTTTCACTACGACAGCGAGGAGTTCGCGCTGCCGATCCGGCTCGGGCTCGCGAACTCGTCCGGCACGCAGGACCTGATCGTGAACATCCTCGCGCCGCAGACGCGCTACGAGGTGTCGAACTACAAGAACGTCATGATCCCGACGAACATCGACGTCGCGCCCGCGATGAAGGACAAGTTCGGGGCGTTCTACACCGCGCTGTTCGACCGCACGATCGAGAAGAACCCTGGCGCGGTGATCACCGAGTACGCGTGGCAGGCGACGACCTGCGATCCGTGCCCAGGTCCGGCGCTCGGCTGGCAGGAGCTCCAGACCCTCGGGGCGGATGTCCTCGAGGGCACGCAGGCGCAACCCGCCGCGTACCGCAACGCGGACTTCGTGCTGACCCGGTTGCACGCACGCTACGGCAAGTCGATCTCGGATGACCTCCGGTTCAAGGAAGCGCCCCCGATCGTCGGCGGCCGCGAGCAGCTCGAGTCCAACGGCAAGATCGAGGAAGGCTGGCAGACCGCGTCGGTCAACAACTTCCAGGGTCGCTACGCGATCCGCCATCGCTGGACCGGACCGCTCGCGTGCCAGAGCCCGGTGTGGGGCCGCTGGGGTGGGCCGCCGGCCGACGTGCGCTCGCGCCCGGGGTTCGAGCCCACGGGCGTCAAGCCCGCCGTCGATCTCGCGTTCGCTCCGCGCGGAGGGATCGACCTGCCAAAGGTCGTGCGTCGCGACGTGCCCGAGCTCGATCTCAAGGCGGTGAGCGCCGCGATCGCCACCCCGACGCCGACCGCGCCGAGCACCGTCCCCGCCACGCCTGCCGACAAGTTCACGCCGCGCGAGACCACGAAGAAGGGGTGCGGCTGCGACGCTGGCGCCGAGCCATCTGCGTTCGGGCTGTTCGGGCTGCTCGGGCTCGGCTTGCTCGTGCGGAGACGTCGTTGAGCGCGACGCGGATCGCGCTCGTCGCGGCGATGATGCTCGGCGCGCCCAGCGTGGCTGGCGCGTTCTGCGGGTTCTACGTCGCCGGTAGCGGCGAGCAGCTGTTCAACGACGCGACCCAGGTCGTGCTGATGCGCGAGGGCACGCGCACCGTGCTCGCGATGCAGAATCACTACCAGGGCCCGCCGAACGAGTTCGCGCTCGTCATCCCGGTGCCGGTCGTGCTGCAAGAAGCCGACGTCAAGACGCTGGCGCCCGGTGTGTTCGACAAGGTCGATCAGATGGGCGCGCCGCGGCTCGTCGAGTACTGGGAGCGCGATCCGTGCGAGCGCGAGCGCATCTACGACAACGTACGGATGTCCGCGGCGCCGCAAGATGAGCCGGCAATGGGGAGCGCGTCACCGGAGGGCGTGACGATCGAGGCCAAGTTCCAGGTCGGCGAGTACAAGATCTTGATCCTGTCGGCGAAGGACTCGACCGGCCTCGACACCTGGCTGCGCGCCGAGCACTACCAGATCCCGAAAGGCGCCGAGCCGCTGCTGCGGCCGTACGTCGAGCAAGGCATGAAGTTCTTCGTCGCCAAGGTCGATCCGCAGAAGGTCAAGTTCGACGGCAACAAGGCGATGCTGTCGCCGCTGCGGTTCCACTACGACAGCGAGGAGTTCGCGCTGCCGATCCGGCTCGGCCTCGCGAACTCGTCGGGCACGCAGGATCTGATCGTCAACATCCTCGCGCCGCACCAGCGCTACGAGGTCGCGAACTACAAGAACGTCACGATCCCGACCAACCTCGATCTGTCGCCGAAGATGAAGACCCAGTTCCCGGCGTTCTACACCGCGCTGTTCGATCGCACGATCGAGCGCAACCCCGGCGCCGTGATCACCGAGTACGCGTGGGATGCGCAGACCTGCGATCCGTGCCCGGGGCCGAACCTCGACATGACCGACTTCGCGGTGCTCGGCGCTGACGTGCTCGGCGGTCCACGCGACCAGCCGGTGGCCTACGCGAACAGCGACTTCGTGCTGACCCGCCTGCACGCGCGCTACGGCAAGGCGATCACGAACGACCTGGTGTTCAAGGTGGCCGAACCGATCGCCGGTGGCCGCGAGCACCTCGCCTCGCAGGGCAAGCTCGAAGAAAGGTCGCAGCCGGCGCCGAACAACAACTTCCAGGCGCGCTATGCGATCCGCTATCCATGGACGGGCGGGATCGCATGCGACCAGCCGATCCGCGGCCGGTGGGGCGGGCCCGGTGGCAGCGAGGGTGACGCCAGCCCGCCGACCGCGGCGACCAAGCTCGCGTTCGCACCGCGCGGCAAGGTCGAGCTGCCGGGTGCGGTGCAGACCGACATCCCCGAGCTCGGGATCAAGGCGGCCTCGCGCGCGGTGCTCGCCGGTGGCTTCGATCCACGGCAACCGAACCGAAAGTCCGGGTGTGGCTGTGGGGCCAGCGATTCCGGCGGCTTGCTGTTCGGGCTCGCGGCCTTCGCGTTCGGACTCCGCCGGCGGAATAGACCGCGATCGCGGCGAGGAACGTTGAAGGTCCAATGACCAAACTGGGGATCGTGCTCGGCACCGCCGCGCTCGCCGTCGCGAGCCAGGCCGGCGTCGCACAGGCGTTTTGCGGGTTCTACGTCAATGGCTCGGGTGCGAAGCTGTCGAACGACGCGACGCAGGTCGTGCTGATGCGGCAGGGCACGCGCACCGTGCTGTCGATGCAGAACGACTTCAAAGGGCCGCTCGAGGACTTCGCGATGGTGGTCCCGGTCCCCGTCGTGCTGAAGGAAGCCGACGTCAAGACGCTCAGCAAGGCGGTGTTCGATCGGGTCGACTCGCTCGGAGCGCCGCGGCTCGTCGAGTACTGGGAACAGGACCCGTGTCCCCAGCCCTACGATCGCAACGTCGGCGACATCCAACAGATGGAACGCAGGCCGCTGGCGAAGCGCGCCGAGTCGGCGAGCGGAAGTGCCGCGCCGCCGACGGTCAAGATCGAGGCGAAGTTCGACGTCGGCGAGTACAAGATCTTGATCCTGTCGGCGACCGACTCGTCGGGTCTCGAGACCTGGCTCAAGCAGAACCACTACAAGATCCCCGACGGCGCAGAGCCCCTGCTGCGGCCCTACGTCGAGAGCGGGAGCAAGTTCTTCGTCGCGAGGGTCGATCCGAAGAAAGTCACGATGGTCGACGACCCGGTCTCGCAGACCCGTCGGGCCGCGCTGTCGCCGCTGCGCTTCCACTACGACAGCGAGGAGTTCACGCTGCCGATCCGGCTCGGGCTCGCGAACTCGTCGGGCAAGCAGGATCTGATCGTCAACATCCTGTCGCTCGACAAGCGCTACGAGGTCGCGAACTACAAGAACGTGGTCGTCCCGACCAATGTCGACGTCAAGCCCGGGGTGAAGACCCGGTTCGCCGAGTTCTACGCCGCGCTGTTCGACAAGACGCTCGAGGCCAACCCCCGCGCCGTCGTCACCGAGTACGCGTGGACCGCGCAGCCGCAGCTCAAGTGCGACCCGTGCCCGCCGCAGATCCCGGCCGACGCGGACGTGATGTCGCTCGGCGGTGACATCATCGGCGGTCGGATCACCCAGGGCCACTACGTGCTGACCCGGCTGCACGCGCGCTACGGCAAGGGCGACATGAAGGACGACCTGCGGTTCCGCGAGGCCAAGCCGATCACCGGCGGTCGCGAGGTCTACTCGAAGCAGGGCATCGAATACGGCGCGACCTCGTCGAGCCAGAACTTCTTCCAGGCGCGCTACGCGATCCGCTACTGGTGGACCGGACCTATCCGGTGTCAGAACCCGCGTCGCGGCGTGTGGGGCGGTCCGCCCGACGGGAACCATCGCCAGACCATCGCGGCGAGCAAGACCGCGTTCGCACCGCGCGGCAAGCTGCCACTCGCCCAGCTGATCAAGCGCGATCTGTGGGAGATCGGATTCAAGAAGGCCGCCGCGACGCCGGCGCCGCCCAAGGGCACGAAGTTCGCGACCCCGCCCA
>JBBJLY010000002.1:0-125018 GCA_037720695.1 Kofleriaceae bacterium | reverse complement strand
ACGCCCTCGGTCAGCAGCGACACCTCGAGGTTGCCGAGCACGAGGCCGCGGAGCGAGGTCGTCGACCACAGCTGGTCGTAGTTCGCGCAGCCGGAGTCGAGGCAGACCACGAGCGACAGATCTCCGATCCGCGGTGCGAGGTGGTCGATGTACGCGGGCAGGTCGTAGCTGCCGGACTCCTCGCACGCCTCGATCAGCACGACGCAGCGTGCGTGCGGGACCTTGTCCTTGCGGAGCGCGTTGATCGCGGTCAGCGACGCGAAGATCGCGTAGCCGTCATCGGCGCCGCCGCGACCGTAGAGCTTGTCGTCCTCGATCACCGGGATCCATGGACCGAGTCCCTCGCGCCAGCCGGTCATCTCCGGCTGCTTGTCGAGGTGACCGTAGAGCATCACGGTGTCGCCCTCGCGACCGCCGGTGCCTGGGATGTCGATGAAGATGACCGGCGTCCGCGGCTTGCCGGCATCCTCGAGCTGGACGACCTCGAGCTTCGCGCCCTCGGGCAGGTGGTCCTTCGCCCAGCCGGCGAGCAGGTCGACCGCCTTCTTCATGTGGCCGTTCTCGTGCCACTGCGGATCGAACATCGCCGACTTGTTCGGAATCTTGATGTAGTCGACGAGCGTGGGGACGATCGACTTCGTGAAGAGATCCTCGACCCACTTCGTGGTGCTGTCTGCGACGGGCATGGGCGGACCATACCTGGGAGCTTGCCGAGCGTCACCGATCGGCGCGACAATGGCTGGGTGATGCGGGCGATGTACTCCGTGGTCGTCCTTGCGTCAGCGTGCTACCAGCCCGCGCCACCGAGCGGAGCGCCGTGCGCCAACGGCGAGTGTCCCAGTGGGCTGCGTTGCATCGCGGACCGCTGCGTCACCGAGGGCTCGGACGACGGCGGGACCGACGGCTGCGTGACCGCGGTGACCTGCGAGGAGCAGGATCTCGTCGATTGCACGGGCCGCGTCACCTGCACGATCGGCTGTGTCGCCACCGATCCACCCCACTGCCTCGCGCTCGTGCCCTCGAATGGCGTCATGCCGAGCATGCTCGACGGCGCGACCGGCTCGCTCCTCGCCGAGAAGCTGGACTTCGACACGACGACCGGGCGGATCAAGAGCGGCAGCATCGATGTCCGCGCGCCGGGAGAGGGCGTGATCTCCGGGATCGGGTTTTACGTCGTGGACGGGATGGGCGTGTTCGCCGTGACGTCGGCCGTCGTACCCCCAAGGGCGACTGGCACGTCGACGGAGGCAATACATTCGTGCTGTACGCCGCGACGACGATCGTGGTCCAGGGCGAGGTCGACGCCGGTGGCTACTCGATGCAAGGCGGCGCCGGCGGCAACAATGGCGGGCAGACCGGCGGCCAACCGGCGTGCCGTGGTGGGGCGGGCGATGCCTATGCGGTCGGGTTCGGCGAGGGTGGCGGAGGTGGCGGTGCCGCGACTCCCGGCGGCAACGGCGCGCCGGCGAACCTGCCCACGTTCGGCGCCGGCGGCAGCATGTGCGCCCGACCGTCAACGATCCCATTGCGCGGCGGCAACGGCGGTGGCGCCGGTGGCATCGACAGCGCGAATGGCATGCTCCGGGGCGGTGGCGGTGGTGGTGGCGGCGGTGCGATCGCGCTGGTCGCGATGCAGAGTCTCGATCGACGGCGTGGTCGGCGTGCCGGGTGGCGGCGGTGACACCAGGTAGACGACGGCGACGGCGGCGCGGCACGGGCGGCGCGCCTGCTCGAGCCCCGGTCTCGAGATCGGCGGCGCGCTGACTGCCAACGGAGGAGGCGGCGCGGGTCCGAGCACGATTGATGGCGCACGCGCTCGTTCGCATCGGCGACCCCGCCGGCGGCACGTTCAACGGCAGGTCCGGCGGCCGCGGCGGTGCCAATACCACACTGCCGACCAACGGCGAGACCTACGACGGTGGGCTCACCAGGCGCGGCGGTGGCGGTGGCGGTGCGGTCGGTGTGATCGAGGTGCGCGCGACCGTGTCGTCGACCGTGGGGGCGATCGTCAGTCCGCCAGCCAAGATGTCAGTCGCCGTCGTCGAGTAACTAGTTCGACGCGAGCTGGTGCAGGATCAGGGCGTTGCCCTCGGAGTCGAGCGCGATCGACATCCGGCACACCGGCGACTGGATGTTCTCGGCCTTGAACGTGACGCCCTCGCTCTTGAGGCGCGCGACCAGGGCGTCGAGGTCGGCGACCTCGAACGCGATGCTGCCGCCCGCACTCGCGCTCGGCTCGAGATCCGTGGTCTGGAACAGCGCGAGACAGCCGCCGCCGGGCAGGTCGTACTCGGTCCACGTGCCGCTCGGGGAGGCGCTACCGCGGGTCAGCCCGAGCGTCTGCTCGTAGAACGCGCGCGCGCGTGTCGCGTCTTTGACTGGATACAGCGTGAACGCCACCTTCTTCAGCATGGCGCGAGTGTCGCCCGAAACGTCAGCGCACGCTCGGCACGAGCTGCCGCAGGTGCCAGGCCTGGAGCTCGAGCCGCCGGGTCGCATCGCGCTGGCGGGTCGCGATCGAGCGCGACAGCGCCGCGACCACGCCGACCAGCGACACCAGCAGCAGCGCGAACGCGAGCTGCGTCGGCACCGGCATGAACACGATGCTCGGCGAGCTGAGGATGATCTCGCCGTTGCGAAACGAGTAGGTCGACGCCAGCACGCCGACCATCTCGAGCGCCCAGGGGATCGCGACCGCACAGCCGAGGATCACCGACAGCACGCGGAGCCGGCCGAACAGCGGGTGTGACGCGTACGCCATCAGCGTCGTGACGACCAGCGTCGGCGCGATGATGAACGGACCGACCATGCGCGACACCAGCGCGATCAGCACCGCGTTGATGCACGCGTTGACGTAGATCCCCGCCCGCGTGATCCGCTCCTGGCGCGTCAGGTGGAGCACCTGGATCGAGCTCGCGATCGCGAGCACCGCGAACGCGACGACCACCAGCGGATCGCGAACCCCGGTCCACACGAGCAGCGGGATGAACGCGAGGTAGCCGAGCACCGCGAGCGCGGCGAGCCGGCCCTGCGAGCGACCGGTCTCGAGGTCGTGCGCGGCGAGCCCGAGCTCGACCTCGGCGGGCACCTCGTGCGGAGGCAGCAGCATGAGGTGGGTGACAAGATCCGCAGCCTCGGTCGCCGTGGGATCGAATGCGAGGGCGCGACCGGCGGCGCGCATCGCGATCCGGCGATCTGCCTCGCCGTGGCCGCGTTTGATCGCGGTGCGCGCCTCTTCGAGGTGATGCTGCGCGAGCTCGCGGCGCACGGCGACATCTCGATCGCCATCGAGGAACGCCTGCACCGCGTCGCCGAGCGCGCGGGCGGTGGTGAACCGCGAACCCGGATCGATCCGGATCGCCCGCTCGCAGATCGCATCGAGCTCGGGCGGCGAGTCGGCGCGCCGGGTCGACGGCTTGCCATCGACGATCTCGAAGGCCTGGCCGAGCGAGCGGGTCCGCGAGTGCAGCAGCTCGCCACTCGCGATCTCGAACAGGATGCAGCCGAGCGCGTAGATATCCGCCGCAGGACCGGCGCGCTCGCCGACCAGCTGCTCTGGCGCCATGTACGCGGGCGTGCCGAGCACGGTGCCCTCGCGCGTGTCGCCAGTGTCGAGCCGGAGATCCTGCTCGACGCTCGGCGTGACCCCGGAGTCCTCGTCCGTGACCGCGCGGGCGACGCCCCAGTCGAGCACGTAGACCTCGCCGAAATCACCGAGCATGATATTCGCGGGCTTGAGGTCGCGGTGGATGATGCCGCGGCTGTGCGCGAACTCGACCGCGAGGCAGACATCGACGAACGCGCGCAGCAGGCGGCGCCGGCACCCGGCCTCGTCCGATTCACGTCCGGCGCGCATGCGCTTCAGCAGGTCGTTGACCTCCGTACCAGTCAGCCGCTTCATCACGAAGAACGGCCGGCCGTCGCGATCGACGGCGATGTCGTGGACCGGGACGATCGTCGGGTGCTGCAGCCGACCCTGGACCCGGGCCTCGCGGACGAAGCGTGCCAGCTCCTCTGGCGACGGCGCGGCCGCCTTCATCCGCTTGACCGCGACCTCGCGGCCGATGTGCTCGTCGAACGCGACCAGCACCTCGCCCATCCCGCCGTGCCCGATCCGCGCGCCGAGCCGGTACCGCGAGACGTCGCCGGGGGCCACCGGCGCGAATGGCGTGGTCGCGACGGCCTCGCTGAACGGCACCTTGCGGACCGGTCGGGTCGAATCCGAGACCGACGGCGCGCCGGGCAAGGGGGCGACGGTGCCGAGCGCGACCACCGTCTCGGCGTGGCTGTCGTCGGTCTTGCGCTCCGTCCCGGCAGGTGCCTGCTGGATCGTGTCGTCGTTCCCGTCGTCGACCATCGCCGACGAGCTTAAGCTAGTTGGAGCACTTCGCTCGGTTTGGCGAACACATCCCGGGCCGTGATCGGAGCCGTGAACGATCAAGGATCGATCAACTTCGTCAGCATCGCGACCACCCTCTCGAGCAACTCGGTTCCTCGCGTGTAGTGCTCCGGATCGATCAACTCGTCGACCCGCATGACGTCGAGGCGCGCGGCCGACTCCATCGCCGACCCGCGCGCGATCGTGTAGTGCTTTGCCTTGTCCGCGCGCGTTGTCCGGCCCGCCCCTTCGGCAATGTTCTGCGGTATCGATTGCGCTGAGCGTCGGAGCTGATCGGCCAAGTCGGCGTGACCCTTCGGCATCCTGTGACGCACCTGATAAGTCAACACCAGGAAGTCGATCGAGCGCTGATATACATCGAGCTTCTGAAAGCTGAGCATCAACGCGGTATCGACCGCTCCAGTCACCGGTCGCGTCCTATCGTCCACGGTGCCGATCACGGTCACGGGGACGTTCCCGTTCCCGTGCACGGCCGCGGTCACGGGTCCGATCACGTCAACGGCCCCGATCACGGTTTTTTTGGAGGTGTGTTCTAGTTCGCCGCGTCTTCGTCCGGCCGCGGCTCGCACGTGACGTCGATCTTGCCGTCCTTCACATCGACGAGCGCCGTGCCACCGTTCGCGAGCTTGCCGAACAGGATCTCGTTCGCGAGCGGCGCCTTGAGCGTGGACTGGACGAGCCGCGCCATCGGCCGCGCGCCCATCGCCTTGTCGTACCCGTGCTCGACGAACCAGTCGATCGCGGCAGGGCTGATCTCGAGCTCCACCTTCTTCTCGCCGAGCTGACCCTCGAGCTGGTCGAGGAACTTGCGCGCGACCTTGCGGATGACGTCAACCGGCAGCGCGTCGAAGAACACCGTGGCGTCGAGCCGGTTCCGGAACTCCGGGGTGAACACGCGCTCGAGCGCCTTCTTGCCATCCTTGCTGTCGGCGATCGAGTCGCCGAAGCCGATCTTCCCGAGCGCCATCTCGCGGCTACCCGCGTTGCTCGACATGATGAGGACGACGTTGCGGAAGTCGCTCTTGCGCCCGTTGTTGTCGGTCAGCGTGGCGTGGTCCATCACCTGGAGCAGGATGTTGTAGATGTCCGGGTGCGCCTTCTCGATCTCGTCGAGCAGGACGACCGAGTAGGGGTGCTTGTTGATCGCGTCGGTCAGCTGGCCGCCTTGATCGAAGCCGACGTAGCCCGGCGGCGCACCGATCAGGCGCGACACCGTGTGCTTCTCCATGTACTCGGACATGTCGAACCGGATGAACTCGACGCCGAGCGTGGCGGCCAGCTGCTTCGCGAGCTCGGTCTTGCCCACGCCCGTCGGGCCGGCGAACAGGAAGCTGCCGGTGGGCTTGTCGGGGCTGCCGAGGCCCGCGCGCGACAGCTTGATCACGGTCGCGAGCTGATCGATCGCCTTGTCCTGGCCGAAGATCAGCTGCTTCAGATCGCCCTCGAGATCGCCGAGCTTCTTCTTGTCGGCGGTCGACACGGAGCGGGTCGGGATCCGCGCGATCTTGGCCACGATCTCCTCGATCTGCTGAGGCCGGATCTCGGTGGGACGCAGCTCGGGCTTCATCAGCCGCACGCGCGCGCCCGCCTCGTCGATCACATCGATCGCCTTGTCGGGAAGGTGCGAGCCCGTGATGTGGCGCGCCGACAGCTCGACCGCCGCTTCGATCGCGGGATCGGTGTACTTCACGCCGTGGTGCTCCTCGTAGACGGTGCGCAGACCCTTCAGGATCTCGATCGCCTCCGGCACCGTGGGCTCGCCGACATCGATCCGCTGGAACCGGCGCGCCAGTGCGCGATCGCGCTCGAACGCCTGGCGATAGTCCTTGAACGTGGTCGAGCCGATGCAGCGCAGCTCGCCGTTCGACAGCGGCGGCTTGAGGATGTTGGCGGCGTCCATCGTGCCGCCGCTGGTGGCACCGGCGCCGATGATGTTGTGGATCTCGTCGATGAACAGGATCGACTTCGGGTCCCCGATCAGGACCTTCATCACGGCCTTCAGGCGCTCCTCGAAGTCGCCGCGGTAGCGGGTGCCCGCGAGCACGGCGGTCATGTCGAGCGAGTACAGCTTGCTGTCCTTCAGCGGCTCCGGAACGTCGCCGGAGACGATCCGCAGCGCGAGCCCTTCGGCCAGCGCGGTCTTGCCGACGCCGGGCTCGCCGATCAGCAGCGGGTTGTTCTTCCGCCGCCGCGACAGCACCTGGATCATCCGCTCGAGCTCGTCGGCGCGACCGATCAGCGGATCGATCTTGCCATCGCGCGCGCGCTGGGTGAGGTCCTGGCAGAAGCTCTCGAGCGGGTTGGCGACCTTGCCGTCCTCGGCGCCGTCATCCTCCACGCCGCGCGCCCGCGGCACGACGGGCCCACCACCGGTGTCGACCTTGGACACGCCGTGCGAGATGTAGTTGATGACGTCGAACCGTGACACGCCTTGCTTCTCGAGCAGGTAGACCGCGTGCGAGTCGCGCTCGCGGAACATCGAGGCGATCACGTTGCCGGTGGTCATCTGCTGACGCCCGGCGGCCTGGACGTGCATCGCCGCACGTTGCAGCACGCGCTGGAACGCGAGCGTCTGGTCGGGCCCGGACTCCTCGCCCTCGGGCAGCTCGTCGACCTGCTCCTCGAGGAAGCGCTCGAGGTCGCCGCGCAAGCCGTCGACGTCACCGCCGCACTTGACGACGATGTCGGCCCCGCTGGGATCATCGAGGATCGACAGCAGCAGGTGCTCTAGAGTGAGGTACTCGTGGCGACGGCCGCGCACGTCATCGACGGCGCGCTGTAGCGTGGCTTGAAGCTCGGGTGACAGCATGTGCGTACCTCCCTGTGCCTAGTCGGTCGGCTCGATCGAGAGCTGAAGCGGAAACTGCTGGGCCTTCGCGAGGTGCAAGGTCTTCGTGACCTTGGTCTCGGCAACTTCGAACGTGTAGACGCCCGCGATCCCGACCCCGTTGGTGTGGACGTGGCTCATGATCGCGACCGCGTCGGTCTCGTTCTTGTGAAACACGGTCTGCAGGACCCACACGACGAACTCCCGGGTCGTGTAGTCGTCGTTGTGCAGCAGCACCTTGTACATGGGGGGCTTCTTGGTGCGCGTTCGTTCATCGAGCACCAAGCCCGTCTGTCGCTCTCCGTCCCGTTTCCGGTCCGGAGGCTTCTTATCGTCCGACAGGCGGATCACCATGACTCCAATAGTACGAGACCCAGGCGTTGTGTGTAGTGGGTGCAACCCCTCATCGCGACCCGCAATTTCGGGCAGGTAGAGGATGAATTCCCGCGACCGCTGTAGAGTCGAACCACCATGCGCCGCATCGCTGCCCCCTTCCTTGCCATCGCCTTCGCAGCCGCCTTCGCAACCCCTGCGCTCGCGGATCAGCCCGCCGTGCCGAAGGCTGAAGATGCTCCGAAGTGCCTCGTCACCAGAGCCGGTGACAAGGATGTCAGCCCGCCTGCCGCGGTCGACTATACCGCGAAGCTCAAGGGGAAGAAGGCGACGCCGGTCGTGGCCAAGGCGCTCTGCAAGAGCCAGGCGGTCACGGTCGCTGCCCAGTGGGGCAAGACGAACGGGCTGTGCGACAAGGCGCAGTCGTTCAAGTTCACGGCGACCCTCGCCGCCGGTGCCAAGGTCGAGACGTTCGCGAACCTGACCGCGGCTTGCCCCAGGTAGCGAACCTGCCGTAGCTTCGGTGCCATGGCCAGAGCACCTGTGAAGCAACTCCGATGGGGGCGTCTCCTCATGACGCTGGTCGTCCTCGTCGGTGTCGTCTTGGGCGTCTACTTCCTGCTGACCAAGTACGTTTGACCTCGCCTGATCACGCCTAATCGGGCGGCAGCGGGTCGTCCTTGTCGCGGAACAGGCGCATCCGCACGCGTTCGTGCTGGCGCGCCTTGTACGCCTCGTGACTCGAGGCGCCTGATTCGTTGCGGATCGAGGTCGCCTTGTCGGCGATCTGGAACTCGGTGAGCACGAACACGACGTGCGTCTGATCGGCCGGGTGATCTGCGCGCGGTAGCATGCGCTCGATCCGCAGCGGCAGATCGGCGACGAAGTTGATGATCCGGTACTCGGGACCCGAGAACTCGTTGACGGTGAGCGGCGGGGTCGGGGTGATGATGCCGTCGCGCCGTTGCGCCTGCTTGCGCACCATCTCCGCGAGGTCGACGAGCTGGTTCAGCGACTCGCCGGGCACGACGTAGTTGAACGGGATCAGCTGCCGCGTCAGGGTCGCGAGCATCGGGATCAGATCGTCCTGCTGGGGCACGATCAGGCGGAATCGGAGCTTGTCGTAGATGTTGGCGGCGATCGACGACCGCTTCGCGAGCAGCTTCGTGATCTGCGAGTCGTGGGGCTTGCGGCTCCACTCCCACTCCGCGAGCGGGGCGCCAGCGGCCCGCAGCTGCTCGACCACGGCCATCACCTTGAGCTCGATCTCGCGGAAGATGATCTCGTCCGAGACCGACATCTTGAGCAGCGCGGCGCGGCCGTTGATGTGCTGGATGATGTGCATCACCTTCAGCACCACACACGCCCACTTCTGGTGCGGGCCGCTGCTCGACGCGACCAGGAACAGATCCCGGGCGGGTAAGTCCGCGGCGACCTCATCCGGGATCGCCATCGCGAACGCGCGCGACAGGTAGTCGACCGCGTCGCCGCGGATGTCCTCGAGCCGGCCCATCTCGTCGTCCGACTCGGGGTCGAACTCGTTCAGCCGGAGGAACCGATCGACCTCGCTGTGATCGGCGAACGACAGCCGGTGCCAGTCGATGATCGACTCGCCGCGGAGCAGCAGCCGGATCGCGTCGACATCGGCGAGGGTGAGCTCGTCGGCCGACGGAGGTCGCGCGACGCGCGGCAGGACGGTGCTGACCACCCGTCCAGTCTACGCGCGCTTGGCAGGCCTTGTCAGTCGCAACGTCGCCGTGAACAGACTGATCACCCCGAGCCCCGCAAGTACGTTTCCAATGACGGCAATCATGTACGACCTCATTCCGAGCAACGCGGCCAAGCGCCACGCTGTTCCCGTGACAAATGATCGGCTGCTTCGTAACACATGCGCAAGTTTCAGCGCTGCTCCGGGGCAGCAGACTCCACCGTGAAGGGCGGTGTGTGCACGGCACGCCAGGACGTCGCTGCGTTACGATAGGGCGTCCATGACGGAGGTGGCATCCGATCACGCGCGCGGCGTGACGTTCGCGTGTGGGAACTGTGGCGCCGGGCTGTCCTTCGAGGGTGTGCGGACCCAGACCTGCCCGTACTGCGCGAGCCCGAACTTCGTCGAGCGGCCCGCCGCCGTGAACCAGCCCGATCCGATCTTCGTGGTCACGTTCTCGGGCGACGCCACGATCGCGAAGCGCCACCTCGATACCTGGCTCGGCAACCGGTCGCTGTTCGCCGACTCGGCGATCAAGCGCGCGAGCGTCCAGGACATGAAGGGGGTCTACGTGCCCGCGTATCTGTACTCGGCGGTCGCCCGCACGGATTACGACGCGCAGATCGGCGAGCACTACACCGAGACCGAGACCTATACGACCCGCGACTCGCAAGGCAACACGAAGACCGAGACCCGCACCGTGACGCGCACCGAGTACCGGCCGCTCTCGGGCCGTCACCTCGGCTACGTCACCGACGTCGTCGTCTCGGCCTCCGCCGGGCTACCGAACGTCGAGCTCGCGAACGTCGAGCCGTTTGACCTCCGGCAGCTGCGCAGCTACGCACCGGCGCTGATCTCGGGCTGGATCACCGAGGAGTTCTCGCGCGACGCTCCGGCATGCCAGAAGCTGTCGCGTGCAGAGGCGGTCGACGCGGTCGGCGCGAGGCTGCGCCGGTTCATGCCCGGCGACAGCTACAGCGACCTGACCTGGCGGACCACGGTCGAATGGGAGTCGCTCGATCCGATCCTGGTCCCGGTCTGGGTGTTCGCGGTGCGCTATCGCGAGGACAAGCCGGCGCTACGCGTCGTGATCAACGGGCAGACCGGCAAGGTGTCGGGTCGGGCGCCGCTCGCATGGTGGAAGATCATCCTGGTGATCGCGCTGGTGGTCGCCGCGATCGCGCTGATCGCCTACACCAGGATGTCGTCGTGACCCGGTGCAGTCGCTGCGAGACCCCGGCCGAGCGCGGCGATCTGCGATGCGCGATCTGTGCGCTGCCGGTGCCGCGCACCGGCGGTCCCGCGCCCAGCCAGACCCGCGTCCAGATCCTGCGCTGCAACGAATGTAACGCCGCGGTCGCGTTCGACCCGTCGGTCCAGGCGCCGCGCTGCGGGTTCTGCTCCGCGACGATGCACGTCGAGCAGCCCGACGATCCGCTGGAGACCGCGCAGCTCCGGATCCCGTTCGGCGTCGACCGTTCGACCGCCGAGACCGCGCTGCGCGGCTGGCTCGGCCAGCGCGGCTGGTTTGCGCCGAACACGCTGCGTGACGAGGCGGTGCTCGAGTCGCTGGTGCCGCTCGGCTGGGCGGCCTGGATCGTCAATGCGGAGGCCACGGTGACCTGGACCGCGGACTCGGATGCTAACTCGCAGCGTTCGGCGTGGGCGCCGCACGCGGGTCACGTGACCATGCGCTTCGAGTCGATCTGCGTCCCGGCCTCGCGCGGTCTCGATCACGGCGAGTGCCGTCAGCTCGTCCCACATTACGATCTCGCGCGGGCGGTCTCGATCGACCCGGCGCCGGAGCACGAGCTGCTCGAGAGCTTCGACGCCCAGCGCAGCGCGGCACGTGCAGTCGTCCAGCGCGCGATCGAGGCCACGGCGAAGATCCGGATCGAGGAGCACATCCCGGGGCGGCGGTTCCGCAACGTCCACGTCGCGTGCTTGCTCGAGAGCCAGGCGACCGATCGGGTCGCGTTGCCTGCATGGGTGATGGCGTACCGGTACCGCGGCGCGCCGTACCGCGCGATCGTGCACGGTCAGCGACCCGACGTCGTGTTCGGCTCGTCACCCAGGGACTGGCGCAAGATCCTCGCGCTGGTCGCGGGTGGCGTGGCACTCCTCGTCGCGATCGCCGTGATCGTGATGCTGCTGAGGCGCTGACTACACGCGGCCGGGCATCGCCGTCGGGTCCTCGACGACCTCGCTCAGCTCCTCGCCCTCCGTGAAGAACCGCATCTCGGCGGACGAGAACGGCTGCAGCGAGTTGCGCGTGCGGCGCGGGCGGCCCATCGCGCCCATCGGGGCCGTGATCCGGCGCGGCGGCTCCGCGACATCGGCTGGCGCGAGCACGGGCTCGACGACGGGGACGGCGACCTCGGCAACGACCGGCACGGCGACCTCGGCAACGACAGGCACGGCGACCGGCGCCTCGACGTTGGCCGGTGCGAGCAGCACCGGCGCCTCGAGCACCGCGGGCGTGACCGGAACCTCGATGCGAGGCAGCGTCTCGGGCACCGGCGTCTCGACGGGCGTCTCGACGGGCGTCTCGACGGGCGTCTCGACGGGCGTCTCGACGATCATCGCGGGTGCTTTGCGCACGGGCGGCTCGACGATCAGCGCGGGCGCCAGCCGCTTCTCGACCGGGCGATCCCACGAGCGATCGTCGTCGTTGTTCGGCGCCGCCACCAGCTCGTCTTCATCGTCCAGCCTCGGATCGACGCGCAGGTAGAGCGACAGGCTCTTGCGCGCGATCGCGAACGGGATCAGATCCACGAGCGTGAACGCGACGACGTAGAGTGCCGAGCCGATCGCCAGCGACACCACGGTGTCGGTCACCAGCGCGGGCTCGAGCCCGATGACGCGGACGTCGTAAGCGTACAGCACGAACGCGAACGCGGCCCAGCCGCCGATCTGCGCGAGGATGGTCGACACCAGCTTGCGCAGCCACGCGTGGCGACCCGCCATCCGGCGCTGCAGCGCATCGAAGATCACGACGTTCGCGACCTGGGCCACGAGGAAGCAGGCGGTCAGCCCGAGCGCCATCCCGAAGGCAGCGGTGTCACCGTCCAGCAGATCCGCGACATACATCAGGCCCGCCATCCCGAAGCTCGCGATCAAGCCCACGAGCAGCAGCGCGTTGGCGCGCCGCCGACCGTAGAGCTCGCATACGAGGTTGATCGCGAGGAATGCGACCGGGAACGCGAGCACGCCGATCGGGAGTCCGGGTGCGAACGCAAGCGACAGGTCGAGGACGGTCGACACGGCGTAGCCGATATCGATCACCCGGCTCGCGCCGAGCAGCGGCATCGCGGCCGTCGCGACCAGGAACAGCATCGAGAGCACGAGGAACGTGCTCTCGCGACGATGGTGTAGGCGCGCGGGGGCCAGCGCGGGACGGCCGAGCAGCACGTCCTGTCGAGTGGGCAGCAGCCAGGGATCTTCGAGCGAGTCCATTCGCATGCGGTGTGCCTCGTGCACGAACCAAACCGTTCGCGTAACTCGAAGCTAGCCAAGGCTCGCGGGCGATTCAGCCTTGCAATCAGTAGTGTTCGGAGATCTCAGGAACTGTGCGCGCACGCACGGGCTGCGCAGACGTCACACCGACGGTGTGACACGTCCTCACCTGCAATCATGCCGGTCGCTTCCACGGCGAGCCACCGGTGAGCCGTGTGTAGAGGTGGTAGCCCACCCAGCGCATCGGTTCGGGCGGGATCCCGGAGGGCTGCTTCATGTAGAACGCGCAGTCGCGCCACGGATCGTGGTTGCCCGCATAGAGATCGGTCAGCACGCGACCGGCGAGGTTCGCGAGCACGATGCCATGGCCGCTGTACCCGAGCGCGTAATACACGTTGCGGTGCGCGCCCATCACGCCCATCGCGCAGTGGCGCGCGAGCGTCAGATCGAGCGGGCCGCTCCAGCGATGGCGGATCGGGACGGTCGCGAGCTCGGGCAGATAACTCGCGAGCGACTGCCGGAGCGCGCGTGTCGCGGCGTCGCCGTCACGTGTCACATAGGTCGTCGCGTTGCCGAACCGGTAGCCGTACGCCGCGGTCGTGCCCCCGCCGAACACCACGCGGCGATCGTCGTCCACGCTGCAGTACGCGAGGCGCGGCAGATCGTCGAAGAATCCGGCAACCTGATCGAGCCCGGCGCGGGCGAGCAGCTCCGGCGGCACCGGATCGGTCCCGATCACGTGCGAGATCACGGGGAGCACGCCGGTCCGGAAGTAGCCGAGGCGCGGGGTGTAGCCGCTGGTCGCGAGCACGATCGCCTTTGCGCGCACGGTGTGGGTGGGCGTCGAGAGCTCGATCGTCGCGCCCTCGCGGACCCGCATCACCGGCGTCGCTTCGTAGATCTCGACGCCCTGCGCGACCAGCAGCGGGCGCATCGCGCGGATCAGATCGACGCCGTTCAGCAGGCCCTCGGTCGGATCGAGGACCGCGCCGTGCACCGCGAGCGCGGTCTTGCCAACCCACTTCACCGGAACGCCGCGTGCCGCGAGCTCCTCGGTCCGGGCGTGCGCTTCCTCGGCGGCCCGTGTGGTGGTCGAGATGTGCAGGCAACCGGTGCGGCGGATCCGCACGGCGAGCCCGTGCTCGCGGATCAGCGCCTCGATCGCGTCGATCGCACCGCGGGTCACTGCGTGCTCGCGCGCCATCAGGTCCGGGTCCTGATCCTTGACCGTGATCCCGTTCAGCATCAGGCCACCGTTGCGGCCACTCGCGCCGTTCGCGAGCCGCTTCGCCTCGAGCAGCGCGATCCGGCGATCCGGAAACTGCTTGCTCAGGTGGTAGGCGGTCGACACGCCCGTGAAACCACCGCCGATGATCGCGACGTCGACCTCGAGGTCGCGGTCGAGCGGCGGCGCGGGCTCGTCGGCGGGCGCGTCGATCAGCCAGGGCGCGGTGTTGTCGTCGAACGTGGTCGCCATGTCACGTGACGCCGCCGAAGCTGACGAGCTTGGTCTCGAGGTTGTCGGCGAGACCTTCGCGCCCCGACTCGTGGCCAAGGCCACTGTCCTTGCGACCGGCGAACGGCGCCTCGGTCGCGTGAGGTGCCCACTCGTTGACGCCGATGATGCCGAACTCGAGGTGCTCGTACGCGTGCATCGCCGCGCGCAGGTCGTTGGTGAACACGTACGCGGCAAGCCCGTAGCTGGTGCGATTCGCAGCGGCGATCGCGTCGTCCAGCTGGTCGAACGTCGAGATCGCGAACAGCGGGCCAAACACCTCGTCGGTGAAGGCCGGCATCGTCGCCGTGACCTCGCCGAGCACGGTGGGCTCGAGGAAGTAACCGGGCCGCGGGGGCCGCGTGCCGCCGGTGCGGACCTTGGCCCCGGCCGCGGTCGTCGCGGCGATCAGCCGTTCGACCCGCTCGCGATGGCGCTCGCTGATCATCGGGCCGATCCGGGTCGTGCCGTCCATCCCGGAGCCGACAGGCAGCTTGCGGGTCTCCTCGACCACGATCTCCTCGAACCGCGCCAGCCGCGAGCGCTCGACGAAGAACCGCTGCGGCGACACGCAGACCTGGCCGGCGTTGCGGAACCGCGCCGACACCGAAGCGCGCGCGACCGCCTCGATGTCGGCATCGGGCAGCACCAGCACCGGCGCGTTGCCGCCAAGCTCGAGCGACAGCCGGGTCATCGTGCGCGATGCGCCGTCCATCAGCAGCTTGCCGACCGGCACGCTGCCGGTGAACGAGATCTTGCGGAGCTCGGGGTGATCGAGCATCGCCTGGCCCATCGCGACCGGTTCGCCATTGACCAGGCAGAGCACGCCCGGCGGCAGCCCGGCCTCGACCAGCGCGTCGGCCATCGCCATCGCCGACAGCGGCGTCAGCTCTGCCGGCCGGACGACCACGCAACAGCCCGCGGCGAGTGCGGCGGCGATCGCGCGTGCAGGGTTGTACGCGGGGAAGTTCCACGCGGTGATCACGCCGACGACGCCGATCGGCTCCCTCAGCACGAGCATCCGCTTGGTCGCGACGCGCGACGGGATCGTGTAGCCGTAGACCCGCTTGCCTTCCTCCGCGTACCAGTCGAACAGGTCCGCCGCGATCTGCCACTCGCGAACCGCCTCGGCCAACGGTTTGCCGGACTCGCGCACGGTGAGCTCGCCGAGCGGCTCGCACCGGGCGCGCATGAGCGTCGCAGCGGCGGTCAGGATCGCGCCGCGATCGTAGGCGGTCCGAGCGCGCCACGCGGGCCACGCGCGATGCGCGGCGTCGACCGCACGCGCGACATCCTGGGCGCCGCCGAACGGGACACTCGTGACCACCTCCTCCGTGGCCGGATCGATCACGTCCCACCGCCCGCCGTCGATCGCGTCGACCCACTGGTTGTCGAGCAGTTGCTGGGTTCTCATGGGCCGTGCTCCTCGACGTGCTGGATCGCCTCACCGACCACGGCCAGGCCTTCGCGCAACTGGTCCTCCGTGATCGACAGCGGCGGCATGAACCGCACGCAGTTCGAATATAGGCCGGCGCGGATCAGCACGACACCCTGGGCCACCGCACGCTTGATCACGGCCAGCGCATGACTCGCCGCGGGCTCCTTGGTCTGGCGATCGGCCACCAGCTCGATCAACAGCATCGGCCCTTCGCCGCGGACGTCCCCGATCAAGCGACCACGCTCCTGCATGCGCAATAGCTCGGTGCGCATCACGTTGCCGATGTGGTTTGCATGCGCGAGGAACGCGGGCTGCCGGATCAGCTCGATCGCCGCGACCGCCGCGACACACGCGACCGGGCTGCCACCGTACGTGCCACCGACGCCGCCGACGTCCTGCGCGTCCATGATGTCGGCGCGTCCGGTGGTCGCGCTGATCGGCATCCCGCTGCCGAGCGCCTTTGCGGTCGTGATCAGATCTGGCACGACACCCGCGTGCTCGATCGCGAACAGCTTGCCCGTGCGGCCGAGCCCGGTCTGGACCTCGTCCACGATCATCACGATCCCGTGCTGCGTGCAAAGCTCGCGGATCCGGCGCAAGAACCGGTGCGGCATCGGGATGAAGCCGGCCTCGCCTTGCACCGGCTCGATGATGATCGCCGCCAGCGCGGCGGGATCGACCTGGGCGATCAGCGCGCGCTCGAGGGCCACGATGCAGGACCCGACGTAGCTGTCCTCGGACATTCCATCGGGACGCCGGTAGAGGTTGGGCGCAGGGATCCGATAGATCTCCGGCGCGAACGGGCCGAAGCCTTGCTTGAACAGCCCGTACTTGCTGGTCAGGCTGAGCGTCAGCAGCGTGCGCCCGTGGTAGCCGCCCTCGAAGCACAGCACGCCGGAGCGCCGGGTGAATGCACGCGCAATCTTGACCGCGTTCTCGACCGCCTCCGCGCCGCTATTTGCGAGCAGCGTCTTCTTCGGAAACGCGCCCGGCGTGATCTCGTTCAGGACCTCGCACAGCGCGATGTACGGCTCGTAGGTCGCGACCAGGGCGCACGCGTGGATCAACTGCTGCGCCTGTTCGGCGATCGCGGCGCTGACGGTCGGCGGGCAGTGACCGGCGGCGATCATCCCGATCCCGCCGGCGAGATCGACGAGCGTGTTGCCGTCGACGTCGTGGACGAGCGCACCTTCGGCGCGTGCGATGACGACGTCGGTCGAGCGCGCCAGTCCGCGCGCCACGGCCGCGGTCCTGCGATCGAGGATCGCGAGGCTGTTCGGTCCCGGGATCGGGGTGACGCGGCGGATCGCGGTCATGGAAACCTCACTTCGCGTTGGGCAGGCAGCACGAGCACCACGCCATAACCGTCGCATACCGGATCGTCGATGTAACCGGCCACCAGCTGCCGGAGCTCGAACCCGATCCGGAGCTGCGCCGAGATCGTGGGATCGCTGCGCGCGCCCGACACCAGCTCGCCGTGGTAGGCCTCCGCGGTCATCAGCTGCTTGACCGCGCCGTAGCCGCTCGGCATACCGACGGTGACCTGACCGGCGAGCCCGAGCTGGTGCACGGTGTCGTGCCGGGCCGCGTACAGCGCGCGCGCGATCCCGCGCCGTCGATATTCTGGATGCGTGCCAACGTCGGCGCCGTACAGCCAGCGGCCAGCTGGCTGGTGCGAGGTCAGCCAGCCCCCCTGGGTGATGTCCGCAAACGTGTGGTCCGGGTGATCGAAGTCAAAGTCCAGCCGGACGGTTGACGTCATCCCGACGACCCGCTCGCCATCGAGCACGCAGTACTGGCCTGCCGGAAACTGCTCGATGTGGCGCAGGTAGTGTCGCGCCTCGAATCGCTGCTCCGGCGCCAGCGTCGGAAACACGACCTGCTGCAGCGCGGCGAGCTGCGCCACGTGCTCTGCCGCGGTGCGGTGCACGGCGAGGCCGTTGTCGAGCTTGCGATACTCCGCCATCTAGACCTCGCTCTTCCGGCCGCGCTCCGTGTAGCGCACGGCATAGAGCTCCGGCCGTCGATCGAGCCACGTGCGCAGCGTGCCGACCAGCCGGTTGCGGCGCAGCACCTCGATGTCGAGCTCGTGCACGACCATGGTCTCGACGTTCGGCGTGGCTTCCTCGGCGACGCCATCGCGCGCGAACGGGACATCGCACGGCGTCAGGATGCATGCCTCGCCGTAGTGAATGTCGGCGCCTTGCACGAACGGCAGGTTACCGATCGGCCCCGCGAGCACGGCGTACATCCCGTTCTCGATGCACCGCGCCTGCGCGCACGAACGGATCCGCATGTATCCCGAGCGGATGTCGGTGTTGAACGGCACGAACAGGAGGTTCGCACCCTTGCCGGTCGCGATCCGTGCGAGCTCGGGATACGCGACGTCGTCGCCGATCATGATCGAGATCTTGCCGCGATCGGTGTCGAACACGCGGACCTCGTCACCCGCAGACACCCCCCACCACTTGGTCTCCGACGGCGAGATGTGCAGCTTGTATTGCTTCTCGACCGAACCATCCCGCCGGAACAGCGACGCGATGTTGTAAAGCTTGTCACCCTCGACGGTCAGGTGGGTGCCGCCGATGATGTTGAGGTTGTATTTCATCGCCATCTTGATGAACAGCTCGACGTAGCGACGCGTGAACTCGTCGAGGCGGCGCGCGGTGGTCGACGAGTCGGTGGTCTGCACCAGCACCTGGAGCTGGTTCGTGACCATCTCGGGGAACAGCAGGAAGTCCATCCGGTACTCGGAGGCGGTATCGATGAAGAACTCGCACTGCTGGGCGAACTCCTCGAACGTGGTGATCGGCCGCATCTGGTACTGCACCGCGGCGACCCGGACCGTGCGCGTCGCGGCGGGCGCGTCGATCGGATGGTGCTCTGGGTTCAGCCACTCCATGAACACTGCGTGGCCGATCGATTCGGTATCCGAGGGCAGGTAGTCCTTCAGCACCGCGCGGATCGCGAAGCCCTGCGACAGCTGGCTGGTCAGCACCGGATCTCGATCCTTGAGATCCTTGCGCACGACGCGGCGGACGTACTCCTCGGCCGACATCTTGTCCGCCTGCTTCGCGTAGCCGGGGATCCGGCCGGCGATCAGGATCGCGCGCAGGTTGCGCTGGCGCGCCAGCTCCTTGCGCGCCTCGTAGATCCGCCGCGTCAAGTGGACGCCGCGATGCTTCGGATCGATCGCGATGTCGATCCCGTACAAGGTGTCGCCCTCGGGATCGTGATTGCGAATGAAGCCCTTGTCGCTGACCTCGTCGAATGTGTGGTACGCGCCGAAGTCTTCCTCGTCAACGATCAGCGAGGACGAGGTCGCGACCAGCAGGCCATCGATCTCGATCCCGATCTGGCCCTCCGGAAAGATCGCGAGCTGGGACTCGAACTGCTCGCGCGTCCACGCGTCGATCATCGGGAACGACTTGCGCTGGATCTCCTGAACGGCGCGGAGGTCCGTCTTCCGGAGCTCGCGCACGACGAGGCGCGGTCGCGAATCTGCCATGCCCGGAGCTTACCGCTCATCGATCGCGGTTCGCTCCGTGCGGCCGTGGCGATCGCGCTACGTGACGGGCGTCGGCTCGGGCGGCGGCGGCTCGGTCGGCGGCTCGTCGGGCGGCGGCGGCTCCTCGGGCGGCGGTGAGGGCTCGGTCGCGCACGCGCCGAGCGTGTCGCCATGTTGCGCGACGTGCGGATCAGCTGCGGGCTCGCCGACACAGATCGTGTGCGCGTTCGCCGGATTGCCCGGTGGGACGTGACACACGAGGACCTTCTTCCCCATGCACTCCTTCGCACCGAGCGCAGTCGTCAGCGCTCCTTCCTCGGTGCCTGTCAAGTACAGGCTCGAGTCGGATTCTCCCACCGAGCACGCGGCGAGCAAGATCGTGGCTAGAAACAGGATGGCCCTCATGCGCAGATAGCGCAGCAAAACCGGGTCCAGATCGTGGCTCAACAGATCAGGGGAGTTGGCCGTTTGCACGCCGCGCCAACGATGGAGAGTTATCCTCCCACTGTACGAGCGTTGCACAGCGCTCAGCGCTTGCGGAGTAGGTTGCGCGACGACCACCAGCTCCACACCAGGAGGATCCCGGCGATCCGCGCGGTCCACCAGCCCCACACCGCGCGATGATCTTCGCCACGACCTTCGAGGATCACGGCGAGCGCGGCACCTGCGATCCCGACGCCCGCAAAGATGAACTGGTGCCCGAGGCGGTACATCAGCTGGGCCGGTGCTTCGATGTTGCGAAACTTGATCGACAGCTCGCCAGCGTGGGCGGCGCGCATGAACTTGCGGATGTCGGCGGGCAGGGCGGTGACCGACATCACGAGATCCTTCGACGTGTCCATCAGCAGCTGCGACCAGTCGCCCTCGTCGCCGAGCACGAACCGCTCGAGGTAGGGCCGGATCACGGTCATCGGATTAAGCGTCGGGTCGAGCTCGGTGCACAGCCCCATCAGGAGCAGCAGCGTGCGCTCGAGCACGATGATCTCCTTCGGGATGTGAAAGTTCTCGGACAGCTCGCGCAGCGAGATATCCATCTTCCGCAGGTCGGCCACGCTCTCGAGGCCCTTCTGCGGATCGAACTTGATGTCCTTCAGGTTCAGCGAATCGAGCGAGATGTTCTCCTGGAACTTCTCGTGGAAGTACTCGATCACCTGCTCGAACATGTGCTCGTTGGCGCCGCGCGCGACGAAGCCCATCTGCTTCATCGCGTTGACGATGCGCCGCGTGTCGCGCATCAGCGCGCCCTGGATCAGCTCGACGATGCCGGCGCGCACGTTGGCCGGGATCTCGGCGACCGCGCCGAAATCGAGGAACACGATCGTCGGCGGATCGCCGGCGACCTCGGAGGGTCGAACGAGCAAGTTCCCGGGATGCGGATCGGCGTGATATGCGCCGTCGGTGAAGATCTGCTGGCAGTAGATCTCGACGACCTGGCGGGCGAGCTGGCCGCGATCGAGCCCCAGGCTCTTGACGCCCGCCTTGTCGGTGATCTTGCAGCCCTTCTCGAAGTGGGTGACCAGCACGCGCTGGGTCGACAGCTCGCGGACCACCGTCGGAAACGCGACATCGGTGCGGCCCGTGAAGTTCGCCGCGATCGCATCGGCGTTGTCGGCCTCGGCGCGATAGTCGAGCTCCTCCATGATGATCGAGCGGATCTCGCGGTACAGCTCGTCGAGCCCCTGGTACGGGATGAACCAGCCGATGATGCGGAAGATCCGGCGTAGCGTCTGAAGGTCCGCCCGCACGATCTGCTCGATGTCGGGGTACTGCACCTTGACCGCGACCTTGGTCCCGTCGTGTAGCCGCGCGAGGTGGACCTGACCTATCGAGGCCGAGGCGATCGGCCGCTCCTCGAGCTGGGCGAACACGTCGCACGGCGCCTGCCCGAGCTCCTCGCGCAGACGGGCTTCGATGTCCTTGTAGGGCCGCGGCGGCACCGCATCCTGGAGCCCCTCGAGCTCGCGACGGAACTCCTCCGGCAGGAAGTTCGTCATGATCGAGATCAGCTGGCCGACCTTGATGAACAGGCCCTGGAGTCCGACGATCGTGCGCTCGATCCGGCGCGCGTTGCGCAGGTGCAGCGCGCGGAGCTTGTGCTCGACCCACGCATCGGAGTGCCAGCGTGCGCGCATCCGCAGCCACAGGTAGCCGCCGATCACGCGGAACGTGGTGAGATACGCGCGCCAGCTGCGGATCCGTAGTGGCGGCCGGCGCGATTCCTTGTCGCGCGTGTAGCGGCGTCGCTCGTGCGCGAGCGTCGCCACGGAGTCGCTGGCGGTGGGGTCGCGTCGCGTGGGTGGGGCTGGCGGTTCCTCGCCAGTCTCCGCCCGTGCCCGCTGTGGCTCCGCCATTTGGCGAGGATACCAGCCCGGACATTGATCCCGCCACGGATCGGGGGTACGCCAGGATCGATGGCCGACGACGACCCACCCGCGGACAGCCCGGGCACCCCAGGACAGACCCGCGGCCAAGCTGCTCCGAAAGATCTGCCGAAAGACCCGCGCGATCGCGATCGCGACGGCGACGGGCTCCCCGACACGCTCCGGCAGCGTCTCGAGGCCCTGGTGCCGGAGCTGGTGAAGAAGACATTTGCCGCCGGCATGGGTGCGGTGTTCTCGACCGAGGAAGGCATTCGCAAGCTCGCGCGCGATAACCTGCCCGAGGTCGCCGGCTACATCGCATCGTCCGCCGACTCCGCAAAGGATCGCGTGTTCGAGGTGATCGCGCGCGAGACCCGCGAGTTCCTCACCACGATGAACGTGACCGAGGAGATCGCGAAGATCCTGACGACGCTGTCGTTCGAGATCAAGACCGAGATCCGGTTCATCCCGAACGGCGATCGGTTCACGGGCGCGGAGCCCGACGTCAAGGCGAGCGTGCGGCTGAAGCGCACCACGCAGCCGCCGAAGGACGGCAAGGAAGCTGGCGAGCCGCGTGATCCGCGCGAGACGCCGCGCGAGGACGATCCCGAGACGCCGCGCGATTCGCGGTCGCGCTTGCGGTTCTGGCGCCGCGACGACGGCGGTGGTGCTGGCTCCGGTGCTGGTTCCGGTGCTGGCGTTGAGGGTGAGGAACCCGACGCCGGCGACGAGAAGTAGGGCGCGGGCCTGCGATCGCGTGTACGATTTTTGGTGATGCACCGGACCTCGCTCGTCGCCGGCCTCGCAGTGCTCGCCGGGTGCGCGCAGCTCGCGGGACTCGACACCACCACCGACGAACGCACCGGCGTGAGCCTCGGGCTGGAGCGGGTATCGATCGGCGCGACCGTGATCCGCACGCCGGCAGATCTCACGGGAGAGATCGCGAGCTACCTGGTTCCGGACCAGGCTGCGCCCACCGGGTATGTCCCGATCGCCGCCACCGCCGCGGGGGGAACGTTCAGCGCGGACATCCGCAGCGCCACGCCCCCCGTACGCTTCACCTTGCCCGGCGTCGCACCCGAGCTGTTCTGGCAGTACCCGAACGCGCACCTGCTGGGTGACTACGCGCTGCTCGAGCATCCAAACGCCACCCCTGCACCGATGGGGGCGACGGTCACCGCGACCCTGACGCTCGATACGCCGTACGTCGGCGAGCTGATCCGCGTGTACACGGTCGGCGCGTGGGCATACCGCGACTTCGCCGCGCTCGAGTTGCCCGCACCGGCGACCGGCGTCACCGCCATCGGACCGGTCGCGTTTCCGTTCGCGTCGATGAACCCGCTCAACAACCGTCCGCTCGAGCGGCTGACCGCAGCCGACGCCGTGCTCGTGTTGCGCTACGTCAGTGGCACGTTGCTCGGGGCGCTCGATCTACCGGGCTTCGATCAGACCGGGACCGACACGATCACCGGCGCGCTGACCTCGATCGCGCAGGACCGTGCGTTCATGGCGGACCTCGATCCGCCGGCGGCGGTCGCGCGGTTCAGCGCGGCCCGACCCGCGGTCCCGACGATCTCGATGGCGTGGCACGTGTTCGCGGCGCCGGGGTACGCGCTGCACGACGAGCGCGGCCCGCAGCTCAACGCCGCGGCGATCCCGGCGACCGATCCAGCGGCGATCATCCCGATCACGTACGGCAACCCGTTCGTCGGGCGCGACTGGAAGGCGGTGTTCAACTTCACCTCGACCGCCACGCGGATCTACACGCCTCCGTCGGCGGGCATCCCGGTCACCCTCGCCGCGCTCATGGTGCAGCGCACGACCGACCCCACAGGCACGTTCGACGTCAGCCTACCTGCCGGCCTCCCCGAGTTGATCACGCTCGATGGTCGCTCGCTGTCGACCGACGGCATCGCGATCCCGAAGCCGACGCGCACCGCGATCGTCACGTTCGTGCCGGACAGCACGACCAACTCGTTGTACTTCGTCCAGGTCAACGAGCTGGTACCGAACGCGGAAACCACGGCGCTCACGCTGACGACCCGGCTTGTCGCGACCGGCCTCGAGCCCCGGCTCGAGCTACCGCCCGACGCGTTCGAGCCCGGCAAGTTGTACTCGCTGCGCGCCGGCAGCATGCAAGGCGGGTTTCCGAACCTCGCGATGGGTGATGTCCGCCTCGGCGGCGCGCCGTTCGCGATCGCTTTCCTCGACAGCGGCGTGATCCAGGTGATGCCGTGAAGCTCCTCGCGATCGTTGCCGTGCTCGCATGTGCGAGCCCAGCCCTCGCCGAGCCCAAGGCCGAGGCGCTGTTCAAGAAGGGCAAGAAGCTGCTCGCGGAGAAGCAGTACTCCGAAGCGTGCGCCGCGTTCGAGAACAGCGACAAGCTCGACCCCGGCATCGGCGTGAAGCTCAACACCGCCCGATGCTTCGAGGAGTGGGGCAAGCTGTCGCGCGCGTATCGCTGGTACAGCGATGCCGAGTCCATGGCCAAGGAGACCAAGGACGATCGCGCGTCGCAGATCCGCCAGCTGATCGACGTCCTCGATCCCGAGGTGCCGCGGCTGACCATCACCCTGCCCGAAGGCGCCGACGTCGGTAAGGTGCGGGTCAAGCTCGACGGCAAGGCCTTGAAGGGGAGCGATCTCGGCACCGAGCTGCGCGTTGACCCGGGACCGCACGAGATCGAGTACCGGGTGAAGGGCGCGCCGCGGAAGCGGACCGTGCCGCTCGAGCGCGGTGGCTCGAGCGAGATCGCGCTCGAGCTCGAAGCCCCGACCCCGGCCGAGCTCGAGCCCGAACCGATCGCAGCGCCGGTGGCCGATGCCCATCCAGGTCGCGGCCGCAGGATCGCGGGCGTCGTGATCGCGAGCGCTGGCGTGATCGGTGTCGGCGTCGCGGGCTACGTCACGCTCGACGCGCGGAGCAGCTACCACGACGCGCTCGAGACGCACTGCATGGGTGTAACAAACATGTGCAATGCGACCGGCCTCGAGCTGACGCAGGCTGCCCGCAGCCGCGCCAACACCGCCACCGTGATCGCGATCCTCGGTGGGGTCGCGATCGCCGGTGGCGTGGTGCTTTACGTGACTGCACCGAAGCGCACGTACATCGCACCGGTACCGGAGCGCAGTGGAGGAGGCGTCGTGTTTGGTGGAAATTTCTAGGCCGGGACGTCGTTCGCCAGGGCCGCGACGTCGACCCGACCTAGCGCGGTAATGCACCGGTGTAGCCGTTTGGCCGACGTCTCGCGCCAAACGGTTCCTGGTGCACGAGGCCCTCCGTCGCTTACCGTTGGGCGGGGTATGACAACACGGCGCGTCCGCGTTCATCACGTCGAGAGCTCGCGACTCCACGCAGCCGCGATTCAAGCACTGGTCGAGCAGGGTGGGATGCGTTGCGAGCTCGCGCCACTCGAGCTCGAGATGCCGGAAGACGGACCGCACGTCGATCTGATCGTCATCGATTCGTCGTCGCTGCCGCTCGCCCGCGCGCGCTGCCCGTACACACCGTTCCTGTTCGCCGAAGCGTCGGCGGCCGACATCGTCGATGATCTGGTCGGGCTCGGCGGGTTCGAGCTCGACGAGGTGCCGGTCGCGATGGTGCTCGGTGACTTCGATGTCGGCGTGCTGCTGCGCGATAGCCTTGCTCGCCACGCCGGGATCGCCGAGCGGCGCGAGCAGCATCTGCAGCTCGGCGCGGTCCCCGACGATGCGATGGTGACGGCGGACCTCGAGGCCGTGCGCCAGATCCTGTCGCTCCTGCTGTGCCACGCCCTGCGGTGCGCGCCGGTCGACGGGACCGTGACGCTGTCGGCGGCGCACCGCGGCAACACGATCGTGATCGCGACGGAGGTCACGGAGGCCGTGGTCACGATCGATCGCGGCATCGGCCTGTGGCTCGTCAAGAAGCTCGTCGAGGCCCACGGCGGCCGGGTGTGGGGCGTGATGGAGGCCGGGCGCGGGGCGAGGTTCTCGTTCACGTTGCCGACCGCGAGCTCGAGCCTGGCCAGCATTCCGCCGCGTCCGACCGTGCTGGTAGTCGAGGATGATCCGTCGATCCGCGCGTCGATCGAGCGTGTGCTCGGCGCGGCGTCCTATCGCGTGATCTGTGCGGCCGACGGCATCGACGGGCTCGAGCTGTTGCAGCACGAGAGCGTGCAACTCGTGATCCTCGATCTGATGATGCCGCGGATGAACGGGATCGAGTTTCGCGCCCAGCAGTGCCGCGATCCATTCCTCGCGATGATCCCGACCGTGCTGATCACCGCGTTCGACCGGATGTGCGAGGGCGAGCAGCTCGCGCTCGGCACCGACCTCTGCATCCAGAAGCCGTTCCGGATCCGCGAGCTCCTGTCGCTCGTCGATCAGGTCGTGCGGACGCCGCCCGCGATGGTGTTCGCTACCGATCGATAGCGGCTACTTGCGCGAGTCGAACAGGCCTTCGCCCGGCCTGGGCTTCGGCTTCGTGGTCGGTTTCGCCGTTGGCCTCGGCCTGGACGCGATGGGCTTGGGCTTGCTCGCGATCGGCTTCGGCTTGTCGACCGCCAGGGGCTTCGGGTCGGCCTTCGCGATCGGCTTCGCTTCGAGCTTCGGCGTCGGTGCCGGGAACGTCGGCTCGATCGGCGCGGTCGGCGCGGCGACCGCCGGCTCGGGCTTGCGCGATGGTGGCGGCGGTGGATCGAGCGGAACCTCGTCCTTCGGTGGCGGCGCGATCACGCGCGGCTCGCCAGCGTGGGCGGTGGCGCCATCCTCGCCCATCACCTCGTTGGCGATGTAGCCACCCGCACCGGCGAGGATGCACAGCGTGGCGATCCCGAAGATCATCCAGCCGCGACCGGTGCGGGTCTGGTGCGTGACCTGACCGGCACCATGCGACACGCTCGAATTGGTCGGTGGCCAGCCTGGCGGGGTGAGCTGGGCGGGCGACAGCGGGGCAGGGGGCAGTGTCGCGAGCCCGCCGACGGCCGCGACCGAGAGAGGCTGGTGCGACGTGCGAGGCTGGAGGATCCGCGTCGCGCGGGTGGCGCCCGCTGCTGCGACCTGCGGATCGGTGGTGTACGGCGCGATAGATCGAGCGAGCTCGCCGACGTTCTGCGGCCGCAGCTCGGGCTTCTTGTCGAGGCAGCGCAGGATGACCTCACCGAGCCCGGGCGGCAGCGTCACGTGCATCGGCTCGGGTGGTTCGCCACCGACCTTCAGCACGAGCTCGGCGTAGCTCTCGCCGGAGAACGGCGGGCGCCCGGTGAGTAGCTGGTACATCACGACGCCCATCGACCAGATGTCGCTGCGGTGGTCTGCCGAGCGCGCGGTGCGCATCTGCTCCGGCGCCATGTACGTAGGCGTCCCGACGATCGTCTGCGTCCCGGTCAGCTCGCTGACCCCGATCGACGCCTTCGAGATCCCGAAGTCGAGGATCTTGAGCAGCATCGAGCCGTCGGGACGGCGCGTGATGAAGAAGTTGGACGGCTTGATGTCGCGATGAACGATGCCGATCGAGTGGGCCTCGGCCATGCCCTCGCACGCCTGCAGCATCAGATCGCACACGATCGCGGGCGACTGCGGTCCGTGGTGGCGGAGGATCTGGTTGAGGTCGTTGCCGTCGAGGTACTCCATCACCATGAACGGGAGACCGTCTGGCATCGTGCCGACGTCGATCACCCGGGCGATGTGCTCGCTGCGCAGCCGGACCGTTGCCTGGGCCTCGCGGAGGAACCGCGCCACGGTCGAGGGACTCTCCGCCATGTTCGGCAGCAGCACCTTGATCGCGACCGACTGCTGGAGATACAGGTGCGCCGCACGCACGACGCGTCCCATGCCGCCAACACCGAGGACCTCTTCGACCCGGTATTTGCCCAGGAGTACGGTGCCCGGCTCCACGGCGACAGCTTAGCAGCCCCGGGGTCCCGGGATCGCGTTTAGATGTAGGTCAACCAGTGGTCGTGCTTGGTATCGGCGCCCTTCACGATCGAGAAGAACGACTCCTGGAGGCGCCGGGTGACCGGACCCGCCTCGCCGCGTCCGATCTTGCGGTGGTCGATGTCGCGGACCGGCGTGATCTCGGCAGCGGTGCCGGTGAGGAACACCTCGTCGGCGGTGTACAGCTCGTCGCGCGCGACCATCTCCTCGCGGACGTCGATGCCTTGCTCGCGCAGCAACTGGATCGCGGTGTCGCGCGTGATGCCCGACAGGATCGCGGCGGACTGTGGCGGGGTGCGGACGACGTCGTGCTTGACCACGAAGATGTTCTCGCCCGTGCCTTCGGCGACGTAGCCCTGCGGATCGAGCATCAGCGCTTCCTCGAAGCCGCTCTTGATCGCCATCCGCTTCGCGAGCACGGACGTCACGTACTGGCCACAGATCTTGCCCTTGTTCATGACCGCATTGCCGTTCGCGCGGGTGAACCCGGAGATCATGCACTTGATCCCCTTCTTGAGCCCGTCGTCACCGAGGTACGCGCCCCACTCGTAGCAGGCGACCATCGTGCGCACCGGCGGCTCGAGCGAGCCGAGGCCGAGCGCGCCGTATCCGAGATAGACCAGCGGGCGCAGGTAGCAGGACGTCATCTTGTTGGCGCGCACGACCTCGGCGCACGCCTTCTCGATCTGCTCGCGGGTGTACGGCACGTCCAGCGTGCAGATCAGCGCCGAGTCGAGCAGGCGCTCCACGTGCTCGCGCAGGCGGAAGATGATGCTGCGGCCGTCGTTGCGCTGGTAGGCACGGATCCCTTCGAAGCATCCGACGCCGTAATGCATTGTATGGGCGAGCAAGTGGTCGGTGGCGCTGTCCCACGGAACGAGCGTGCCGTCCAACCAGATGGAGTCGAGCTTCTTAATGCCCATCTCTGCTTCGTACCAACGCATGTCGACGAGCACAAGCGGCACAAAGGTGACGATCGACCGTCACAGCGTGACGCGGTGCGGCTGCGCATCATGCTACGCAGTCAACAAGCGGTGGTAAGCGCCTCGCACGTCGTGCTGCCAGCGCTCGACGTGTGACAGCAGCACCGCACCGTCGGGAAACCCGGATCTCCGCGCGAGCTTGTCAAGCTCGTCCTTGCTTTCGGGCAACCGATGCGTGGGCTGATCGTGAACGACGCGCAGCCGATGCTCGATCCTGCGCAGGAACCGATAGCCTTGATCGAGCAGCTCGATCTCGTGCGCCGGCGCCACGCCGCAGGCCGCGGCCGCTCGCAGCGCCGCGAGCGTCGACGTCGTGCGCAGGCCCGCGTGCGCGTGTCCGAACGCGAGCTGGAGGTATTGCGCGGCAAACTCGATGTCGACCACACCGCCGGCTCCGAGCTTCAGATCTGCGCTGGTCCGTCGCGCGCCGGGATCGCCCCCGAGCTCGCGCTCCATGCGCTCTCGCATGCGGATGATCTCGTCGGCGACGTGGCGCGGGTCGCGCGGCGTGCCGTAGACCGTGTCGTGGGCGAGCCGCTCGACCTCGGCGCCGAGCGCGCGATCGCCAGCGACCGGTCGCAGCTTGGTCAGCGCCTGCCGTTCCCATCCGCGCGTCCTCGGCGTGATAGCGCCGCCAGCCCGCGAGCGAGGTCACCAGCAGCCCGCGGGTGCCCGAGGGCCGGAGCCGGGTGTCGACCTCGTAGAGCCGGCCGCGCGGCGTGCGCTGGTGCAGCGCGCCGAGCAGCCGCTGCGCGCACCGCGAGAACCAGTCGACGGCGGGCAGCGCCTCCGGCTCGAGCTCGAGATCCTCCGGATCCTCCGGCGTCGTGAACACGAACACGACGTCGAGATCGGCCGCATAGCCGAGCTCGCGCCCGCCGAGCTTGCCGAGCCCGAGCACGGCGAGCTTGCCGCGCGGCGTGCCATATCGGGTCGCGAGCTGCGCGGCGACGCTCGTGAGCGCTTGCTCGAGGCAACCCTCCGCGATCGGCGTCAGCTGGTGGCAGACCGCCATCGCGTCGAGCGTGCCCGCGAAGTCGGCGAGCCCGACTCGCAGGACGTGTCCGTTCTTGACCTCCGCGAGCGAGCTCCAGGTCGCCTCCGGATCGGCGGGATCGGCGGTCGCGAGCTTGCGCGTCAGCTCGGCGGTCAGCTGGACGAGCTCGCGCGACGGCGACGTCAGCCCGAGCTCGACCAGCAGATCGATCAGCTCCGGTGACTCGACCAGCATGCGCGCGAGGTACACGCTGGCACCGAGGATCGAGCCGAGCAGCCGCGCGATCGCCGGCGTGTCGTCGATCAGCGCCCAGATCGACCACGCGGCGCCGCGCCGCGCCATCAGATCGCCGAGGAACCGCAGTGCCTGATCGGGATCTGCCGAGGCGGCGATCTCGCGCAGCAGGGTCGCGCCGATCCGCGCGTGGCGCTCGCTGGCGCCCGGTGCCATCGGCGAGCCGGGATTGCGCCGGGCGCGCGCCAGCTCCGCGCGGGCGGCGGTGACATCACGGAACCCGAGCAACGCGAGTGCACGTGCTTCGTCGGCCTCGGACAGCTCGCCGCGGAGGAACGCGGAGTCGAGATCGTCGACCCGATCGTCGGTTCCGAGCGTCGCGAACAGTCGCGCCACCTCGGTGGTGTGGCGGGCGAGCTCCTGGGCGAACGCGGCATCCGACGCGAAGCCGAGCCGGCGCGCGAACACGAGGCGGCGCTCGTCGTCCTCGGGGACGGTCTGCGTCTGCAACCCACCGTCGAGCTGGAGCACGTGCTCGGCGTGCCGCAGCCAGCGATACGCGCGCCACAACGCGCGATGTTCGTCGTCGGTGACGAGGCCGGCAAACTGCAACGCGTCGAGCGCCGCCAGCGTGCCACGACAACGCAGCGACATCTGCTTGCCGGCGTGGATCAGCTGCAGCGCCTGGACGAAGAACTCGATCTCGCGGATGCCGCCTTCACCGTTCTTGAGATCGAAGCCGGCCTCGACCGCGTTGATCCCGGGGCCGGGAGTGAATCCCGGCCCTTCCACTCTTGGTTTGACGGGCCGGACGAGCTCGCGCTTGATCCGGCGGTTGAGATCGCGGACCTCGTCGAGCACCGTCGGTGCGACCAGCCGCGGAAACACGAACGGGCGGAGCATCGCGAGCACCTCGGCGCCGAGCGCCGGATCACCCGCACACGCGCGGGCCTTGATCCAGGCCTGGCGCTCCCACGGCCGGCCGAACGTCTCGTAGTAGCGCTCCATCTGCGCCAGCGAGTTCGCGATCGCACCCTTCGCACCCTCGGGACGCAGCCGCAGGTCGACGCGAAACACCATGTCGTCCTCGGTCACCTCCGACAGCGCCGCGGTGATCGAGGTGGCGAGCTTCGCGAAGTACTCGTGGAGCGATAGCGCTCCGGCCTCGCCCTGATCCGAGGAGTACAGGTAGATGACGTCGACGTCGGAGGCGAAGTTCAGCTCCTCGCCGCCGAGCTTGCCCATGCCGATCACGGCGAGCTGCGCGTCGCGCTCGTGGCCGTCATCATCGATGTAGCGCGGCGGTCCATAGCGCGCGCGGAGCTCGCGGTCGTGAAACCCGATCGCGGCGTCGAAGCACGCGTCGGACAGCCGCGACAGCTCGCGCCCGACCTCGGTGTCGAGCCCGAGCTCGAGCTCGCGCACGCCGAGCCGGACCAGCTCGTCGGCCCGCGCATGGCGGAGTGCGGCACGCAACGCGGGGGTATCGCGAGCGCCCGCGGTCCAGGTTGCGACCTCCGCTGCGAGGATCTCGCGGGGCTTCTCGCGGCGTAAGTAGGGATCGGCCGCGACCCTGACCAGACGGTGAGGATCGCGTGTGAGCAAGGTTGCGAGATACGGTGCGGACCCGCACGCCAGCTCCGCGATCCGGCGGCCGGCATCGTCCAACCTTCCGAGATCCAGCCCGGTTTGCGCCGCGGCGTCGAACAGGCGCTCCGCGCGTCGCCCGGCGTCTGCCTCGTCGGGCGCCCCGATCGCGAGGTCGTGTGGCCGCAGCACGACCCGACCATATGCCAGCGGGCCGCCGGACGAGCCAGTGCCCTCAGGTACCTTGACAGCGTCGGGTTGCCGATTTACCCAAGGCCCTGATTCTCTTCGTCGTACCAACCATGCAGGATTTGTATGCAGTCCCAGCCGATCGGCGACCCTCAGATGCGTGATCTTTATGAGGTGCTGGGCGTCGAGCGGCAGGCCAACGCCGCCGATCTCAAGAAGGCGTACTACCGGCTGGCCAAGCAGTACCACCCGGATCACAACCCCAACGACAAGGACGCCGAGGACAAGTTCAAGGAGGCATCCAACGCCTACCAGGTGCTGTCCGACGACGATCAGCGCGCGCGCTACGATCGGTACGGGTTCGACGGCATCCGCGGCGCCGCGGCGGGCGGCAACGCGGGGTTCTCGAGCGTCGAGGACATCTTCTCGGCGTTTGGCGACCTGTTCGGAGACTTTCTGGGCGGGCGCGGGCAGGGCCGGCGCGCGGCGCGCGGCGCGGATCTGCGCGTCGACCTCGGACTCACGTTCCCCGAGGCCGTGTGGGGCGCCACCAAGGAGGTCAAGGTCTCGCGCGAGATCGCGTGCACGACCTGCAGCTCCAGCGGCGCCGCGCCCGGCAGCAAGCCCGAGGCCTGCGCCGCGTGTCGCGGCAAGGGCCAGGTCGTCCACGCCCAGGGCTTCTTCATGGTGCAGACCACGTGTCCGCAGTGTCGCGGCGCGGGCAAGGTGATCAAGGAGCCGTGCACCGACTGCCGCGGCCGTGGCACCAAGCCGGAGACCTCGACGTTGACCGTCACGGTCCCCGCTGGCGTGGATGACGGCCAGACCCTGCGGCTCGCCGGCAAGGGTGAAGCTGGCGCCGGCGGCACCGGCCACCTCTACGTCGTGCTCCACGTCCAGGGCGACGAGCGGTTCCGCCGCGATGGCGAGGACATCCTGACCGAGATGCCGATCAGCTTCGTCAAGGCGGCGCTCGGCGGCGAGCTCGAGGTCTACACGCTCGAGGACGGCTGCAATGGAAGCGCGACCATCGAGCTCAAGCCGGGTTCCCAGCCTGGCGACGTGATCGTGCGCCGCGGACAGGGCATCCCGCGCGTCGGCGAGGCCGGCCGCGGTGACCAGGTGATCCAGCTCAAGGTCGAGATCCCGAAGAAGCTGACCAGCAAGCAAGAGGAGCTGCTGCGCGAGCTGGCCACGGATCTCGGCGAGAACGTCAAAGAGAAGCGCGGGCTGTTCGGTCGCAAGAAGTGACTGCGGCGCCGTCCATGTGATGCAATCGCCGGCGATGGCGACCCAGCGCAAGACTCCCGCGAAGCGAAAGCCGGTCACGCCGAAGGCGAAGGCCAGCGCGAAGGCGAAGGCCAACGCGAAGCCGAAGGCCAACGCGAAGCCGAAGGTCAACGCGAAGCCGAAGGCCAGGTCGAAGCCCGCGCCGGCGCGGCCGGTCGTGCCATCGCAGGACTCGCTGTTCGCAAAGGGCACGCTCGGCGATGTGCCGTCCGGCGGGCTGCTGTGGGACATCATCGAGCAGGTGCGCCAGCGCAGCGGCGGCGAGCTCGAGGCGGCGTGCGAGGCGTTTCACGAAGAGCTCGATCAGCTGGACGATGCCGCGCTGCTGCGCGCGGTCTCCGAGTTCGACACCGCGATGCGCCGATCCTACGACTACGACCTGTGGGGCGCCGCGTACCTGATCCACGGCGGCTGCGGTGACGACACGTTCTGGGACTTCCGCGCCGGGTTGATCGCACTCGGCAAGACCGTGTTCGAGGCGGCGCTGCGCGATCCTGAATCGCTCGCTGACGTCGACGACGTCGAGGAGCGCACGCTGTTCGAGGGCTTCCAGTACATCCCGAGCAAGCTGCTCGAGAACCGCCTACTGTCGCGGCCGGAGGCTGGCGGACACATGCCTGGCACACCGACCGGCAAGCGCTGGGCGACCGATGCCGAGCTCGAGCAACGCTACCCGCGGCTCGCCGCGCGCTTCAACTGATCGGATATCCTCGACGGGTGGGTGACGAGCACCAGCTCCTCGACGCGATCTACGCGACCCCCGACGACGATGCGCCGCGCATGGTGTACGCCGACTGGTTGCAGGCCCAGGGCGATCCGCGCGGCGAGCTGATCCAGCTCCAGTGTCAGCTCGCCGCGGTCCCCGACGACGAGCGCCGGCGCAAGATCCGGATCGCCGAGAACAAGCTGCTCGCGGCGCACGAGCAGCTGTGGAAGCAACCGCTGATCGACGTGCTGCCTGCAGGGTTCGAGTACAAGATCGGCTTCGCGCGCGGGTTCATCGACTCGATCACGTTGCCGCTCGTGACGCCCGCGCAGCTGACCCGCGTGTTCGAGGTCTCGCCACTCCTGCGGTATCTGCGGTTCACGCCGATCTATGAGGGCGGGCTCAAGCTCACGCAGCCGCGGCTCGCGGGGCTGCTCGAGGTTCCCGGGCTCGCGCGCCTGCAGACGCTCGCGCTCGTGCTGCCCGCTGGCGGCAACGAGCTCGCGCACGAGGTCGCCGCCGCGAGCACGCTGCGCGGGCTGCGCGCGCTGACGATCCGCGCCTCGGTGTGGGGCGACCAGCGGTTCGCCTACGACGCGGTGGGCGAGCATCTGGTGATCGACGACGACGGCGCGGCCGTGCTTGCGAGCTCGCCGAACCTCCGCGCGGTCGAGCAGCTCCAGCTCGACTCGAACCGGATCAGCAACGCCGGTGTCGCACAGCTCGCGCACGGCCGGTGGCGGCTGCGCGAGCTGGATCTCGGGCACAACCGGCTCGTGGCCGGGCTCGCGCGGGCGCTGGCAGGACCCGCCACCGAGCAGCTGCGCGTCCTCCGGCTCGCAGGCACGCCGCTGGGTCCCGACGAGGTCGCCGCGCTTGTCGGTGGCGAGGCATGTCCACAGCTCGCGGATCTCGACCTCGAGAAGTGCCGGCTCGGTGCGCCCGGTGCGACCGCGATGACCGGGGGGATCCGCATCCCGCTGCGCCGGCTCAGGCTCGAGCGCAACTCCCTCGGGGATGCCGGTGCGATCGCGATCGCGGGCAACGACCAGCTGGCCGGGCTGACCGAGCTCGAGATGGGTCACAACCGGATCGGTCAGAAGGGCGGCATCGCACTCGCGGAGTCGACGCACCTGCGCTCGCTCGAGCGGCTGACGCTCAACGAACCGCGCTGGAAACCCGAGACCATCCAGCGGTTCGCGACGTCGCCGACGCTGGCCGGCGCGCGGATCTACATCGGCGGCAAGCTGCTGGTGCGGCCGAAGTCGGGCAAGGGCTGAGCTACTTCGCGCTCGGCGGCACGTAGAGCTTGATCTCGACGCGCCGGTTGGCGAGCCGGCCGCGCGCCTTGTCGTTGTCGACGACAGGCTCCTCGGCGCCGTGGCCTTCGACATCGATCCGCTGGGCTGCGATGCCCTCGGCGACCAGCACCTGCTTGACCGCCTCGGCGCGCGCGCGCGACAGATCCGCGGCGAGGGCCTCGAGATCCGGCGCGGGCTGGCCCTTCTCCTGACGCGCGAACTGCTTGGCCTCGCGGTCGTCGGTGTGGCCGATCAGCACGACGCGGATCGTCGGCTGCGAGGTCATCAGCTTCGCGATCTTGCGGATGCTCGGCTGCGCCGAGTCACGCACGACCGTCTCGCCCTCGGCATAGATCAGGCCCTCGACCGTGCCGCGCAGCCCATCGACCTCGGATGGCAGATCGTCGGGGCAGCCATCCTCGTCCTGATAGCCGTTGTACTTCTCGGGCTCGCCGACGCACTTGTCGGCGATGTCGAGCACGCGGTCGAGATCGTTGTCGATGTCCGGGCAGCCGTCGGCATCGTCGAAGCCGTCGACATCTTCGGCGCGGTCCGGACAGCCGTCCTGCGCGTCGGGGACCTTGTCGCCGTCCTTGTCTGGCGGCGGACCGGGACGCGCCGCGCGCAGCTCCTCGGCGCTCGGCCGCCGCTTCTCGCCGAACTGGAACTCGAGGCCGAACCCGATCTCGACCTCGACTGCGATCAGCGCGTCTGCGCCCGGCAGGAACGAGACGCGGGCGTCCGTGCGGATCAGGAAGCCCTTGGTGGTATCGAACCGAACCCCGCCGCCGATGAAGCCATCGCCGACGATCCCGGTGTCGAACGTCTGGCGGGCGGACGACAGCGCGATCGGCGAGCCGCCGCCGACCAGCACGAACGGCGCGAGCCGCCGACCGGGCAGGATCTCGAAGCGAAGCTGGAGCCGCGGATCGAGCCAGAACACGCCGACGCTCGGTGCGCCGGTCGGCGTGGTCCTGGTGGGCGACGACGACTCGATGGACCTCGCCTGCGAGCTAGTCGGCTACTCATCGTCACCCGATACGATCTCGTCGACTGCACGGTCATCGATCGTCGCGCGGACCGAGCCATCGATCGCTGCCCGCGCGAGCGCATCGAAGACTTCCGACGCAGCGTCACGGTGCTCCCGCAATGCAGGCAACGCGAGGTTGATCGTGAGTACCGTGTCAAGTATCACGAAGCAGCGCATCCAACCGCCTTCGAGGGCGAGCTCATCGGCGTCCTCGATGTGAGCGCGCGCGCGAGAGAGGGCACGCTCGAGGGTGACGCGGTCGCTGTACCGGTACGTGCCTGCATAGCGAATGACCGACGCTGTTGCGAATTGCATGCGCGAACCGTAAGAGTCCGACGTCACGGGCATTCGCTCGGTCGGTCACAGCACGGCGACAACTCCACGCATCGCGCGCTCGATGCGCGTCACCGACGGAGGCTCGAAGGCGCCGACACGCCGAGCCAACCGGCAAGCGTCGGAGCGATCCGTGTCATCGGGTACGGAGAGGGTTCGGGCTGCTCGAGCGGTGCGTGCCTGCTGCGGCCCGGCGCGAGCAGCAACACGGGAACTTCGCGATCGTAGTCGTGGATCGAACCGTGCGCGGTGGCAAGTGGCTCGTGCGCCTCCTGTGTGATCCAGTACCGCTGCGGGACGTAGATCAGGTCGCCCGACCGTTCGGGATCGATCGCGAGGCAGATGCGCCGGTCGTCGCCCGTGCGCCGCTCGCATTCCCCCGCGAGATCGCGCGTGCGCTCGACTCGGGCTATTCCGCGCATCTCTCGTACGGCGCTGACGACAGCGGTGATCGCGCGCTCGCGGGCTGTGGCAGGTTGCTCGCTCAGCGCTGGAGCGAAGTAAATCGACGGGTACTTCGCATCGACGATCCAGGCGCCGGGACCGAGGACCGCCTCGGCCGCGCGATTCGCGACCGCATGGATCGCCTCGAACGTGAGCCGGCCACCGCCCCTCCCCCCAAGCTCCGGCAACGGACTGGCGCCGTGGTCGCTGGTGACGATCATCGCCCAGCGTCCACTGCCGACCTGCGCGTCGAGCTCGGCGAGAAACGCGCCGAGCTCGCGGTCGAGCCTGCGCGTCGCGTCCCACATTTCCCACGATTCCTGCCCCCAGCCATGACCGATATAGTCATGCGCCGAAAGACTGAGCGCGAGGAGATCCGGACTCGCGTCGGCGCCGAGCTGTTCTCCCACGATCGCTGCGCGCGCTGCTTCCAGCACGAGTGTGTTGCCGAGTGGCTGCGCGAAGACCGCATCGGCGGCGTCGCCTGTCGCGTCGGGCGCGTGCGGGAACGTCGGACCGAAGCCTTTTTCCCCGAGCTCACCGGGTTGATCGTCGCGTCCACGCGTCGCGAGATCCGTCGGGTCGAGCGGAGTCCAGGCTTTGTGCATGCGAGGCCCGATCGGGTGAGTTCTCGCGAGCGCGTGGAGCCACGCTGGCGCGTGCTGTCCGGTGAACGCGGCCTGCTTTCGGTCGTACCAGAGCGCGAGTCCTGAATGTCCGAGCGACAGGATCGCGGAGCGCTCCTTGAGCGAAACAGCCACCGCCTTCGCGCCGGTGTTCATCTGCGCGATCGAATCGCCGAGGCCCGGCACGCGGAGCCACACTGCGCTGCGCGATCCATTCACCTCCTCGACAGCTTGCAGTCGTCTGCCGAGGGTGCGGTGAAACCATTCGTTCGCGACGATGCCGCTGCGTGCAGGGGGCTCGCCCGAGGAGAGCAGCGCATGCCCGGGGCCGGTCAACGTCGCAGCCGATGGGTGCTCGCCGACATGCCACGCACCTTCACCGAGCAAGCGCTCGAAGCCACCACCCCGGAGTGACGTCCGCTTGGCCTCGAATGCCCACTCCGGCCATTGATCGAGCACGAGCAACACCACCAGTCGTGGTGGCGCAGGCGCAGCCGGCGGAGCGACCACAGCTCTCGTGCCACAAGCGCTGAGCAGGGCGACCACGAGTACCCGGGCGAGCATCGGGACACTCGACCATGCAGACGTGACGCTCTCGTGACGAGGTCGGGGAGGGTTTCAGTTACGGGACGCGAGTTGCGTTACGGTCGGCTCGCATCGGGCGCCGATGCAACGAGATCGCGTGTGTTCGCGGGGCCCCGGCAATGGCCGTGACGAATCGCGCCTCGTTCTCGCACATGGATGGAATGACTCGTAAAAATCCTACGTAAGGTTTCGCGGCCGGCGGGCACCCACGAGGCATGAAACGACTCATCCTGATCGTCGCGTCCGCGGCCGCTTGCAGCAGCACGGCCACCACCACAGCACACGTGGACCTGCGTGCGGCGGTGGAGCGCGCGCCGTTCTCGCTCGGCGAGTATGTCGAGCGAGCGCAGGACAGCGTGCAGCGCAGTGCGGGGATCAACGCACGGATCCACCGCGACGTCGATCAGTTTGCGGTCGGCGCGATCGCGAGCGAGCAACGTCACGAGCTCCGACTCGACTTCGCGGGGTACGTCGTGTCGGCGCAGGCCGGCGGCGCCGCGAGCGCGGGATGTCAAACGCAGATCTCGCTGCCCGAGGCACTCGCTATCGCGGAAGCGGAGGCGGGTGGCGATTCCGTCGCGGTCGTGCCCGACGACGACGACCCGTGCATGAGAGAGATTCAGGTGCTGGTCGACGTGACACTGTGGGAGGTCAAGGTCGGGCCGGGCGGCGCGATCGTCGAGAAAGAGCTCTCGGACGAGGAGCTCTAGCGATGTGGAGAGGGCCGAGCATGGTCGGCGCGCGGGGGGGGCTCGAGGCACAGTCGGCCGATGGGCCGGAGCGCATCGAGATCGGCGTCGGGAGTGAACCGTCTCCGGTGTGGGGATGCAATCCCGCGTCGTCCGGAACACCGTATACGCTGGGCTATGACCAGGGCTCAATGGCTCGGGCTCTCGGCCGTGCTCGTCATGAGCACGTCGGTTGCTGCCGATCCACCGTGCAAGCCGAGCGCGCAGATCACGGGCGAGAGCACGGTGATCCGCGCGATCGAGGTCGCGCTACGTGGGCGCGGGATCGACGTCGAGACGCCGGCGCCCGACGGCCCAGCCTTCGTCAGCGTCACGTGTCGCCGCGTCAGCGCGGAGGTGACGATCGGTGATGGCGGTCGATTGTTCGTCGCGGTGATCGACGCAGATGGCCGACAGACGCAGCGCGTGGCCGAATATACGGAGGCCGCCGCGACCGTGATCGAATCGTGGGCGCGCGGTGACTTGCTCGATCCGTTGCTCGCATCGCGAGGCACGATCGCGATCGGTGCGACGGCGGCAACCGTAGGTGTCGAACGAGCGCGAGCACGACCTCGGTTTCTGATCGCGGCCGGCGGCGACGTCGGTGTCTCGGGCGATGGCGCGCTGTGGACCGGCGTTCGCGCGCATGCGTGCGGCGCGATCGGTACGTTCTGCATCGGCGGCACGGTCCGGTACGCGCTCGACAGCGAGCGCAGCGGCGACAGCAAGGAGCTCGCCAGCGCGCGCACCGCGCTCGGCGTGACCTTGACCGGCGAGCGGCCGATGCGCTGGGGGCGGCTCTCCGTCTCGCCGGGCGCCGGGCTCGGGCTGACGTCCGTCACCGCCACGCTCGCGACCGAGCCCGAGCTCGAGCAAGCGAGCGCGGTGCACATGCGCGTCGGGCTCGCTGCTGCTTATGAATTCACGCACGCGTGGTCGGTGCGCGTCGACCTCGACGGCGAGGTCGCGCCGTTCGCGCGCTCGCTGCTCGGCGACGCCGATGGGATCGACCGCCAGCTCGCCGCATCGCCGAAGCTGCAGAGCTGGCTCGGCCTCGCGCTGACGTACGGGGGACCGTGAAGCGAGGGGTCGTTCCCTTGATCCGCGTCGAAGGCGTGCCGTCGGAGATGTCGGACGAGGCCTTGATCGCCGCGTGTGGTGCGGGCGCGAACGCCGCGCTCGGCGCGCTCTACGACCGGCACGCGCCGGCGGTGCGCCGCTTCCTCGCGCGGTTGTCGGGCACCGACGATCGCGATCTCGACGATCTCGTGCAGGCAACGTTCGAAGTGGTCGTGGGCGCGGCCAAGAAGTTCGATCACCGCTCGACGGGCCGGACGTGGCTGCTCGGGATCGCGAACAACACCGCTCGGCACCACGTCCGCACCGAGGTGCGGCGGCGGCGGCTGGTCGAGGAGGCAACCGCCGGGGCCACGCGCGGCGAGAGCGCAGACCCGCGGAGCGAGGCCGCGCAGCACCAGCGCGCGGCGCGGCTGCAGGAAGCGATCCTGGCGCTGCCGCTGAAGCTGCGCGAGGCGTTCGTCCTCGTCTACCTCGAAGGCCTGCCGGGGGCGGAGGTCGCGCGGATGCTCGACGCGCGCGAGGGCACGATCTGGAAGCGTCTGCACGAGGCACGCGCGAAGCTGCGCGTCGTTCTCGAAGGAGAACGGTCATGAAGGAACGTAGTCGCTGTCCGTCACAGGCCGTCGTCGAGCGCGCCTACTGGACGCGTGATGTCGCGATTGATGATCACCTGACCAGCTGCGAGCGCTGCCGCAAGGCGTGGCAGGAGATCGAGAGCCTCGCCTCGGTCGGCAGCAAGATCGAGCCAGCCACATGGACGCGGCAAGAAGAGGTCCGCACCGCTCTGTTGTCATTGGTCGAGCACGACACGACACCCGCGCGCACTTTCGCGTGGCCCCGCAGGTGGCTCGCCCCGCTCGCTGTCGCGCTGGCGGCCGCGTTCGCGTTTTGGTGGGCGTGGCCTTCGACGCTCGTACACGCGCCCGTGGTGAGCCAGCACCGCGCCGTCGTCCTCGAGCACGACGGCGTGCGGTCGTATGTCCTCACCGAGCAGCCCGACGAGATCATTCGCCTCATCAGCGGGACGATCACCGTGGCGGTGCCCGTGCTCGCCGCGAACGAGCGGGTCCGCGTGATCACCGGCGAAGACGAGATCGACGCGAGCTCCGCCGCCTTCGACGCGACCGCCGAGAACGACAAGCTGGCGACTGTGCGCGTGCTGCACGGCGAGGTAAAGCTCCTCGCAGCCGGTCAGAACCAGATCGTCCGTGCCGGCAAAACCTGGCACGCGACGACCCAGCTCGCGGTCGTGACGCCCGATGCGGCGCCGTCTGTGACGCCGCCGACGCCGGCGGCCCACGACGAGGTCGTGATCGAGCCCGAGGTTCCGCGGGCCAAACTTCCCGCTCCCGCGCCATCGCCGTCTCCACCGCCGGAAGAGCCTCCCACGATCGAGCCTGTCGAGCCAACGCCTGAACCGTCACCCCCCGCGCGCAGCGCCGCGCAGGAAGCGTTCGAGGCCGGATGGAGCGCGCTGCGTGCCGGCGATTATGCCAAGGCGGCACCCGCGTTCGAGCGCGCGCGCACGCGCACCGTGGATCCCACGATGATCGAAGATGCGACATTCTGGCGCGGCGTCGCGCTCGCGCGTAGCGGCGAGGTAGTGACTGCGGTCCACGTGCTCTCCGCGTACGCGCGCGAGTACCCGCGCGCAGTACGCATCGGTGAGGCGCACAGCATGCTTGGCTGGCTCTACTTCGAGCGCGGCGATCACGCGAATGCGGAGCAGCACTTCGCCGCCGCGGTGAAGGACTCGTCGCCACGCATCCGCGATTCCGCGCGCATGGGTCTCGCCGAGATCGCGAAACGAAAAAAGTAAGCTTTCGAAGCATCGCGGGCACTCATCGTCATGCTCGTGCTGCGCGCTCTCACGATCATTGCGCTCGCGCTGTCGCGCCTGGCCTACGCAGACGACGTGGTTGCCGAGGCCGAGTTTCGCGAGGGGCGGCGCCTCTTGCAGGCGAATCAGCTAGATGAAGCGTGTGCCGCCCTCGGGCGCAGCCAGGCCCTCGATCCGCGGTCGGGAACGCTCCTCAACCTCGGCGATTGTCTGGCACGACGCGGGCTGACCGCGAGCGCACACGCGTCGTTCGTCGAAGCAGGCGTGCGCGCGCGCTTCGCAGGCGACGAGCGGCGCGCGGCGGAGGCGGAGCGGCGCGCCTCGGTGCTCGTGCCCGAGCTCGCGCGCTTGACCGTCATGGTCTCGGGCGTTGTCGAGGGAACGCTGATCACGCGCAACGGCGCGCCGGTCGAGTGGAATACCGCGATCCCGGTCGATCCCGGCGAGTACACGATCGCCGTCAGGGCGCCCGGCCACCGTGGGTACACGCACACGCAGACGATCGCGGCGCGGCAACAGGCGCTCGTCGTGGTCGAGCCGCGCGTACCCGCCGTCGCGAGTGGCTCGCCACCACCGCCATCACCGCCACCACCACGCGCGCGCAGCCTTGGCCTCGGCCTCCTCGTGGGTGCGGGCGTGCAGCGCGAGAACGTGGTCGCAGGTGCGCGCATCAGCGGCGCCGTCGCGGTGCCGGGCGGCACGCTGCGCGCGATCGGTATGCTCTCGTTCTCGCAGTATCCCGACGATTCTGCTGACCTGACGCTGCGCACCAGGACGTATTCGTTCGGCTGCAGCGCAGACTACGTGTGGCAGCCGCACGTGCGGGTCGGCATCGGTGCGGGCATCGGGATCGGCGTCGACTACGACGTCGTCAATCGTCACGATCCGATGCGCCAGAACGACCTCGGCGCGTTCTGGGCACTGCGCGCGAGCCCGGCGATCCTGCGGCTCCGCGGCGGCGCCGTCGAGGTCGGACTGCACGTGCAGGTCCAGATCGCCGGGGACGAGCTGATCACGAACGGCATCGGTGCCGTCGACTGGTATCTGTGGTGAACGCTGGCGACGTCCTCGGCACGTACCGCATGCTCGCGCCGCTCGGCGTCGGCGGCATGGGCGAGGTCTGGATCGCCGACCACGTGCTGCTCGGGCACCGCGTCGCGATCAAGATCCTCAAACCCGAGTTCGCCGAGCGCGCCGACATCGTCGAGAGGTTCTTCGACGAGGCGCGCGCGGCCGCGCAGATCGCAGACGTCGGCGTCGTGCAGGTTCACGATTTCGGATGGTCGGCGAAGTCATGCGCGTATCTCGTGATGGAGCTGCTCGTCGGCGAATCACTCGCAGCACGCCTCGCGCGCATCTGCTCCATGCCGTCCGAGACGGCGGCGCGCCTCGCGCAGCAGATCGCGATGACGATGGCCATCGCCCACCGCCGCGGCATCATCCATCGCGACCTCAAGCCCGACAACATCTTCCTCGCTGAGGATCCTGCGGTCGTCGGCGGCGAGCGCATCAAGATCCTCGATTTCGGAATCGCGAAGCTCCTCGGCGAGCACGAGACGACGACCCGCACGCGAACCGGCACGATCCTCGGTACGCCGCGGTACATGTCCCCGGAGCAGTGCCGAAGCTCGAGCACCGTCGATCACCGCAGCGACATCTACGCGCTCGGCTGCGTGCTGTTCGAGATGGTCTGCGGCCGCCCGCCGTTCCGCGGCGACGCGCCGGCCGAGCTCATCACCGCGCACCTGTTCGAAGCACCGCCGACACCGAGCACGCTCGGCGGGCCAGGTGCGCTCGATGCCGTGATCGCGTCGTGCCTGGCGAAGGCGCCGGGCGATCGCATGTCGACGATGACCGAGGTCGCTCGCGCACTCGCTGGCGTGAGCGGCACACCGTGCAAGCGCGACGCGACCGACCCGAGGCTGCCGCGAGAACTCGCGTATCAGACCACGCTCGGGACGAGCGCCGGCGAAGTGCGCATCCACGCGACTCGCCCGCGCCCGCGCCACGTTGCTGGTGTGATCGCAGCCCTCGTCGCGCTCGCGATCACCGGCGTCGCGAGCCTGCCCGCGCCGGCGACGCGAGCCTCGGCGAAGATCGATGCGCGTGTTGTTCCGGCGGCGCCGCAGGTGCTCGTCGTCGGGCCGGACGGCGCAACTCTACCCGCGCCGGCCAGAGCTGCGCCGGTCATCGTGGCGCCGGCGCCACATCCGCCGCTGGGGCCACATGCACCGCGGTCGACGGCTGCGCCGGTCCGCGCGCCGCCCGCGCCGCCCATCGTCCATCCACCTCGACCGTACTCTCGCCGCGCACTGATCACTCCGCCGCGGCCGCCTCCGCCCACCGATCACCTCTACGACGAGCGCGGCGACTAGCGGCAATGCCAGGTCACCTCGCCGACTCGACTCCCCATCGCTGTCGATCGTACCCGTCGTCGGACAGGCCCGCGCGGATCTCCCGACAAACCCAGCGTGATCCTCAGCTAGATACAGGACGAGCGTGGCGATCCGGTCGCCGCCGAACCTCGGTTCGCGGCGCTACGCAGGTAAGGTCCGCACGGGGTTTGGGCACCCAGCAGCATGAGGTTCCCAATGCAGCACTGGTTACTCGATGCGGCGCCATACTCGTGCTCGTCGTGGCCTGCGGCGACGGCGGCGTCGGTCTCGACGGCGGCGGCGATCCGGACACGGTCCCGACCTTCAGCCCCGCGAACTTTTCCGACCCGCTCGCGATCAACAATCCATACTGGACGCTCACGCCGAACACCACGTCGATCATCTTCGAGCAGGCCGTGGCCGGCCCGGAGATCATCGTCGTCGAGGTGCTGGACGAGACCCGCATTGTTGCCGGCGTCCCCACCCGCGTCGTGCGTGATCGCGTGTTCGTCGACGGGCTACTCGTGGAGGACACCCACGACTGGTACGCGCAGGACGACGACGGCAACGTCTGGTACATGGGCGAGGCGGTGATCGACTACGTCCACGACGCGAACGACGTGCTGATCGAGACGGCGACCGATGGCTCGTGGGAGGCCGGGGTCGGCGGGGCCAGGCCCGGTTATCAGATGCTCGCCAATCCGACGGTCGGCCAGATCTATCACCAGGAGTACAGCCGCGGGATCGCGGAGGACGCGGCCGAGGTCATTGCGGTCGGCGCGCCGGTCACGCTCGCCGACGGCACGCAGTACGCGGCGCTCCAGACGCGCGACTTCTCGACGCTGGAGCCCACGCTGCAGGAGTACAAGTACTACGCGAGCGGGATCGGCACGATCAAGCTTAGCCAGGTCGACGGCAGCGATGTTGGCGAGCTCCTCGGCGTGTTCGACGTCGGTCAGCCCTCGCCGACGTTCGATGTAGCGAAGTTCTCCAACCCGACCGAGATCGACAACCCGCTCCAGCCGCTCACCCCGGGGGCCACGCTGAACTACGAGAGCAGCGAGGAGACCATCGAGTACGAGGTCACGAATCGGACCAAGGTGGTTGCCGGCGTCACGACCCGGGTGATCAACGATCGGGTCTACGACCTTGATGGCGTGATCGTCGAGGACACCGACGACTGGTTCGCGCAGGACGACGCCGGCAACGTCTGGTACATGGGCGAGGCGGTCAAGAACTACAACTACGACGAGGACGGCAACCTGATCGACATCACGAACGAAGGCTCGTGGGAGGCGGGCGTTGATGGCGCGCAGCCGGGCGTCAACATGTGGGCGGCACCGGCGGTGCGCACCTCCTACCGCCAGGAGCTGTACCGCGGCACGGCCGAGGACATGGCGTTCGTGATCCGCACCGACGCGACGATCAGGCTGTCCGACGGCACGGTCTACACCGGCTGTCTCCAGACCCTCGACTGGGTGCCGCTGGACCCGGCAGCGGTCGAGTACAAGTACTGGGCTCCCGGGATCGGACTGGTGTACTCGACTCACGTCGAGCTGCCCGACGAGGCGGTCGAGCTGGCCGAGGTGGTGCCGTGACACGGTCGACACAGCGCGGCCCATCAAGACGAGATCGCGGCGACTTTGTAGCACCACCGCCCGGGAGTCGAGCAGTGGGCCTCGCTGGATCGCCATCGCGTGCAGCGGCATCGTCGTCGGAGTCGTCAACATCGTGGTTGAACTCACGGACAGTTCCCAGGTGTCTTCGTGCGCTCGCGCACCACGGCGGTGTAGCCACCGCCGCTTGCGTCAGTGTTTCGTCGAGACGCGTTTCAACGGCTTGATGATCTCGTCGGGCCATGGCGCCGTCTCCAGGTCGCCCGAGCCGGCGATCGTGAACTTGGTGCCGTCTGCGCTGACCTCGGTCTTGACACCTTTGGCCTTCGTCGTCGCGTTGATGACGATGAACGCCTTGCCGGACTTCGGAGGATAGTCCGTGTGCGCGCGCACTGCCGTTCCCAGGTGCTTCGTTCCACATCGCGGACTCCTTCGCGCAATCATCGCCCTCGACATTGGGCGTGATGTGCAGCTTGGTCCAACGCGTCGACCAGCTTGGCGACCTGTTGACGGTTGAGCTCCTTGTCACTGGAATTCTGCCGCTCGATCGCGCGCCAGTCATCGCCTGTGACGTCCTTCGCGGTAGTCCACGTAGCCGCCGATGCGCCATGTCGAGGACCTTGTTCAGCACTTGTCGTCACGCTTGAACGTCGATGAGCTTCGTGAGGATCACCCTTGGGTGTAGGTGGAGCGTTCCTTGATCTCGAAGGCGTGGCGGTCGTGGCGGTCGTGGCGCACGCGTCACCCGGACGGCGTCACGGCGCGAGCTGCGCGACCAGGAAGTCCATTGCGCCGCCCGGCGTGGAGATGTCGAACGCGGGGACGTCGGCGACCAGCATCGCGCTCACGGCGGTCGCTCGCTCGGTGAGCGTGCGGGCATGGAGCGGGTGGTGCAGCAGATCGAACTGCGAGGGGTTCTGCGGGGTGGTGTTGCTACCGCTATTCGAGATGTACGTCGGCGGATCGTCGGCCGTGAGCAGATCGAGCATGTCGTACTCGTCGCGGTACGCCGTGATGGCGGGTGTCTCCATCGCAGCCTGCATCGCCGCCGGACCGCTGGCCGCTGGCAAGCCATAGAAGCGCATCGCGAGATCCGCGAGCTGCGGCACGCTGAACATCGCCTGCGTCGTCACGACCGGGTACGTCGGCGCGAAGATGTCGGGGGACCACCGGAGCAGATCATAGGTGGCCTGCGTCTCGATCACGGCCGTGGCGCGCGGTCGGGTGCTCTGACGCGCAATCGGATCGTCGCTGGTGGGCTCCGCGAGATCGTCGTGGAACGCGAGCCACAGGCTCGTGCCCGCGCCGGCCGAGCTCCCGTAGAGCCCGATCCGTGCGGGATCGATGTTGAACGCGATCGCATGGCGCTTCACGAACTGCAGCGCGCGCCGCGAGTCGCCGATGCTCTTCTTCACACCTTCGGTCTCGGTGCCGATTGGCAGGAGGAGCTGGTAATCCACGCCGATCCACGCGATGTTCTCGCCGACGATCCTGCGCAGCGCGTTCGCCCCACCCGCGTACGCACTGGTCCGGCTACCCCCGACGAAGCCGCCGCCATGGAAATAGATCACGACCGCGGTCGGCGCCGTGGCAGCGGGCAGGAACGCGTCCATCACCTGGCGACCATCGGTGCCGTAAGGCACCGTCGTGAACCGCACACCGGCGGGGAGGTCTGCGACGGGGGAGGGCGTGAAGACGAGCTCGAGGTCCTCCTCCAGCGGCGGGGCATCTGCGGTTGCGCCGTCGCCGGCGCCGGGGGACGCATCGACCGCCACTGCGTCGGCCCCACCACCACAGCCGACGAGCGCGGAGGCCACGAGCGAGAGCCACAAGGGAAAAGCTCTGAGCATGTTTTTATGATACGGCGGGCGCGCTGGATCGACTGTCATTCGCAGTGGCAACTCATCTCAGCTGCTGACCGGAAGCCAGCCGTTTGGTGTTGACAGTCATGACAAAGTTGTGCCGTGGGCGTCCTCAGATGCACTGCACGGAGTACGAGCTGCTTCCTTTGCTTTCGGGCGTCAGCGCCTCATTGCTGATCACGATCTGAACACCGAGCGCTGGGAACTTGATCCGGATGTACTCGCCCTGATCGTCGTGTGCCCAACCCGGGATCAGATCCGCGACGTCCATCAGGAAGCTGGCCGCATCCGCGCCGACGCTCGGAACCAGGACCGGGCCCGTGGCGCGGCCTTCGAGCACCGCCGATAGCGAAATCGGTCAGTCAGCGCGGCGCGGTTTGAGGAGGCCGTTGTCCTCTAACGCCTGACGGATCGCGTCGACCGTCTCGGTCTCGGGGGGCAGTCGTGCAGCCGGCGATACAGCTCGGTCAGCTGGTCGGTGAGGCCTTGCGATTCCATACCTGAGCTACCCCGAGCAACATCGTCTGCCGGACACACGTGCCGCTCTCGCGCGCGAACGCGAACGCTTCGAACTCAGATCGTGTCGAGCTGCTTCAGCAAGCGTTCGTAGCCGCCGCGGTGATTGGGCGCCAGTGGCAGCAGCGTGGAAGAACCGACGCGCCTCGGCGACGAACACCTACCTGAACTCGGCGAGCGGCACACTTGCCGTGATCGGACCACGCTTCTGCTTCAGGTCCACACCGACGACGATCTGCTGACGCTCCAGCTCGGGGCGCAACGCGACCTCGATCGGGCAGTCGGGAAACAACGTCGAGAACGGCTTGCCCTGGGCCACCTCTTCGGCCATGCCCGTGATCAGGTAGGCCCAGAGCTGATCGACGTAGTCGACCTGTGCAGTCGTCAGGAGTGGCTTGTAGTCGATCGTCAGCTCGATCGCGCCCTCGATGTAGTCCTCGTCATCGATCGGCCCGTGGAACTGCGCGAGGGGAACGAGCTCGCCGCCTTGCTTGAGGTACGACGCGATCGAGAACATGGCGGCTCAGGGTTCACGTATTCGTCTGTGTGGCCACCAGATCCCGACGAATGGGTCAGCGAAGCGTCTTTGGGTACAGCACGTCTACGCCGTCGGCGATGACACGCTCCGTCCAATCCTTCATCAGATCGTCCTCGATGCGGACCTTGTAGTGCGCGATGACCCACCGGACGACCTCTCGCGCGCTGCGCAGCTGATATTCATCGCCGTACTGCTGGAACACGTTCACCTGCTAGGGCTTGACCGTCACCAACACGACGTACGGGAAGCGCGATGCGTCAGACGCGCGTGCCTCGCTGTAGAGCTCCTTGCCTTCGGGCACGCCGCACACCATGAAGGTGCCGAGCGGGTCGAGCTCGACGTCCGGTTTCTGCGTCAGGTAGGTCTCGATCGACTGGACATCAAAGGTTCCCTCGACTGGATACAAGTAACTGCCGTCGACCATCTCAGCTCCTCATTTCAGTGATCGGTGGCCCGCGTGCATCATTTCGTTCTCGTATGCCCCGGCCTGCACCGAGCCCTTGGGATAAGGCTCTCGCGTGCGAACGCGAACGCTTCGAGCTCAGACTGTGTCGAGCTGCTTCAGCAAGCGTTCGTAGCCGCCGCGGTGATTGGGCGCCAGTGGCAGCAGCGTGGAAGAACCGACGCGCCTCGGCGACGAACACCTACCTGAACTCGGCGAGCGGCACACTTGCCGTGATCGGACCACGCTTCTGCTTCAGGTCCACACCGACGACGATCTGCTGACGCTCCAGCTCGGGGCGCAACGCGACCTCGATCGGGCAGTCGGGAAACAACGTCGAGAACGGCTTGCCCTGGGCCACCTCTTCGGCCATGCCCGTGATCAGGTAGGCCCAGAGCTGATCGACGTAGTCGACCTGTGCAGTCGTCAGGAGTGGCTTGTAGTCGATCGTCAGCTCGATCGCGCCCTCGATGTAGTCCTCGTCATCGATCGGCCCGTGGAACTGTGCGATGGGAACGAGCTCGTCGCCTTGCTTGAGGTAGGACGCAATGGAGAGCATGGCGGCTCAAGGTACCGGATAGAACTGGCCGACGCGACCGTTGTTCAGGCCCACGACGTACTTCTTCCCACCGTATTCGCCGGTGATCTGGAACATCCCCTGAGTGCCGCCCTTGATCACCTTCTCGCGGTTCTGCTTCATGATCGCGTCTACGGCGCTCGTGATGTTGTCGACCGTCATCTTCGGGTCGAGGAAGCTCTGCGGCACCTTGATGCTGCCGTCCCAGTACTGCGGGTGGTGCCGCTCGAGGAAGTGCTTCATCCCGCGCTTGTCGAGCAGGAACTGCTCTGAACCGAACTGCATGCGGTGACTGTTGAAACTGCCGAGCGCGTTCACGACGTCCTGCCCGGGGGCAATCTTGAGCTTGGCAATGATGTCAATCGCGTCGTCGTCGAGCTTGGCAATGTTCTCGAGGTACTTCGGCTCCCAACCGGCGAACTTCTTCAGTACGTTTGCCTCGAGCCTTCCGAGCTTCTCGAGCCCCTCGGGACCAAGCTTGCCGAAGCGTTCCAGCGCCTCGTCGCTGAGCTTCGCGTAGCGTTCGAGTGCTTCCTTCGAAAGGCCGTCGAAGTTCTTGGCAATGTTCGGCGGCAGGTTGGCGAACCGCTCGGCGGTCGTCTTGTCTAGCCCCTTCGCCTGAAGATCTGCGACTCGCTTGTCGCGGGCCTCCTTCGCCGCCTTCTCGGCGGCTTCTTTCTCGGCCTTTTCGGCGGCTTCCTTCTCGGCCTTCTCCTTGGCGGCCTTCTCGGCGGCTTCCTTCTCGGCCTTTTCCTTGGCGGCCTTCTCGGCAGCTTCCTTCTCGGCCTTCTCCTTGGCGGCCTTCTCGGCGGCTTCCTTCTCGGCCTTTTCCTTGGCGGCCTTCTCGGCAGCTTCCTTCTCGGCCTTCTCCTTGGCGGCCTTCTCGGCGGCTTCCTTCTCGGCCTTTTCCTTGGCGGCCTTCTCGGCAGCTTCCTTCTCGGCCTTCTCCTTGGCGGCCTTCTCGGCGGCTTCCTTCTCGGCCTTTTCCTTGGCGGCCTTTTCGGCGGCTTCCTTCTCGGCCTTCTCCTTGGCGGCCTTCTCCGCTGCCTCGCGCTCCGCCTTCTCGCGCGCTTCCTTCTCGGCGGCTTCCTTGGCGGCCTTCTCGGCGGCCTCCTTCTCGGCCTTCTCCTTCGCGAGCTTCTCGGCGGCTTCCTTGGCGGCCTTCTCCTTGGCCTCGCGCTCTGCGGCCTCACGTGCGAGCCGCTCGGCAAGCTCCTTCTCGGTCTCCTTCGCGCCTTTTCCGCCAAGTCGCTTCAGCCAGTCCGCGACCGCATCGGCACCCTTCTTCAAGAGCTCGAGGAGCTCCTTCGGGTTGAGCTTCTTGAGCAGCTTCAGGGCGTCGGGACCGAGGTTCTTGAGGAGCTTGCCCGCGTCCTTCAACAGGTCGCCGCCCTTGGCGACGTCGCCGAGGCCAGGGATCGCGAACACGAGGCCGAGCGCCGCGTTCAGAAAGTCGCCCTCGGCGAGGTAGAGCAGCGAGTTGACGAGGTCGGCGATCGCGCCGTAGCCCGGGATCAGGCCGAGCACATCGAGCACCACGTGCAGGCCTTCGCGGACGCCCGGCGGCAGCTCGTTCCACAGCTTCATGATGAGCGGGAACGAGCTGAACGGAGCGATCATCCCGAGGATGAGGTACTGCATCCAGTCGGGGAGGGCGTTGAACCAGTTCATCAGCGCGACGAGCTGCTCGCCGATGTACGCGCCGATCGTGCCCGCCCACTCCTTGAAGACCTGCCAGCACTTCACGAGCCCCGGGAACTTGGACTTGAACCAATCCTGGAAGGCCGCCCACTGCGCCTGCATCCACTTCCACATGGGCTGGATGACGTTCTCGTTGAGCCACGTCCCGAGCTCGACGACCTTCTCCTTGACCCAGTCGTACGCCTTGCCGAGCCACTCGCTCGCCTTGTCCCAGCCTGCCTTGACGAGGTGCACTGCGCCCTCGCCGAGCTTGTAGACGCCGTAGCCGATCAGCGCGATGCCGCCGAGGACTAGCTTGACGGCGCCCTCGACGAGCGTCACCGCGCCCCTCGCCGCGAATTCGAGCACGCCGACGGCGCCGTTCGCAGCGCCCTCGAGGAGGCTGACCGCGCCGGTGGCCGCGCCCTCGACGAAGTTGACCGCGCCAATCGCCTTGCGCTCGACGAAGTTGACGGCGCCGGTGGCCTTCTGCTCGACGAAGCTCACCGCGCCGGTGGCCTTTTGCTCGACGAAGCTCACCGCGCTGGTGGCCTTCTGCTCGACGAAGCTCACGGCGCCGGTGGCCTTCTGCTCGACGAAGGTGACCGCGCCAGTGGCCTTCTGCTCGACCCACGTGATCGCGCCGCTCGCCTTGGACTCGACGAACTGCAGGCCTTTGCCGAGCGCGCTGCTCGCGATGTCGACGGCGCTGTTCCCGACATCGGCGACGCCGGAGATCACGCCGTTCACCTGACCGCCGAGCCACTTCATGATCGGCCCGCCCTTGCTCGAGATCGAGTCGACGAGCCCCTTCGCCGACGATTCGAGGCCAGTCACGACGCCGTGGCCGGTGTCGCGCACCCAGCTCGTCGCCGCCGACGCCTTGCCCTTGATCCAGCCGCGCGCCGCGTCGGCCTTGCCCTTGATGAAGCCACGGGCGCCAGCCGCCTTGCCCTGGATCCAGCTCCGCGCGCCGGCCGCCTTGCCCGTGATCCAGCTCCGCGCGCCAGCCGCCTTACCCTGGATGAAGTTGCGCGCCGCCGCGGCCTTGCTCTTGATGAAGCCACGCGCGGCGTCCGCCTTGCCCTTCATCCAGCTCCGCGCGGCGGCGGCCTTACCCTGGATCCAGGTGCGCGCGGCCACCGCCTTCGCGGTGATCCAGCTGCGCGCGGCGTCCGCCTTGCCCTTGATCCACGCGCGCGCGGCGTCGGCCTTGCCCTTGATCCAGGCGCGTGCGGTCTCGCCGGCGTTCTTCAGGAAGTGATACGCCGCGAGCGCCTTCTCCTTGATCCAGTTGAATGCGGCCTCTGCCTTGGTCTTCAGGTAATCCCACGCCGCCTTCGCCTTCTCCCACGCCTTGCTGATCAGGTCGCCGGCCCACTTCGCGAGCTCGCCGGCCTTCTGCTTGAGCGGCTCCCAGACGCTCTTCGACACCCAGTCGGTAAACTGCGTCCACTTCTTCTCGATCGCCTGGAGCGCCGGGGCGATCGTGTCCATGAACGCAGCCCACGCGCGCTCGGCCTCCTGCTGGATCGTGTCGAAGCTTGCCTTGATCGTATCGAAGACCGGGCGGATGCCCTTCTCGAGGCCCGCAACGAAATCCTTCGCCTTGCCCTCGAACTTGGCGCACAGCGCACCGGCCTGCGCGTCGAGGCGCGCGACGAGCCCGGTGGCTTCGGTGTTGACGTCGTTCCAGCCGGACTCGACCTCGCTGTTGCGCGATCTGGACTCGTCGCGCAGCGCGTTCGCGCTGTCGGTGATCGCCTTCTCGACGGCGGCTTGCTCCGCCTCGTCGGCGAGCTCGGTCTTGACGCGCTCGGCGTCGACCTCGCGGGTCTTGGCCTCGGCGCCTGACTGGAGCTCGGCGCCCTTCGTCTCGCCGGCGGCCTTGAGCTCGGCGTCCTTGCCGGCGGCGTCGGCCTGGAGCTCGGTCTGCTTGCCGGCAGCGTCGGCCTCGACCTGAGCGCGGCGCGCCGCGGCCTCGGCGCCGAGCTGCTGGCCGTGCGCGCGTGCTTCCGACTCGACCTGCTGCGCTTGCTGCTGGCCCGCCGCGTCGAGCTCGCCGCCACGCTCGTGGCCGCTCGCGTCGACCTCGGCGCTGCGCTCCTGGCCGGCGGCTTCGAGCTCGCCGCCCTTCGTCTTGCCGTCGGCGTCGAGCTCGCCGCCCCGGGTCTTGCCGTCGGCCTCGATCTCGCCGCCCTTCGTCTTGCCGTCGGCGTCGACCTCGCCGCCTCGGGTCTTGCCGTCAGCGTCGATCTCGGAGCCCTTGGCCTGCGCGTGGCCGTCAATCTCGGCGCCCTTGGTGCTGCCCTCGCCACGTAGCTTGGCCTTGCCGGCATCGGCGTCGCCGGTGAGCGCCTTCAGGGCCTTCTTCGCCCAGTCGAGTGGGTTCAGATCGCCGAGCCCGAGGCGCTGGACGGAAGTGGCGGCGGCGGACAGCACTGGGGCGGCGGCGCGCGCGGCGCCGACGGCCGTCGAGACCGCGCGGCCGAGGCGTGACGGTCGCGGCGCCGGGGCGCGCGGTTGGCCGCCCGTCTGCTGGATGACATGCGCGAGCTCGTGCGCGAGCAGGCGTCGTCCCTCGGTCGAGCCGGGGCTGAGCTCCCCGCTGCCGAACACGATGTTGCGGCCGACGGTGAACGCGCGCGCGGCGAGGTCGACGGCGAGCTGCGCTGCCGACGGACCGGCGTGGATGCGAACGTCGCGGAGGTCGCGGCCGAACCGCGGCTCGAAGAACTCGCGCTCGCTGTCAGGAAGCGGCGTGCCACCGGAGATCTCGGCGACGCGACCAGCGAGCCGCGACGCGATCTCGGCATCGGCGCCGCGCGCGGTCGCGGTGGCGGCGGCCTTGCGCAGAACGCGCCGGGTCGGGACGGTGTTCGCCGAGACCGGCGGCGGCGCGTGGTCGTCGTGGTCGTCGTGGTCGTTGGTGGGCGCGGGGGGGGCGAGCACGGCGTCGGCGGCGGCGTCGGCCTCACGCTCGGGGTGATCGTCGGCGGCGCCGACGTCGAGCGCCGTGGAAGTGGACGTGTCGCCAGTGGCTGCAGCGGAAGGCGCGGTGTCGCTGGCGCTGTGGGCGGCGGTCTCGGCAGCGGGAAGTGAGCTCGCGGGGAGCGGCGCCGCCGCGGTGATGGAGGGAACGAGCGGATCGGCGGAGCCGTGCGTGTCCCCGGCAGTGTCGGCGGCGGGACCTGCTGCCGCGGCGGTCGCGTCGGTCGCGGCAGCGGTCGGCTGCTTGGCAGCGGCGGTCGCCGTGGCGAGCGCAGCGACCGTGCTGGAATCTGCCGTCGCCGCGGCGACGTTGGGACCCACAGCGGCGGCGGCACCGGGCATACCCGCCGCGGCGCTGGGCGCACCGATAGCGGGCGTGGCGCCCGCAACACTGGCGGCGACCGGAGGTTCACTTTGTTCGCCGTGGTCGCACCAGCGGCGCTGGTGCTCGCGACCTCGGCGGTGGCCGGCGTAGCAGCAGCAGGTTGACCGGCGGATCCGCGCGCCGAGCCCCCTTGTCGAGCGCGGGAACCTCGGGCTGCTGCGCGACGGCGGTAGGCGGACGGGTCGCGTCGTGATCGTGCGGGTGGCGACCGTAGGCATCGTCCCACGCCGAGGAGATGCGCGCGCCGAGCGCCGCGGGCGAGTCCGTACGGTGACGGCGCGCAGCTCGATCGGAGCTGCGGCGCGTGCTCGCTCCTGTTCCCAGCCGGTGCGCGACTCCTCCGCGGCGTGGGCCGCCGGGGCGTGCTCGTCGAGTGGACGCGCCGCCGTGGTGCTTGATGCTGGCTTGTGGACGGCCTCGACAGCCTTGGCCTCTCCGGCACCAGCGGTTCCCGCAGGTGTGGACTCGCCATGAAGCTGTTCCATGACGTGCGACGCCTGAGAGTGATCGGCAGTCTGGGGCTTGCGAGTGGCGTCGGTGCCGCTGGCAAGCTCGGCGGCGTCGGCATCTGCACCGTCGGCAGTGTCGGGACCACGAGCAGCGCCGGCGTGCTTGGCCTCCGCAACGCCAGTGGCCTGCTTGCTTGCGACGGCGCCGCCGTCGCCGTCGGCAGTGTTCGCGTCAGCCTCCTTGGGAGCCGAGCTGTTCGCGGCGCCGGAATCCTTCGCGGCAGCGTCCTGTGGAGCCGCGGCCTTGCCCGCAGTGTTGGCTGGATCGTTCTGGCCGCCGGCCGCGCCTGTCGCTCCGCCGACGCTGGTCGGTCCCGGGATCGCCGCCGCGAGCTCGGTCGGCAGGGCCTCGCGCAGCGCGGCGGCCGACGTACCAACGGCGTCCTGGACCGCCGCGACTGCAGCGGTCATCTGGCGCTGCGGCTCGGCGGCCTCGGGCACTGCGGCCTCGGGCACTGCGGCCTCGGGCGGCACACCGTCGGCGGTGTTGGCCACAGTTGCTGTGGCGGGTGCTTGGCCCTCCGGATCACTGGTGGTGTCGGGCTCGGTCGCCACACCACCGCGATCGACCCGGCCCGCCGTGGCCTCGGCCTCCTGCTCGTGCTGCTCGTCGGGCTGGCTGACGCGCGGACCGCCGGCCTCGCCGGGCTGTGCGGAAACACGGCCGCTGACCTGCTGCGCAACGTGCGTCAGCTCGTGCGCCAGGAGCTTCCTGCCCGACGGAGTCTCCGGCGCGTACTTGCCGCTCGCGAAGAAGATGTCCTCGCCGACGGTGAACGCCTCGGCGTTGAGCGCGCGCGCCGCCTGGGCCGCGACCGTATCGGTGTGCACGCGCGTGCCACGGAGTGACACGCCGAGCTCCCGTTCCATCTGCCGCAGCACGTCTTGCGGCAGCGGCTGACCTGATCCGCGCTGCTTGAGCGCGGCGTCGACCGCTGGATCGTGAGGGTCGACCGCGGCGCTACTTACCGCGCGACGGTACAGCGTCACGGCGTGGCGCTCAGCCACCTGCCACAGCGCCGTGCCGTTCGGCGTCGGCGTCGCGCGCGCCGGCACCCCGGACCAGCCTGACGCGCGGCCGGCGATCGCGCGATCCTCATGCGCCGCTGCCTCGATCACCTGAGCGCGCAGTGGGTGCGCCCGGCCGAGGTGGTTCAGCACCCCGCGCAGGCCGAGCGTCCGGTAGTCGTCGAACCCGAGTGGCTCCACCGCCGGACCGACCAGCGTCCGCCGCCCGGGGGTCGACCGCCCGAGCGCTGCCGGCGAGCTGACCCGTGTCACCCGCCCCGGGGCCACTCGCGCGCTGGCTTCGCCGCGCGTCGACCGCGGTCCCGCATCCCACGCGCTTCGGTCGGTCTCAGCGGAACCGTCCGGAACCGGATCGTTCAGCGTCTCGCGACCCGGCTCCGGAATCTGGCCGCCGACCTCCTCGAAGCGCCTCGCGGCCTGCTCGAGATCCACCCGGCCGTTGCGATCGGTCGCCTCGGCGCGAACCTGCTCCCAGATCGCGAGCGCCTTCTCGCGCGAGAGCCCAAGCCGCGCGCCCTCGACCGTCGGATCGAACGCATCCTGCTGCGGCTTGTGCTCGAGCTCGGGCGGATGAAGCCAGCGCGTCACCGACTCACGTCCAGACACCAGACACCGGACGGCGCCACGCGCGCATCGTAGCACGCCCGCGAGTCGTCGATCGATCGATCGCGGTGGCGCGGCGTCGCGACGATCGACACCAATCGTCTCGCCCGTGAGCCGTGACGCTACCCACGGTTTGAACGACCGGCATGCTCACAGCCGTCGAAAACATGGAACAAGGGAAGATTCTAGCAATGCCCGCGTACATCGAGTTCGTGCGGATCGACTGGCACGTCGAGAGCACCCCGCCGGACCTGTTCCCAGCCCTCGTGGCAGCGAATGCTCGCTGCTCCAGTGATGACCACACCTTCGAGACGTTGCGGGCGGAGCTGCGCAAGACCGCCGCCGCACACCCGACCCTCGCCGCGGACGTGCTCCTTGGCAGCGGGTACAACAGCTTCTACCTGCTGCGCGTGCGCCGCGGTCGCGTGACCGAGCAGGCCGTCGAGGAGCGGCCGGAGGGCGAGACCGTCACGCGGGACCTCCCGTACGAGGACCTCGTCACCGTGACGCTCGTCCGCAACCGCAAGGTGCTCGGCGCGGCGCTCCTCGCGGTCGATCCCGATCTCGATGTTGCGAGCGCGATCGACTTGCCCACCCACTACAGCTCGGAAGCTTTGCTGCGCAAGCTGATGCACAGGATCGCGCTCGCGATCGATGCGGGCGGCGGCGCTTTCATCGCCGAGGCGGGCGACCACGACGCGCGCTTTCTCGTCGAGCTCGTCCCCGGGAAGGCCGTCGTCCGCGCCTTGCTCGTCGTCACGCAGCCAACCCTCGTCGCGCGCCTGCTCGCGAACGAGCTGACTCCGATCCCGCGCCTCGGCCGCGATCCGCGGCAGGGCTATCCGTGCGAGCTCGACTGGCCCGCCGACATGCTCGCGTACCTCACCGCCGCCGCGACCCGCGTGCAGCACTCGGTCGCCTACCTCGTGCAGTACGCGCTCAGGGTCGCCCGGCCGAAGCTCGAGGGCGCCAGCTCCAAGACGCTCCTCACCTCCGCGAAGGCGGTGGGCCTGCACGGCGGCGCGATGACTGCTCGTTCGATCAAGCTCAGCGGCAACACGCTCGACGAGCTCGAGGCCTTCGCGAAGCAGCACGACTGCTCGACGTCGGAGATCGCACGCGCGGCTGTCGCGCTGGCGAAGTCCGACATCGACACGTTCTGATCACCGCCACTCGTCGATCACGGCCATGGCGCGGCGCGATACTCACGGCGCATGTCCACCTCGGGATCCCTCGCCTGGCGCATGTTCCTCGCGTGCACCGTGGCGTGCGGTGAAGATGGCGCCACCCCGCGCGATGCGGCCCGCGCAGACGATGCGACCCCCGATGGTCCGGTCGAGCTGGGCGATCGAAGATCTTCGACATCGCCGCGTGCGCGCAGATCGTCGGCGTGACCCCGGGTGATTCGACGCCCTGTAGATCATCTCAGGGCGTCGTCGTGCGCTCGCGCATCACCGCGGAGTAGCCACCGCCCGCGAGGTCGAACACGATCCCCTGTCCGGGATGCTTCGGTTGCCAGCGCGGGAGCGGCATGCCGGGGCCGCCGGTCTGCACTGCGCCCTTCGCGCGCACCAGGTCCGCGACCGCGCGATCGGGGCCCATCATGCAACCGGTCTCCCACACGCGGACCGAGGCCTTGCTGTTCAGATACGTCGGCAGCGCGGCGTGGAACGCGACCGGGTCGAGATCGTAGAGACCGACGAGCGCCATCAGCTGGCCCTCCATGGTTGCGTGCATGCGGAGAAAGCCGAGCGCGGCTACCGCATTGCGCTCCTTCATGATCGTGCGAAGCGCTGCCACGCCATCGGTCGGCTGAGCCGCCGCGCCGACGGCCCAGCCGCCGAAGATCTTCGGGTCGAGGAGCCTGCGCACGGCGGCCGTGCCTGCGCGGCTGAGCTTCAGGCCGTCGATCAGTGCCGGATCGACGGAGGCGGGTGCGTTCGCAACCGGCGGCGCGGCGGCGATCGGGTTCGTCGTGCCGAGAGTCATCGCCAGAAGCAGGGCTGTGAGAGCGCGGGTCATGGCTGGTTCAACGGTCCGCAGGTCCCGCGGGTCTGCGAAATAGCAGGCGTATCTGCGCGAAACGATCGTGGGCGGGCTGCGTAGCGATTCGCGGAGCCCCGAGCCAGCCCGGTCCAGACCTACGTGTCTGGAAACAGACGCTGGAGCTCGCCGTGGGTCTTGACGCCAGTGCGCAAGGCAGTCGAATCGCCTGTGCGCATGAAGTCCTGCGCGAGCGTTTCTGCCCGAGCCCAGAGGACCTGCGTCATGCTGGATCCTGCGCTGAGCCGGCTCACACCGAGTGTCTTGAGCTGTTCGAGCAATGGGATGCCTGCCCACGCCAACACATTGATCGGGACGCCAACACTGCTGCAGATCTCCTTGATCGCGCTCGCATTCGCGAGGGCAGGGATGAACACTCCGTCCGCACCCGCGGCCCGATAGCGCTTCGCTCGCTCGAGGGTCTCTGCCATCTGGTTGTCGGCGGAGACCAGGCCCTGGAGGTAGACGTCCGTGCGCGCGTTGATGAACAGATCTGTCCCGCCCTGGGCAACGACGTCGCGAATCGCCGCGATCTTTCGCTCCAGTACCTCGGGTGCGTCGCGACCGTCCTCGATGTTGATCCCGGCGATCCCGAGCTCGAGCAGCGGCTTCACGTTCTCGGCGACGACCTTGGGCTCGGTGCTGTAGCCGGCTTCGAAGTCCACGGACACGGGAACTCGGATGACGCGCATGAGGCCCTGCGCGAGCGCGTGAACGGCGCTGACCGGCATCTGGTTGCCATCGCGATAACCATTTGCCCAGGCGACCCCCGCGCTCGTCGTAGCGACGGCCGGCGCGCCCGCGGCCTCGAACAGCCGAGCGCTTCCAACATCCCACGCGTTCGGGAGAACGAGCAGTGTGGCAGGTGCGTGCAGCGAGCGGAACGTGGTCACGGTAGTGCTCATCGCTCCAACCAATACTGGATCCACCGCGCGGTCACAACGATCAGTGCTTGCGGCGGCTCACGAAAAGATTGGCGGCGTGGGCGCGCGCGGTGCGCAACGTGGCATTGCGAGTACTGTCGGTCCGCAGGAGGTCTCGTGGAGCTGGCTCGAACGTTTCGGTGTGTTCTCGTCCTGGTCCTGGTCGGGCGTGCGGCGGTCGCGGGTGCCGAGGAGCCTTTGCCCACCGCCACCGATCGAGTGATCGAGCTCGGCCGGGCATGGGCACGGGCGAAGTTTTTCCATCCAGCGCTCGCGACGCGGGCGATCGACTGGGACGCAGCGCTGGTCGCGGCGATCCCGAAGGTCGAAGCGTCGAAGACCGTCGCCGAGTACCGCGCAGCCGTCGGCGCGATGTTCGCCGTCCTGAACGATCCGGTGACGTACGTGGTGGAGCCCACGCCCTCCGCCCCCGCGCACACGACCGCCGTCTCTCCGACCGTTCCCACGTCGCTGACCCAGCCGTCACCTGGCATCCTGTACGTGCGCCTCGCGCCAATCACCGACGGTGGTTTTGACAGGGGCGCGTTCAAGAAGCACGGGATCGCGGTCGAGGCGGCAGTTGCGCAGGCAAAAGCGAAGGTGCTCCTGATCGATCTGCGCGGTGCCGATCTGTGGCTCGCCAGCAACGTGCTCCATGCGATGGGCGCCGTCCTGCCCGGCGTCGACGAATGGCCGACCGAGCGCACGCTCGAACACCACGGCTACCGCACGCAGCAGGGGATAACCTCGGGCGGCTATTTCTCGAGCTTCGTCACGACCGGCGCCGAGCCACCGCGCGCGGCGGGAGGTGCGGCGGTCGCGCATGTCGTGTGGATCGTCGACGGGGCCGCGGGCGCACCCGCCGATGTACGGGGCATGCAGGCGGCCGGGCGCGGTTCGATCGTGTCGCTGGGTCCGCTCTCGGAACGCAGCACCATCACGACGGCCTCGGTGCCGATCGGGGCCGGCCTCACCGTCTCGATCCGGGTCGGCGAATCGGCGTGGGGGGCGCCACGTGCCGACCTGACCATCGCGAAGGAAGGCGACCTGTTGCGACGCGCACAGGCGTTTGCAAGGACGGTCACCTCAGGCCGCAAGCGGGCGGCTCGCAAGCGTGCGGCGTTGCCCGAGCTGGTCGTGAGGAACGATCTCGACTACGCGACCACGCCGTATCCGTCGCGCGAGCACCGCATGCTCGCGGGCATTCGGGTCTGGGCGACGCTCGACACGTTCTCTCCGTATCGTTACCTGATCAACGATTGGGACGGGGCGCTGCGTGCGATGTTGCCCCGGCTCGTCGCCGCTCGCGATGCGAAGGAATATCGCTGGGCCTTGCAGGAGCTCGGCGTGCGAGCAGGCGACGGACACATCAACGTCACAGGCGGGACGTTCGACCCCGGAGCGCCGAAGCGCGGGACCCCCGCGGTGCGGCTACGCGTGGTCGAGGGCAAGGTCGCGGTCGTCGCCACGTTCGACAACCGCTTTGTCGTCGGTGATGTCATCGAGACGATCGATGGCAAGCCGGTCGCAGCTGCACTCGCCGCGCTTGCCCCACGCGTTAGCGGCTCGACGGCAGAGGCAAAAGCGCAGGAAGTGGCCGAGGGCGTGCTGGTTGGCGACGACGGCAGCCGCGCGAAGGTCGGGCTGCGCGGTGCCGACGGCAAGCTGCGCGAGATCACCGCGCTGCGCGAGTCCGCGAACTCCGAGCGGCTCGCTGCCGCGCCGACGACGCCGCACTGGAAGCTGCTCGCGAACAACATCGGCTACGCGGATCTGACGCTGTTGACCGTGCCCGAGGTCGGCCCGATGTTCGAGGCTTTGAAGGCGACGCGCGCGATCGTGTTCGACATGCGCGGGTATCCAAATGGGACCCGGCGGGCGATCGCACCGCGGATCAACACGAAGGGCGCGCAGTTCGGCGCGCAGTTCGCGATGCCACTTGTCACCGGCGACGATTCCTCGCGCGATATCGGACAAGCGATCCGGTTCTTCCAGCCGCTGGACGCGCTTCCTCCGACCGCGCAGCTCTACAAAGGCACCATCGTCGTGCTGATCGACGACCGCACGGTCAGCCAGGCCGAGCACATCTGCCTGTTCTTCGAGCAAGCCGCCGGCGCGACCTTCGTCGGGAGCCCGACCTACGGCGCCAACGGCGATGTCACGGTGATGCGCCTACCCGGCGGACTTCGCATGTCGTTCACCGGTCAGGAGGTTCGCCACGCCGATGGCCGCCAGCTGCAGCAGGTCGGGATCCAGCCCCACGTGGTTGTCCGCCCGACGCTGGCAGGGCTGCGCGCAGGAAACGACGAGGTTCTTGTTCGGGCCCTCGGCTGGTTGGCGACGAAGCGGTAACGCGTGAAGGTCAAGCGCGGACGTTGCGCGGCCTGCTCAGCTCAAGTCGTGCGAGGCGTGCCCGGGTCCCGCCAGACCTCAGAGTCGACCCCGACCATCCGCAGCTCGGACGTGTAGCGCTCCCCGCTGGCATCGGGCAACCAGCACTGGTCAGGCGTGGGCAGCATCTCGGAGACCGTGAGCTTGCTCGCCTGGCGTGCCTGGTGTGCGAGCTGTTCGACGAAGTGCGGGCTGTCGAGATCGAGGTAACAGGGCTTGGTCTCGTGGGGCACCTTGTAGAACGAGAGCCGCGGGATGTGGTGGGTGCGTGCCCATCGCCGCACCGCGACGAGTCGCTCGAGCGGATCGTCGATCCGCGCGAACGCCAGATCGTCACCGGTGAACCGCCAGGTCTCCCGGCTGATCACGACGCCGTCGAGCGCGATCCGTGGCGTGTGGGGAATCGACGAGGGGAACAGGCGGAAGTGAGGGGCGCTGTCGTTGGTCAAGAACCAGTCGAAGGCTTGCTCGAACGCGAAGCGGCGCGAGCCATCGAGGGTCGCGAGGCAGAGGGAGTCACCGTCGCGCTCGATGACGAGCGATGAGGGGTCGAGGACCTGGGCCGTGGGACGCGTCGAGCCAGCGACCGCGACCGCGATCACGAAGTCCTTCGGGAGGAGGGAGAACTGATCTGCGCGGGCCGCGCGGTCTTTCGAGATGATGGGCTCGACGATCGGAATCAGCCGTTCGCGATCGAGGTGCGCGAGCAGCTCGTCGGGGGCAGGGTGCTGATGGAGGATCCAGGGCGCGAGGTTCGCGACCGCGAGATGGAGCTCGCCGAGCACGAGGACGACCTCGCCCTTGCGAAGCGCCTCGACATCGCGCGCCCCGATCATCAGATCGGGTGAGTGATGACGCGCCGAGGGCCAGCCCGGAGATGGCGCGGCGAACAGGGCCGCGAGCTGGGGCAGGAGGTCCCGACTCGCGAGCTCGATGTGGGGGCGTGCGAGCATCGCGGCGTCGATGCCGAGCAGCTCGCTCCATCGCCGCTGGAGCTCGTCGACGACCCCGGCCACGAGCGGGGGCGGGTCGCCGTGACCGCCCGCGAAGAACTCGTTCGCGCGCTCCCAGAACACCAGGAAGTCCACCGCACCCCCTTGCGCCGGGCGGCCACGCGCGAGCTCGCTGTGGAGCGCGACAAACGCATCGCGGTAGCGCACCGCGAGCGTGTAGGTGAACCAGCGTGCGACCATGAACACGAGCGCGAGCGGATCGCGCAGGCGGTCGAAGATGATCGGGTCGAGCTCGATCGCGAGATCCCTGCGGCAATCCTCGTAGACGAGGCCGCGCCCGGCATACATCGTCCCGGCGCGCCGGGAGGCCGCAGCCTGGGTGGACGTGGTGAACCGCTCCTCGAGCGTGTGGAGGGCGCGGTCGACCGCGTCGGGATCGCCGGCCGCCCGAGCGAGCGCATCGCGCGCGGCGACGAGCTCCTCGACGATCGCGAGGGCGCCGGCGACGGCTTCCTGATCCGGCGCCCGCTCGAGCAACTTCACGAGCACGCGATCGGGGTGCTCGACATGCGTCGGCACGTCAAGCGACCAGATCACCGCGTGCTGCGCGACCAGGTCCTCGAGCATCTCGAACACTTCACTCTCGTCGGTCAAGCCGAGCTCGGGATCGGCGAGCAGGGCGCTGGCGACCTCGCGGGCGGAACGTTCACCGTCACATGCGGCGAGCACGCGGGCGAACTCGTACGGCAGCTCGCTCTTGCGTCCGATCGGGTGATACAGCGTCGTGCCTTCGAGGCGGACGAACGGATGGCGTCGCGGCGCGACTTGCGGACGAACCGCCGGATCCTGCCCGAGCATGGTCGCGAGGACATCGATGCCCCAGTGCTCGAAGTACACCGTCCGGCTCGCGAGCAGCTGCGGTCCCGGTGCCACGGTCGTGACGCGACTCGTCGCGCCGATCCTCGCCCAGCCGACCGGCCCGAAGAAGCCGATGGTGTCGTTCTTGACGCAATAGCGTTGCGTGTAGTTCGCGATCAGCTGCTCGTGCTGCCGCGCCTTCGACGTCGCCACATCGGAGGACGTCCGCAACATGACCGCGACCGCCGTGTGGAGCACGTGGCGGTCTGCCATGCCAGGGCCTCGCGAAACCGGGGGTCGCGGGCCTGCGCCAGCGCCTCGCCGAGCCGCCGTCGATCCTCGGCGAGCACGCGCTTCGCGGTGGCGCGGACGTCGGCGCACGGGTGGCCGCCGCGTGAACCGCGGCGAGGGCGTCGACCGCCGCTGGTGCGAACGCGAGCGGCGTCTCGGGTACCGCATCTGCCCGCAGCCGGCGCAGGGCAGTCGCGAGCGCGCGGCGCTCGCCTCGATATTCGCGCTCCCGTCGTGCGTCGAGCTCGTGTTCGAGAATCTGGATCGCCGTGGACCGTCGCTCCGCGATCACATCCATTGCATCGGCGACCAGGTCGAGCGCGTGGCTGGTGTCGGGCGCCGCGAGCGCGGCCACGCCGGTCGCTGGGAATCCCGCGCCGCGGACGGCAATGTCTCGCCACAGCGACCAGCCCAGCGACAACGAAACGTTTGACATCGACACCGAGAGTAGCCGCTCGCAGCGGTCAGGTGAGCACCAGCGGCAGCTCGAACCAGAAGCGCGAGCCGCTGTCGATCTCGCTCTCGAACTTGATGATCCCGCCGTGCGCTTCGACGATGCGGCGCGCGAGGACGAGACCCAGACCGACACCACCTGAGGAGCGGGCGCGGCTCGGGTCCGCGCGGAAGAAGGCCGAGAACAGCCGGTGCTGGTCTTCCTTTGCGATGCCGATGCCGCGATCGATAACCTCGACCCGGACGCTGCTCGACACTGCATCGACGCGAATCTCGATCGGGGCGCCTTCTGCCGAGTACTTGCGTGCGTTGTCGAGCAGGTTGTCGAGCACCCGACGCAACAGCTTCGGGTCGCAGTTGACCGTCAACGCTTCGTCGCCGGGTTTGTAAACCAGCTCGTGTGCTGGCCATCGCGCGCTGAACCGCGCGATCGAGGCGTCGACGGGCTCCACGATCGCAACGTGCTCGAGTCTGAGTGGTGGCCGGGCCTGTTCCCATCGCGAAGACTCGGGATCGAGCCGCGCCGAGACGATGATGTCATCAACCAGTTGCTCCAGCTCGGCTAGGTCGGTCGTGATCTCGTCGAGGTAACGACGCACCTTCTCCGGATCGGCGCCCTCGGCGAGATCGAGCACGACGCGCATGCGAGCGAGCGGAGTGCGCAGCTCGTGCGACACATCACCGAGCAACTCGCGTTCGGTGGCGCGCAAACGTTGGATCTGCGCAGCCATCGTGTTGAACGCGCGCGACAGATCGCCGATCTCGTCGTGCCGGTCAACCCGCGCGCGGACCGCGAGGTTGCCGTTGCCTAGCTCGCTGGCGAGTCCACGAAGGCGCTCGAGCGGGCGCGCGATCGAATGCGCGAGTGGTGCAGCGACGAACAGAAACGCGAGCACCAGCGCCGAGCCGAGGAGGGCAATGACATGGCGCAGTACCGACGGAGCGGGAGGGAGTGCGACCACTGCGTACGCCACAAGCTGTCCCTCGCGGTACTTCCCGAGCACAAGCCGGTCATCGAACCAGCGGCCCTCTGGACCGCGCGGCACCTCATCCGATGTCAGCGGCGGTGTCACGGTGGTCGCGAGCAACCCATGGTCGCCGTCGAACACCGCTACGTCGAGGGCGACGTCCTTGCGGATCAGCGCGAGCTCGCGCTCGAGCGATGCCGCATTGGTCGACTGCGCGAGTAACCCGTTGGTGACCGCAACGGCGAGATGCGGGTTGTGCCGCAGTACCAGCCGTGCGTCGAAGTCGGACATCACCTTGCGACCGATGATGACGATCACGATCACGCCCGCGAACAGCAGCAGGCCATGGACCCAGATCCGGACGAGCAACCGACGACCAACCGTCGCTTCGAACCACCTCATCGGCGCTCGTCTCGGGCGAGCATGTAGCCAACACCGCGAATCGTCCGGATCATCGCCGACTTCGGATCCTCGCCGAGCTTTTGGCGGATTCGCGAAATGCGAACGTCGATCGACCGGTCGAATGCGTCATCGCAGTTCCCCTTCACCAGCTCCATGATCTGCTCGCGCGTCAGCACGCGACCGCTCCGCTCCGCGAGCACGCGAAGGATCGCGAACTCGTAGCTCGTGAGGTCGACAGCACGGCCGTCGTAGAAGGCGGTGAGCGAGCCCATCCGCAGTTCCAGCGCGCCAACACGAACGACGTCTGCGTCGGGTCCGAGATGTCCACGGGCTCTCCGCACGAGCGCGCGGACGCGTGCGAGTAACTCGCGGGGCGCGAACGGCTTGCCAAGATAGTCGTCGGCGCCGAGCTCAAGACCGACCACGCGATCCGCCTCTTCCGTACGAGCTGTGACCATCAAGATCGGCACCGCCGAGGTCGTGCGTAGCTCGCGACAGACCGACAGTCCGTCGCGAGACGGGAGCATGAGATCGAGGATCACGACGTCGAACGACTGCGCCTTGGCGAGTCGTAACGCCGCCTCACCATCCGCAACACGCGTGATCCCGATGCCGTTCTGTTCGAGTAGCTCGGTCGTGAATCTCGCGAGGCGGTCATCGTCCTCGACCAGCAATGCCAGGATCTCGGGTGCCATCGGACCAGGCTATCCGTGGTCGTGCCGCACTGGGGCCTCGGTTACACTCGGACACACGCCGGTCAGGTCCCGGTCACGTAGCGCGTGCACGGTGGCCGTCATGGCAGTCATCGAGCTCCGTGGGGCGTCTCGTGTTTATCCAACTCCGCAAGGCACCTTCACCGCCTTGGTTGGAGTCGACTTGAGTCTTGCCGCTGGCGAGCTGATCGCGGTGGTCGGAAAATCAGGTAGCGGCAAATCCACCTTGGTCAATCTCGTGGCCGGCATCGATCGACCGACGGCGGGTACCGTACGAGTTGCTGGCACATCGTTGACCGAGCTTCCCGAGAGCAAGCTCTCGTCGTGGCGCGGTCGTCACGTCGGGGTCGTGTTCCAGTTCTTCCAGCTCCTGCCGACGCTGACGATCCTCGAGAACGTCATGCTGCCGATCGATCTGTGCGGCACCTTGACGACGCCGAAGGCTCGCGAACGTGCGAGAGCGCTGCTCGATCGCGTGGGCATTGCAGATCAGGCGAACAAGTTGCCCACCGCGCTTTCGGGTGGTCAGCAGCAGCGCGCTGCGATCGCGCGCGCACTCGCGAACGATCCGCCCGTCGTCCTCGCCGACGAGCCAACCGGCAACCTCGACTCGACAACGGCCGACGCGATCCTCGAGCTGCTTCGCGAGCTCGCGCGCAGTGGCAAGACGGTGGTCACCGTGACGCACGAGCGCGACATTGCGGCGCATGCGGATCGTGTGATCACACTCGTGGACGGCCGCGTCGAGGTGGCCCATGAGTAGGCCCCGCTGGCGCAAGCTTCGTGGCGATCTGCGCGCGGCGTGGGGACGCGTGCTCGCGATGCAGCTCGCGATCGTGGTCGCGTTGGCGGGCGTCGGCACCGTGCTCGCAGCACGCGCGGTGCTCGAGCGCGAGATCGATGCGAGCTATCGCGCGGTCCACCCCGCCGACGCGACGATCGACATCGCGGGCGACGTCGACGATGCGTTGCTCGCAGCCGTGCGCGCCCGACCCGAGGTTGCCGATGCAGATCGGCGCCAGATGGTTCGCGCGCGGATCAAACAACGGCCCGAAGACCCCTGGCAGATGCTGGTGTTGTTCGTCGCCGATGATTTCAACGCGCTTCGTCTGAACACGTTCCGACCCGATCGAGGGGCGTGGCCGCCGCCGCGTGGATCGATCCTTCTCGAACGCACCGCACCTGCCGTCATGGGCCTCGGATCGCACACGGGGAAGCAGGGGCACGGAGCGCTGCCCGCACACGCACTCGCCGGTGGTCCATCGATGATCGTGCAGACGCCGAACGGCAAGCCGACCGTCGTCACGATCGCAGGGACCGTGCACGACGCCGGGCAGGCGCCGAACTGGCAAGAACATCGCGGCACGTCGTACGCGACGCGCGAGACTCTCGCAGCGCTTGGCGAGCCGCCGATCCTGCACGAGCTGCTGATCCAGTTTCGACAGGCGGACTCGATCGAGCACGTCGAGGCGTCGGCGAAGCAACTCGCGAAGTGGCTCGGTGACCGAGGCGTCGACGTACACGAGATCCGCGTCCCGGGGCTGCGCAAGCATCCGCACCAAGGCCTCATGAACGCGGTGCAGACCGTGATGCTCGTCTTCACGCTGCTGTTGTTCGTGCTGAGCTCGATCGTCGTCGCCACAATTCTGTCGACGATTCTCGCGCGCCAGACGCGCGACATCGGGGTGATGAAGGCTCTCGGCGCGAGCACGGGACAACTCGCCGGGCTCTACGCGACATTCGTCCTCGGTCTCGGAGTCATTGCTACCGTGATCGCGATCCCCCTCGCATATGCGGCCGCCAATGGAATGGTGCGCGTCATCGCCCAGATGATGAACATCACGCTCGCGGACGCGAGCATTCCGCGGTGGGTGTTCGCGACGATCGCGCTCCTCGGGTTGCTCGTCCCCCTCGCACTCGCCAGTGTCCCGATCCTTCGCGCGACACGCATGACCGTCCGTCGCTCGCTCGCACACAGTGGAGCGGGCTCTGACTTCGCACGTTCGAGCCTGTCTCGCCTGCCGATCGCAGTACGCAACGCCCTCCGCCGTCCCGCGCGACTCGCCCTGACAATGACGCTCCTCGTCGTCGGCGGCTCGTTCGTGATCGCGGCATCAAACTTCGAACGTAGTCTCAGCACCATCAGCTCGAAGCTCGGGAGTGCACGCCACTACGATCTCGAGATCCGGCTCCAGACTCCGATCGCGCGCGGCCGCCTCGCCGATCTCGCGAACATCGAAGGCGTCCGCGCATACGAACTGTGGGCAGCAAGTGATGCTGCGCTGGGTGACATCGTCCACACGTATCCCGACGGCGGTCACGGAAGTTTCACGCTCACCGCACCGCCGTCGAACGGCAGCTCGCTCGTCACGTTTCCGCTGCGTGCCGGTCGTTGGCTCGTTCCCGAAGACACCGATGCCGTCGTGCTCGGTGGTCACGGAGGCGCTGACGTTGGCGATCGCATCACGCTCGCAGTGGAAGGCAAGCGCTCTACATGGACCGTTGTCGGCCTCGTCGAAGAAGTGGGTGGTGGCTCCGCCTTCGTCACAGCTCGCGGCTATGCGAAAGCGACCAAGATCGATGGCGTGACGCTGTTACGCTTCGAGACCGTCTCGCACACCGCCGATGAACGTGCAACGGTCCTCGCGCGCATCGAAGCCACGCTTGTCGAGCGCGCCATCCCAGTCCGCTACGCGATGCCGGCCCTGCTACTCCGCACGATCATCGACGACCACATTCTACTCGTCGCCCGAGCCGTGATCGCGATGGCCATGATCATCGCTCTCGTTGGTCTGCTCGGGCTCGGGGCAGCGATGGCGATCAACGTCGCAGAGCGAACGCGAGAGATCGGCATCCTGAAGACGATCGGCGCGAGCAACGGCCGGCTGCTGCGCATCCTCCTCGGCGAAGCAGTGGTCGTGGGAGCGGCAAGCGCGTTCGTTGCCATGGCTGTCTCGTTCCCCCTCCACTCCTCATCGCGAGCCGGATGGGCGCGACCGGCATGCTTTCTAGCCCACCCTTCACGATCTCGTGGGTCGCCTTGCTCGGATGGCCGGTGCTCGCGATCGTCGGCAGCACCCTCGCGAGCATCGTTCCTGCGTGTCGCGCCGCACGGCTCACCGTGAGCAGTGCGCTCGGCGAAGTCTGAGCGCGAGTTGACTGGCCGGGCGAGGAGGGACAGCACCCGGCCAGCAAGTTCCTGTCGCGAGCCGTGGTCAGGCCGATTTGCAGCCGTGTCCGTTCGAAAACAACGGACCGCCACACGTGCAGTCCAGACAGCCGTGCGCGGCGCACGTGCCGCAGGAGCGAACCACTTGCTTTCTCAGCGCCTCCCGGGCACGGAAGACGCGGACGCCCGCGTTGCTGCTCGAGATGCCGGCTTCATCGGCGTAGTCCTTGACCGACAAGCCGTCGACTTCGATCCGGCGCAGTGCTGTCGCGTACTCTGGTTTCAGCGTTTTGGCGATCTCTGCCACACACTTGCAGACGACTCGGTGGAGCTCGTCGTCTCGTACATCAGTCGCAGACTGATCCGCCGCAAACGATTCGAGCCGACGCTCCGCTGCTTCGGTGCGGCGGTGATGGTCAATGATCGAATTCCGAAGCACGCGGTAGAACCAGCCGACTGCACTGTCGCGGACGGTGTCGAACTTCTCCACGCTGCGAACAAACGCGTTCTGCAGGATCTCCTCCGCAATTGCGCGGTTCCCTACGCGGCGCTCGACGAACTTGAGGAACTCGCGATGGTTCGCAACCAGCGTGGCGACAACTTCCGGCGACGCAGGAGACTCCGTGCTGTCGGCAGTATCAGGTGACTGATCAGTCATGGCCTGGAACCAGCTTACGACCGAATCGGCGCAAGCGCAGCGAGTTTGCGAGGACCGAGACCGAGGACAGCGACATCGCTGCGCTTGCGATCACCGGTGAAAGGAGCCACCCGGTAAGCGGGTACAACGCACCCGCGGCGATCGGAATGCCGATGACGTTGTAGATGAAGGCCCAGAACAGGTTCTGCCGGATCGTTCGCAGCGTGCTGCGGGACAGCCTCAAAGCCGTTGGTAACGAGCCGATGCCGCCACGCAGCAGCGCGATATCCGCGGCTGCGACCGCGATGTCCGTCCCCGTGCCGATCGCGATGCCAACATGCGCACCGGCGAGGGCTGGAGCGTCATTGATGCCATCGCCGACCATTGCGACGGTCCGTCCCTTCGCGCGCTCCTCCGCGACGATACGTGCCTTATCTTCGGGCCGGACCTCCGCGAACACGCGGTCGATGCCGAGCTCCATTGCGACTGCATGTGCTGTGCCCTTGCGGTCGCCAGTGACCATGGCGACATCGATGCCCATGGCCTTCAGCTCCGCGATCGCGGTCCGTGCCTCCGGGGTGGGCCGGTCGGCGAACGCGACGATGCCGGCGAGCGCACCATCGATCGCGACAAACGAAGGCGTCCGGGCTCGCGATGCCAGCTCGTCAGCTGCTGTATCGAGTCGCGACGTGGCGACTCCGGCGGCAGCAAGCCAGGCGCTCGTGCCGATACGTACGCTCACTCCATCGACACTGCCCGCGACACCAGCACCGGCTTCCATCACGAAGTCGGCCGCATCGCGAAGCTGCGCCCCGCGGGCAATCGCGCCCTGGACGATCGCATGTGCGACCGGATGTTCGCTCTGCCGCTCGACGGCGCCCACCAGCGCGAGCAACGCGAGCTCGCCCCGGCCCGCGCTGTCGATGACGTCGGTGAGCGTGGGCTTGCCTTCAGTGAGCGTGCCTGTCTTGTCGAGCAGCACCGTGTCAATGCGGCTCGCCGCCTCGAGCACGGCCCCGCCTTTGACGAGGATGCCGAGCTCCGCGCCACGACCCGTGCCCACCGCAACCGCAGCCGGAGTCGCGAGGCCAAGTGCACACGGGCATGCGAGGACCAGAACGGCGACGAAGCGCTCGACGGCGACCGCGATGCCTGACGCGGGCGCGGCGACGTACCAGACGATCAGCGTGATGGTGGCAAGGCTGATGACGATCGGGACGAAGTACGCACTCACGACGTCGGCCATTCGCGCGATCGGAGCGCGTGAGCCCTGCGCTTGTTCGACGGCTTCCACGATTCGTGCGAGCGCTGTCTCGGATCCGACGCGGGTGACACGGAAGGTGAGCGCTCCGCTTTGATTCAGGGTGCCTCCGAACACGAGCACGCCTTCGCGCTTGTCGATGGGGAGGCTCTCTCCGGTCAGCATCGACTCGTCGACGGCGGAGGTGCCACGCACGACAACTCCATCCGTCGGAATGCGCTCGCCGGGGCGCACGAGCACGAGGTCGCCGACGCTCAGCGACTCGACGGGCACATCGATCTCCGTTCCGTCAGCGCCGACACTGCGCGCCGCCTTCGGGAGAAGCGCAACGAGACCGCGGACTGCATCCGACAACCTGCGTCGCGCGCGCGTCTCGAGTAACTTTCCGAGAACAACGAACGAGACGACGGCTGCAGCAGCTTCGAAGTAAAGGTGCGGCACGACACCGTGTTCCGCATGTGGGAACGCACCCGGGATCGTGAGCGCGATCACCGAGTAGCCCCACGCGGCGAGGACGCCGATCGAGACGAGCGTGTTCATGTCGGCGGTGCGATGGCGAAGCGCCATCCATGCAAGGCGGATGAAGCGTCGACCGGGGCCCAGCACGACCGGGGTCGCGAGCGCGAACTGGAGCCAGCGGCCGAACATTCCGTCCGTACCCGGAATCGCCCCGTGACTCATCGCGATGATGAGCAACGGAACGGTGAAAACCGCGGACAGGACGAAGGCGCGACGGATCGACCGCTGCTCGCGCTCCTCAGCCTCCGCGAGGATGTCGGCTTTCGACCGCGCACCTGCGGCGACGGTCGTCGCTGCCGTGGGCTGATCGACGACGTTGTATCCGGCCTTCTCGACCGCTACTGCGAGCACGTCGGGCGTGGCGCTGGCGTCGTACGTCACCCGTGCCTGATTCGTGGCGAAGTTGACCGATGCGTCCTGAACTCCGGGCACAGCACGGAGGGCACGCTCGACGCGCTGGACGCAGCTCGCGCACGTCATGCCCTGCACCGCGAAGGCCGCGACCTTGATGGTGTCGGCCGCTCGTGTCATGGCGTCACTTCAGGGGCGGACACCGCGCCTGGGCACGAGGTGCATTGGCAGGGGATTGAACGGCTGAACTGGCCATCGCAAGGAGTATGAGATGAGCAACGACCAAAACACGATCCTCGAAGTCCAGGGGATGTCCTGCCCCTCCTGCATCCGCCACGTCAGCGCGTCCCTCACCGAGCTCGAAGGCGTAGGTGCCGTCGACGTCAAGCTGCGCGACGGCCTGGTCGTGGTGCAGCACGACGCGACGCAGGCGCCGGTCGACCAGCTGATCCAGACGCTCAACGAGGCGGGCTACGCGACGAAGCAGCGGGAGGTGTAATCGCGGCGAGGTCGGTACGTCGTCACGGGCGAACCTTCTCCAGGAGAACCCGTGACGTCCTTGCCTTCCGCACCTGACCCGCGCCGCTGGTGGGCGCTCTTCATTCTGTGCACCGCACAGTTCCTCGTCATCCTCGACACCTCGATCGTCGGGATCGCCTTGCCAGCGCTCCAGCGCTCGCTTGGCTTCGACGCCGCCGGACTGCAATGGATCTTCAACGCGTATGTCGTCGCATTCGGAGGTCTGTTGCTGTTCGGCGGACGCCTATCCGACCTGTTCGGCCCCCGTCGTCTCTTCGGCTCCGGCTTCGTGCTTCTGACCGCGTCATCGCTGCTCGCGGGACTCGCGGAGTCCGCATCGATGCTGCTGATCGCACGCGCCGTGCAGGGAGTCGGAGCTGCACTGATCGCACCGTCGGCACTGTCGATGGTGATGGGCCTGTTCGCCGCGCGCCCGCAGGAGCTGCGCAAGGCGCTCGGCTTCTGGGGCGCGTCCGCGGCTGCCGGCGGCACTGCCGGCGTGTTCCTCGGTGGCGTGATCACCGAGTGGCTCAGCTGGCGGTTTACGTTCCTGATCAACGTCCCGATTGGTGTCCTCGTTCTGGTCGCCATCAAGGCGTGGCTGCCACGCGGAATCCGTCAGCGCGGATCCGTCGACCTTGCGGGCTCGATCGCCGTCACCTCGGCGCTCGCTCTCACGGTCTACGCCATCGTCACCGCGAATGACCCTATGACCACAGGCGCCGAGACCGGAGTGATGCTCTCCGTTGGTGGGCTCTTGTTCGCTGCGTTTGCGCTGATCCAGCGGTTCCGCCGCTCGCCACTGATCCCACTGTCGATCTTCCGCGCGCCCAACCTCACGGCGGGGAACGTCGTCATGTCGCTTCTCGGCGCCGCATGGATACCGATGTGGTTCTTCCTGAACATGTACCTGCAAGAGGTCCTCGGCTATGGCGCGTTTGACAGTGGTCTCGCGCTGCTGCCGATGACGTTGACGATCATGCTCGTGATGATGGGGGCGACCGAGAAGATCGTCGGCCGGATCGGGCCGAAGTCGGCGCTCGTGATCGGGCTCGGTGTGCTCGGCGTGGCACTGGTACTGTTCGCGCGGATGCCGGTCGAGGGCTCGTTCGTCGCGAACGTGCTGCTGCCCTCGCTGCTCGGTGCGGTCGGCATGTCGCTCGCGTATATCCCGGCGATGATCACCTCGACGATTGGGGCGCGCCCCGAGGACGGTGGCCTCGCGTCGGGCCTCGTGAACACGACGTATCAGATCGGTTCAGCCATCGGGCTCGCTGCCATGGTTGCCGTGGCCGGGTCGAAGTCCGCCTCGCTCGCACTCGATGGTGCCGAGCGTGCCATGGCGATGAATGGTGGCTTCTCGGCCGCATTCATCGGTGCGGCCGTGATCGCGTTCGGGGCCGCCGCACTCGCGACGTTCGCGATCCGCATGCCTTCGGCTGAGCAGAGCTCTGAAGCTAGCCGACTCGCTGCCTGACTGTGGCCTCAGGGCACGACAGCGCTAAAACGGCGCACATATTGCGCCATTCACACGCTGGTCCGCAATTTCTGGATGCTTGACGACGCCGCAGCGCTACGCGATTGCGCTGTAATGCTGCGAGCCCGGGTGCGTCTTCCGTTCGAACGCCTGAATGGCTCAGTGCCAGCGACTGGAGAATTCCATGCACCCGAACCACCACGACCACGGTCATGAGGGCCACCACGGTCTCGTATTCGTCACGACGTCGGACGTCGCCGAGCTTCGGGAGCTCGGCGTGACCCTGGCGCAGATGCACAACGATCTCCAGGCTGCGATGAAACGTGCACGACATGCCGCCGGTATGATCGGTGTGCACTCCAAAGCAGCCGCCTCCGACGTCGAAGGCGGAGCCCAGTTCGCCGTCACCGCGAATGGCGCTGACGTCGCCAAGCTCCATGCCGAGCTTCGCATGTGCGCACCGCACTTCTCGAGCGGCAGCTGCGAGATGGGGAAGCACTGATGCGCGTGCTCCTGTTCGCTGCGTGCCTGGCAGCCGGCTGTGCCCCACGTGCGATGCCACTTGCAGCGGATCACCCGGCGAATCCAGACGCGGAGACCGGCCGACTCGCGGGACCGCCGTCCGCGCTGCGTGCTGGTGTCGCTCAGCTCGACGAGCCGGCACCACGGCCGACGGCGTCGGCGCACGACCACAGCACGCACGAGCATGGTGCTGCGCCAGCGACGGCCACCGAGAAGGCGGATGCTCCACCCAGCAAGACGACTCCCGCCCGCGCCGCGGGAGCTCACCAGCACGGCGCCGAGGCAGCATCGCCAACCGAGGAGAAGCCGGAACCCGCATCGAAGAAGCCAGCGCCGAAGAAGCCAGCGCCAAAGCAGCGAGCCCCGAAGCCCCAGGCGGAGAAGCCCCAGGCCGAGAAACCTGCGGCCAAAAATCCGGCACCGGCCGAGAAGCCGGCACCCGCGCCCGCGAAGCCGGCACCCGCGAAGCCGGCTCCGCATCCGCCTGGTCACGAAGGTCATCACTGAGATGAAGCCGCTCCTGCTCTCCCTTCTCCTCGCGTTCGGCGGATGCGTGTCGGCGTCGCGGCGTCGCGGCATCTCGCAATCACGGCGAATGGGAAGTCGGTCCGGCACTGAGCATCGGGCTGCCCCTGTTCAACCAGCAGCAGGGTCCTCGAGCTCGGGCGAATGCGCAGCTCCGGCGACGCATCACGTGATGAATCAGATGGGCCATGACATCCCGAACCTGCTCGGTGCCGACACGAAGGGCCTCGACGCGCGCGTGAATCGGGTCGTGCCGGGCTGCATGACCATGGGTGCAACCGGCATGGGCGACATGCACAAGATGGAGCTTCCCGACAACTCGATCTCGATGCTCGGCGGCGATGGCCCGTTCGGACTCATCGACATGGGCGGCATGTTCACGATCCTCAAAGTACGCAAGCAGCTCACGGGTGCCAAAGACCCGGGCTGGTACGACCATCCTGCCGGACCGTTGCCGGCGAAGCCAGCGCCGCAGAGCTCGCTCGCGACGGCATCAAGACCTGAACTGGAGTACCGATGAACCGATCAATCCTCGTTGCACTTCTTTCGTTCCCCGCAGCATGCGGAGGCGGATCCGCAAAGCCGGCGCCGACCTCATCGATCGCGGATCCGATTCCGATGGCAGAGACCCCAACGGAACCAACGCCCGTGAATCCGGTCACGCCCTCGGAGCCGGCGGTGCCCGACCAACCCGCTGCACCAGACCCGGCGAAGGTGAAAGCGGACCTCCTCACGGCGGAGATGGCGGCCTACGAGAACGTGAAGCCTCTCGTGGGGAAATATTGCGCGAGCTGTCACACGAAGGGGGAGAAGGGCGCGAAGGCAAAGATCCTCGTGCACTTCGAAACCACGTCCTATCCGTTCGGCGGTCACCACGCGCTCGAGGTCGGCAAGAACGTCCGCAAGGTTCTCGGCATTGATGGAAGCAAGCCCACCATGCCGAAGACCAAGCCGGGCATCATCAAAGGGGACGAGCTCACGCGGTTCGCCGCTTGGGCGGACGCGTTCGACGCATCACACTCGGGTGGCGCGCACGAAGGTCATGGCGGCGGCGGTCACGATCACAGCAGCACAAATCACGGCGCGCCGGCAGACACCAAGGCGCCGATCACACCGGCGAAGGCAGCTGCGGTGTCGGCCCGGTTCGACATCGTGGTAACGAGCGCCGGCTTCGAGCCGAAGAACGTTACCGTTCCGCGGGGTAAGCCGGTTGTCCTGCGATTCGAGCGTCGCGTCGAGCGGACCTGCGGGACCGAGGTCGTGATGACCGTGGATGGGAAGAAGATCGAGAAGGAGCTCCCGCTGAACATGCCCGTCGAGCTCGCCATGACGTTCAAAACCGCTGGCACGGTGAAGTACTCGTGCTCGATGGACATGATCCGCGGGACCATCACGGTCCAATGATCAGCGTGCGTATGGGCGCGGCATTCACCACCACATGCGGATCCGGCGTCGTCAAGCAGGCAACGGACTTCTACCCGGCGGTTCGCTCCGTCGTGGATGGTCGGCCGGGTGACTCGATCGAGACGATCGTCGCCGAGCTAAGCAAGGGCGGCGCGCTCGCGTGACGCTATCCCGGCGGGAAGCGGCGTGCGACGACGATGCGTTCGCCCATCGACTGGAACATCACGATCCAGATCCCGAGAAGAGCGGTCACGAAGCCGCCGAGCTCGATCCACGTCGGTAGATCCGGGCCGCGCCCAGCGGGGACGACGAACTGGACCGCGGCCGCGACATGCGCGAGGACGACGAGCCATGATGCGATCGCGATCGCTGTTCCGGACCTCCGTGCCGCGGGGGCGACGAGCACGAGAAGCGCGAGCACGTGCAACCCGACGTTGATCGCCGTGAAGCCACGCCAGGTGCCGAGTAGCACGTGCGGCTCCCATGCCGCGCGCTGATCCGCGGGGCTCGCGAGCGTCGCGACAGCGATGCCTGTCGCCGTGACGATCCACGCGAGGAGTCCACCCACGATCCAGCGCCCCGCGTACGCATGAGTCTTAGGGGTCGCGAGGGCACCGACGAGCTGCATGCGCTCGAGCCGGCGACCCGCGAGCACCCCGATGGCAACGGCTGCTGCAATGCCACCCGCGAGCAAGTTCGCGAGCGCGAGTGGAGCGAGCCATCGTGCGAGCGCTTCGCGATGAATACCCACAATCCAGTCCAGGCACGCGACGAACAGGATGACCGCGAGGATCAGCACGATGCGCGGCGCCCGCCTGCCAAGCTTGTCGAGGTTCTTGCTGGAGCCAGTCGCGTCGAAGGTGCTCGACGCGTTGTCGATGATCGCCGCAACGCTCGCCCACACGAGGAAGTAAGCGACGATGCGCGCGATGAAAAAGCCGGTCGTGTACCAGCGGTGCGCGGCGCCGGGCTCGCCGAGACCGAACAGCATCGGCGATCCGAGCGCAAGCACGAAGAAAGCGACCACGGAATAGGCCATCGAGTTACCGAGCCATTCGAGAGGGCGACGAAGGAGCGCGCCATCGGGGTTGCGACCGCGGAGTTGGAACAGCACGCACGTGACGGCACCCACAACGACGGTCGCCACGAATAATACTCCGCTGACGAGCCCCGTGAGGTAGTGCGGCGCGTCGGCTAGCCCTGCTGCGATCGCGAGCGCGATCGCTGCGAGCGCGCCGCCGATCATCCAGTGAACCGTGCCCTTGCGCTGAACGATCGATGCCTGCGGCAGGTCCGGCGTTGGCTCGATGTCGGCCTGCTGTCCCCGTTTGGGATCTGCGATGAACCGAACGCGGAGGTCGGTGATCTTGTGGCGCCGGTGCAGTGCCTCGAGCGGCCCGCGAAGCGCGCGTTCGAACCACCCTGCGAGCTCGCCGTTGTAGTGATACGTCCCGAGCGCACTTCCTCGGAGTGTCCGCGATGTCGGGGAGACGATAAGCAATGCGCCGGGTGACGGACGCGAGACCGACGTTTCGACCATCGTGAGGTTGCCGAGGTTTGGCGTGTCCGTCGTCTCGAACTTCACCTCGACCTCGAGCGCGCCTTCAGCAGCACGGCTCCCGAGCGCCTCGAAGTACGAGGCGCGATCGAAGGGGATGCTACTTCGCTGGAGTTTCGCCAGCCGCAGCCGGCGCGTGATCACGGAGGGCAGAACTAACAACGCGGCGAATGCGGTACCGAAGATCGCGATACCGGTCGCCGCCCCCGACGTGCCGTGCATCGAGAGGTGTGTCGCCTTGACGACTGCGCCGATTGCGCCGAGACCGCCGAACAGCATCACCGTGGTGACGCTGAGTGGCAAGCCGAGCGAAACCCACGCGACTGGGTTCTCGCCACGTGTATTTGGCATTCGGAGAGCTTACACAACTAGAGCGCGTCGAGAATTTCGCTACTGGGCCGCAGCTCGGCGAGATCAAGCTCGATGCCGTGAACTACGCAGTGATCGAGGACTTCAAGATCACGTTGTCGAAGACGCTGATCGCGAACGCGCGTTCGCGAGTCACCTCGCGATGCGTGGCGCGCTACGCAAGGCGATCCAGGAGTTGCTCGGTCAGCGACGATCATGATGACGATGCGTTACTCGCATCTCTCACCGGAAATCGCACGCGAAGCAGTCTGCCTGCTCGATGGTTCGAACCTCCGTGGCAAAACGGTGGCAAAAACCGAGGCAAACTGAGTTGAGTCACCAGCACAAATGGTGGAGGCGGCGGGAATCGAACCCGCGTCCGAAAATGCTTCAGGACGAACGTCTACGCGTGTAGGCACGCTATTTGAAGTCTCGTGCCCGCCGGCAGCGGCCGGCCTGCGGGCACAACGAGTCAGCTTTGTCTCGACCTCCATGCGCTGACAGGTCAGGAGGTCCAGCCTGATTGTGGCGGTGCATCGCGGCTACAGGCGGAAGCTGCGAGCACCGTCGTTACCTGGTTTAATCAGGCAGCGAGAGCAACAGCGTTGTTATCGTTCGCAGTTGCAGGTTTGCCCATTTTTACGTGGCCATGGGCGCCACGACGCGCGGTCCGAACGTCGACATCCCCGTCGAAGCCGGTACGCCCCCAAATTGTCAAAGACGAGCAGCTCGCACTATGGGGCATCCAGCTGGACTTCGCAAGTCGAGTCGCGTAGAACTGACACGTCAGTTCCGAGTATCCCCGATGAGTTACATGAGGTCAGAGGTCCGTGCACGCCAGATCCTGGATTGCGCGAAGCGCGTGTTCGCGCAGCGCGGTTTTCACGCTGCCAACATCAGCCACATCTGCGAGGCAGCGGGCATCGGGCGGGGGACTCTGTACCTGTACTTCAAGAACAAGCGGGACGTGCTGGCGGCGATCCTGCGAGCGACGCTCGACCGGGTGCGGGCGGTGATGGAGCGCCAGTCGACGGCGACGTTTCCGCTCGTTCCGGTGGAGAAGGTGACGCGCGCGGTCGCGATCGAGTTCAGCGCGCAGCAGCTGAAGGCGTTGCTCGAGGTGGTGTTCGAAGATGACCACACGCTGCGCATCTTGCTGCGAGAGGCAGTGGGGCTCGATGTCGACTTCGAGAAGATGCTCGGCGAGATCGACGACACGCTGATCGCCATCGTGGAGCGGGACATCGTGGGCGCGCAGCGCGCCGGCTATCTGCGCGAGCTCGATCCGCGCGCGGTGGCGACGATGATGGTGGGCGGCGTGGAGAAGCTCGCGCTGGCGGCGTTGCGCGGGGATGTGCCGGTGGATCTCGATGTGCTCGCGCACGAGGCGGCGCGACTGCATGCGATCGGAACGCTGTCGGACAAGCTGACGTAGGCGATCAACACGAGGAGGATGTGATGGCGACGCTCACCGAACGATGGCTCCGGCCCCAGCGGCCCCGCACGCAGTTCCCGCCGTATGCGTTTGGCGATCCGTCGATCGTCGGGATGGCGCAGGCGCGGACGGATACCGTGGCGCGCATCTATCACAAGGGACAGGAGCAGGCGTGGGATGGGCGTACGGTGCTGGACGACCTGGTCGCGAAGCACGGCGGCATTCACTTCCCCGAGGACAAGAAGGAAGCGTTCGCGAAGGTCGCCGCCGTGCTGCTGTGGGGTGAGCTCGCGGCGTGGTCGATCAGCGCGGACCTCGCGGTCAAGCTCGAGGACACGCCGGCGAAGATGGCCGCCTCGAGTCAGGTGTTCGACGAGGCGCGCCACTTCTACGTGCTGCGCGACTACCTGTGGCGCGCGGGGATTGACGTCGAGAAGCTCGGTGGGTGGAGCCGGCAGCTGCTGGTCGAGCTGCTGGAGACCGACAACTTGCTGTTCAAGGTCGTCGGCATGCAGCTGATGGTGGAGAGCACGGCGGTGGTGATGTTCCGCAACATCGCCGAGGCCAAGCTCGAGCCGGTGCTGACGGAGCTGCTGTATTACTTCGAGCGCGACGAGGCGCGGCACGTCGGGCTCGGTGTGCTGACGCTACCGGAGGTGCTCGAGGGGCTGTCGGATCGCGACGCGCTTGCGCTGTGGTGGTTCCAGACCCGGATGCAGCTCGAGATGATCGCGAGCGGGATGACGATCAATCCGGCGTTCAAGGCGCTCGGCATCGATCCCGGCGAGATGAACCTCGAGGGGTTCCGCTACCACACCGAGATCCTGCGACGGATGAAGCGGACGCGGCCGGACCGCGGCGCCGATGGCAAGGCCGTGAAGGGATTGTTCAAGCTGTCGCAGTCGGGCCAGGCAAAGTTTCAGGAGCTGTTCTTCCCGACCATGCCGCAAGCGGCGTGGAAGAAGTCCCTGATGTCGACGATCACGAGGGTCGCGCAGCGGACGGATCGCTGGCTCGCCGCCCGCGCGCCGGCTTAGTCCGGCTCAGTCGAGAAACGGTTCCGCGAGCGTGCCCGCCGCCAGCTCGACGTCACTCGGCGTGTTGCGCTCGTTCGAGAGCAGCGCGACGACGACGCCGAGCTCGAGGTAGACGACCACGACGGAGCGCGCCGACTGCATGTTGCCCGCGTGGTGCGCGATCTTGCGGCCGGCGGCATCCGTGCCGACCCGCCATCCAAGCCCGACGCCGGTAGGCTTGCCATCGACCGTGTGTTGCGAGGTCAGCATCGTCGCGAGGAGCGCGCGCGGCAGGTAGCCGGCCTCGGGCAGGACGAGCCGGCCGAGCTGCGCGACGTCGCTCGCGGTGGCGAGCAGCCCACCCGCGGGCCACCGCGCAGTCGCGTCGGGATCGCCCACGATCCGGATCGGCCACGCGAGCTCGCGGTCGAGCAGCGCGAGATATGGCATCTGCGCTGCGCCCTCGAGCGCCGCGCCGAGCAACGTGTAGCCCCACGAGCTGTAGTGGTAGCGCGTGCCTGCAACGGCCTCGCGCGGGTCGGCCGCGAAGATGTCGCGCGCCGCATCAGCGAGTGTTGCGTGGCGTTCGATTCGACCGAGATCCGAGATGTTGTAGTGGCGGATGCCGCCGAGGTGCCCCGCGAGCTCGCGAACGGTGACCGGTGGGTCGGCGGGCCATGACGGGACATAGGTCGAGACCTGCGCATCGAGCTCGATGCGACCCGCTGCCACCATGCGTGCGAGCAGCATCGCCGTGACCACCTTCGAGACGCTCGCGAGTCGCATCGGCATCGTTGGCGTCAGTGGTGCGCCGGCTTCGGTCGTGCCGCGCGCCGCTTGCCAGATCACGCCATCGCGGCCAATCACCGCGGCCTGCACGCCGGGCATCCGTTCGCGCTCGTGAAGTCGTCCGAGGCGAGCTTCTGCTTCGGCGCATGCCGCCGCCCACCGGATCGGCGGATCGAGCCGGCGCGGGGCGGGCTGCGGCGGCGAGGCTTCGCAGCCGAACACCACGACCAGGGCCACGAGGCTGCGCATCGCCGGCAGTGTGCCATTGCACGTCGCCCGTGCGGCCGATCGATGGTGAAATGGACGCTGGTGATGGACTTCGTCTTCATGCTCACCCGCTCGGACTGCACGGTGCCGGACTGCCTCGACGTGCTCGAGGAGCTGCGGCCGCTCGGGCTGCGCCACGTCGGGTTCAAGGATGTCGGCGTGGCGCCCGAGGCCGCGGCCGAGCTGGTGGCGCGCATCCGCGATGCGGGGGCGACCAGTTACCTCGAGGTGGTCAGCACCTCCGCCGAGGACTGCGCGCAGTCGGCGCGGCTCGCGCGCGACATCGGCGTCGATCGGCTGCTGGGCGGCACGCAGGTCGAGCAGATCCTGGCGATCCTCGACGGCAGCCCCGTCCACTACTTGCCGTTTCCGGGGCGGCCATTCGGCCATCCGACCCAGCTCGCCGGGACCGCGGCCGAGATCGCGGCGGACTGCCGGCGGTTCCAGGACCTCGGGTGCGCGGGCGTCGACCTGCTCGCGTATCGCGCGACCGAAGCGGATCCGCTGGAGCTGGTGCGTGCAGCACGCGCGGCGACCGATGGCTACCTGCTGGTCGCGGGCGCGGTGTCTGATGCGTCTCGCGTGCGCGCGCTCGCCGACGCGGGAGCCGATGCCTTCACCGTCGGTTCCGCTGCGTTCGATGGGTCGTTCTCGCCGGGGTCCGGGTCGCTGCATGCGCAGCTGAGAGCCGTCCTCGATGCCTGCACCTGACCTGCCTGGCTCCGATCCGATCGAGCTGCTGCTCTCCGGGCGCTATCCCGATCCCGAGACCGGCGCGCTGCTGGAGGCGGCATCGCGTTCCGTCGTGATCGAGGCGACGCTCGACGGTCGCGAGGTCGATCTGGTCGCCGCGCTCGACCTCGGTACGCGGTTCGCCGTGATCTCCGATGTCAACACGCATGCGGTGCTTGGCCAGCGGGTGGAACGCGCACTCCGCTCGCGGTTCGCCGTCCAGTCACTGGTGCTCGATCACTCGACGCGCGCCGAACCGGCCACGATTCAGCGCGTGCTCGGCGCGCTCGATCCGCACACCGATGCGGTGATCGCGGTCGGCTCGGGCACGCTCAACGATCTGTCGAAGATGGTCGCGCTGCAGCGCGGTTGTCCGCAGCTCGTGTTCGCGACCGCGCCGTCGATGAACGGCTACACCTCGCTCAGCGCATCGATCACGGTCGGCGGGCTCAAACGATCGATCCGCGCCGCCACGCCGGTCGGCGTGTTCGTCGATCTCGCGGTGGTCGCGAAGGCGCCCCCGCGATTGATCCACGCCGGGCTCGGCGACAGCCTGTGTCGCTCGACCGCGCAGGCCGATTGGTTGCTCGCGCACCTCGTGCTGGATCGGCCGTATCGCGAGGCGCCGTACGCGCTGCTCGCCGATGACGAGCGTGCCCTGATCGAGCGCTCGCAGGCCCTGGTCGCTGGCGACCTCGAGGCGATGCGCCACCTCGTGCGCACGCTCGTGCTTTCGGGGTTCGGGATGACGATCTGCGGCGGCAGCTATCCGGCGAGTCAAGGGGAGCACCTGATCAGCCACTACCTCGACATGATGCGACCGGCCGCGTTGCCCGTGGCGTTTCACGGCGAGCAGGTCGCGGTCGCGACGGTCGCGATGGCGACGCTGCAGGATCGCATCCTCGCGCTCGACGCGCTCGTGCTCCGGCCGACGACGAACACGCGCGCGGATGTCGAAGCGCACTTCGGTCCGGTGCAGGGCGCGGCGTGCTGGCAGGAGCTCGCCCAGAAGCTCCTCGATCGCGACGCGACGGATGCGGTCAACGATCGACTCGCCCGCACGTGGGACAACATCCGCGACCGGATCGCGGGGATCACGCTCGGCGCGCAGCGGTTGACCCAGGTCCTCGCCGCGGTCGGAGCGCCGACCTCGCCCGCGGACCTCGGGTGGCCCGCGGAGTTGTTCGCCGGCGCGGTGAGCCATGCGCGCGAGCTGCGCAACCGCTACACGTTCCTCGATCTTGCTGCCGACCTCGGCTAACGGGTCAAGATCTGCGCGCTGCGCGCGAGCTGCTCGCGAACGTCGCCCACGCCGATCATCCTCTCGGTGACCCGTGACGGCGACCGCGTCGTGTTCACGGTGCGGGATCGGGATCGCCGCGGACGACCTGCCGCGCGTGTTCACTGCATTCTTCCGCGGCGACCGCAGTCGTTCGCGAGAGACCGGTGGCGTCGGCCTCGGCCTCACGCTCGCGAAGCGGATCGTCGAGGCACACGGTGGCACGATCGAGATCGCGAGCCAGCCCGGCGCGGGCACCACGGTGACGTTCGCGATTCAGGCCGCGGCCTGATCACGGGCAGTTCGGTGCGACCCGACCGTCCGAGCCGGTCGAGACGTACGCGTCGGCGACGAAGCCGGTCCCGATCTTGTCCCACAGCGTCGACGTGCCGTACGTGCCGGTCACCGACTGGCCCGTCTTCTGGCAGCTGATCGAGACGAACGCACCATCGGCGACGGAACCGATCGCCGCGGACGAGGTCGACGCGCCTGCGCGGATCGTGAGCGGGGCACCACTGGTGTTGATGCGCGCCGGGAAGCCACCGCCGCCGTTGCTGGTGCCGCTCCCGCTCTGGGCGAACTTGGCCTTCACGGTCTGCTTCGCGGTGCCGCTGAACGTGTGCCACTTGTAGATCGTGTTGCTGACGAGGCCGTTGCGCCCGACCATCCACGACCGCACCTGCGAGCGCAGCGCGGACTTCATCTTCGAGTTCGCGTAGACGGCATGGATGTGGTTCGATCCGTTCCAGCCGTCGCTGCCGCCCTTGCGGTACCACACTGCGAACCCGACCTTCGCGAGGCGCTCGATCAGGTTGTGGATCTGCGTCGACGACAGCGAGCTGGTCGAGATGTCGACCGCGGCGGTGTACGGCGCGCCGTTCACGGTGCCGTCCTGCTTGTGCACGCCCGCCGAGGCCGGCGCGTTGCCGATCGTCTGGGTGATCCGCCACGCGGCGACGCCGGCCGCACGCAGGCCATCCGACGCGCGCGGGTGGAGGCCCCACTTGAGCAGCGGCTGGAGCGCCGCGCTGACGGCGCCCGGGGTCTCGTCATTGTCGACCACGACCTCGTCGTAGACGGCCTCGACCAGATCGTCATCGAACACGGCCGCGTCATCCTCGGCCGCGCCCTCGACCAGCGCGCCCTCCTCGTGCTCGTGCTCGTCCGTGGTGAAGTCGGGCAGCAGCGCCACCTCTGCAGCGGTCAGCTCCGGCTCGTCGATCGGATCGTCCTGGACCGAGTCGGTGCATGCGGCAAGTGGCAGACACAGCGTGAGCGAGAGCGCGAGGATCTTCATGCAGGTCATGACGCGACATTCAGCAACGGACGTGCCGCGCTGGTTCGGGCGCGAGCGCGAGGTCCGCGCGAAACCTGTAACGGTCGCCGCTACAGGTGCCCGGGACTTGTCCCGATCACGTCGCGCGCGCAGCGTCGCCGCGAATCGCGCCTGGCTCCGGTCGCCAGCGAAAACGTGGCGCACTCTGCGCACCTTGTGCGACATCGGCGATCATCGCGCCGAGCACGGGGGCGAACTTGAACGCGTGGCCCGATCCACCGCACGCGATCGTCAGGTTCGCGCGCTCGGGATGGCGCGTGATCCAGAAGTGACCGTCGAGCGAATCGCTGTAGACGCACAGCCGGCTCGATGCGATCGGCGCCGCCGCGAGCGCGGGGAACGTGTCGGCGAGCATCACGCGCAGCGCCGAGGTCTGCGCAGCCGTGACCTCACGCGGTGCATCAGGTGACATCGCGATGCCCGTGCCGTGATTCGCGATCTTGACCACGCCTTCGGCCAGCGGAAATCCGTAGTAGCCGGTGCGCGCGATGTCGGCGCCGAACACGGGAAACCGCACGGCCTCGAACAGCGCGGGGTCAGGCGGCACGAGATGAAACACGGGCTGGCCAACCGCGCGCAGCACACCCGCGAGCTCGGGCAGCAGTCCGGGCACCCACGCCCCCGCGCACACGATGATGTGATCCGCCGCGATCGAACGTCCCGCGATCCGCACGCCCGCATCCGCGATCTGCTCGACCGCGGCGGCATGGATCTCGACGCCGTGCGCTCTCGCGATCGCAGCGAGATCCGCGACGACGGCGCCCGCCGCCGCCCAGCCGCCCTCGGCGTGGGTATAGCCATCGATCAGCGCGCCTTCGCGATACGCCGGAAACCGCCGCGCGATCTCCCTCGCATCGAGCCGCTCGACCTGATGTCCGCGACTCGCCAGCAGCGCGAAGCTGTCGTGCTCGAACCCACCCGGTGGGCGCGGCGTGCGCTACTGGAACGCCCCCCCGGTCTGGTTAAACCGCGCGACGGGCCAGCCGCGATTCCACCGCCGCCAGCCATCGAGCGAGCGCTCGCCGAGCTCGGTGTACGCGACGTCCGCGCCGTAATCGATCCGCACGACCTTCGACAGGTCCGTCGATTCGGCAAGCGGATGGGGCAGGGGACCTGGATCCAACACCAAGACATCGCGACCCCGCGCGCGCAGCTCGACCGCGGCGGTGAGGCCGAAGATGCCTCCGCCGATGACGACGATCATCAGCGATTGGCCACGGCGATCGACTCTGCCGCGACCGCGACGGCGATCCGGCGATCGGCGGCGCGATCGAGCAGGCGCGCGAGGTCGTGCGGCAACAGCTCGTGCGCTGCATCGGGCGTCGCGCGATCGCTGGCGAGCTCGAACCCGCGCTCGCGCAGGTAGCCCGGCAGCTCCTCGGGATGCCAGCCAAACTTCCATGGCTCGCCGAGCCTCGCGACCGCGGCCTGCACCACCCGGGTGGCGAGCGACGGCCTGGTCAGGCGGTCGAGCGCGAAGTACGTCATCGCGAGCTGCGAGCCGGGCGCGCTGTAGGCCGCGATCGCGCGCAGCGACGAGTCGATCGCGCCGTCGGTCAGGTACATCGTGACGCCTTCCCAGATCGTCAGCGTGCGCGCGGTGGGATCGTGGCCGGCCTGCACGAGCGCCTCGGGGAGATCCTCCATCGCGCGGGTCTCGAAGTCCCACTCGACGTAGTGCGCCGGCGAGCGCGCACCGATCCGTTCGAGCGTGACGCGCTTGTGGCCCTGCGTTGCGGGGTGGTCGACCTCGTAGACCGTTGCGCCAGCGAGCTCCGATAGACGTAGTGCGCGGCAGTCGTATCCGGCACCGAGCAGCACGAGCTGGCGTCCACCCGCGGCGACGAACGCGCGCACGGCATCGTCGAGCACGCGGGTGCGGACCTGCATGTAGATGATCCAGGTCCGCAGGCCGGGCATCGCGGCGAGCGTCGCCAGCGAGCGGCCGCTGCGCCCGAGCAACCGCGAGAACGCCGGCGAGCTGAAGGCGGCGCCGTACGGGTCATCCGCGATCCGGACGGCATCGGGGAGCAGCATCCCCATTCCCCTCGCGGCGGCCACCCATTGCGCGGTGCGGCTCGGGGTGCCGTCCTTCACGGCTACATGCTCCGCGTCGAGTCTCGGTGCGACAGCTTGTGCGCCATCGCGTGCGGACGCTCGATGATCTTGTAATCCTCGCCCTCGACCGCGAGCCGGCCATCCTCTGCGACGAACACGAGCTCGTAGTCGATCTCGTCGTCCTCGAGCCGCTCGATCCGCGCGCGGTCCTGGTGATCGACCGCGAAGCCGACCATGCCGTTGAACGTGACCTGGTACGCCCCGATGCCACCGGTGGCGTCGGGTGCGGTCTGCTCCATGATCGCCGAGCTGTCCATCTCGAGACGCGCGCCGTCGGCTAGCTTGATCGCGACGATCTGCGCCTTGTAGCCGTCTCCAGGGACGCCATCGCTGGCGAGCCACTTCACGCGCAACGGCCGTTCGCGATCGAGGCGGAAGTTGACGAGGACGGTGGGCACGCTCATGGCGACAGGATACCGAAAGCTGCTATCAGAATCGCTATGCGGTACCTGCATACGATGATTCGCGTGCGCGACCTGCCGGCCGCGGTGCGGTTCTTCTGCGATGGTCTCGGATTGCAGGAGATCCGGCGGCGTGATTCGGAACAGGGACGGTTCACCCTGGTGTTCCTCGGCGAGCGGGCCGAGGGGGATTCGCCGCACATCGAGCTGACCCACAACTGGGATCAGACCGAGCCCTACAGCGGCGGGCGCAACTTCGGGCACGTCGCCTACGAGGTCGAGGACATCTACGCCTCGTGCCAGCGCCTGGTCGACCACGGATACACCGTGTGCCGCCCCCCGCGCGATGGCAGGATGGCGTTCGTGCGCTCGCCCGACCTGATCTCGGTGGAGCTGTTGCAGCGGGGTGAGGCGCTGGCGCTCGCCGAGCCCTGGACCTCGATGGCAAATACGGGCGAGTGGTAGCTCGGGCATGGCCAAGACGCCTGCAGACCACGTGAAGGTGATCGCGACCAACCGCAAGGCGAGTCACGACTTCCACATCCACGAGCGGACCGAGGCGGGCATCGCTTTGGTGGGCTCGGAGGTCAAGAGTTTGCGCGCTTCCAAGGTGACGATCGCGGATGGCTGGGTCGAGATCCGCAAGGGCCAGGCGTTCGTCCACGGGATCCAGATCAACGAATACGCACAGGCCAATCGATGGCAACACGACGTCTCACGGATTCGCAGGCTGCTGCTGCACAAGCACGAGATCGACAAGTTCGCGACCAAGACGCTGGTCAAGGGCTTCACGCTGATCCCGGTGGCGCTGTACTTCAAGGGCTCGCGGGTGAAGGTCGAGCTCGCGCTCGTCACGCACAAGAAGCAGCACGACAAGCGCGAGTCCAAGCGCGAGGCGGACGACAAGCGCGAGATCGATCGCGCGATGAAGAACCACTCGCGCGTCAAGTGATGCGGATCGGGGTCGTCGCGCTGCTGGCGCTCGGGGGCTGCCTCTACACTCACAACAGCAAGTGCGAGCAAGAGGGTTACCCGCCCGACAAGCAGATCGCCCTCCTCGACCCCGTCGACCTGCAGTGCGATTACTTCGACGTGCCGGGCTGCGACGAGGACTGCGGGGTGTGCGCGCCGCTTCCTGCAGATCTTCCGACGTGGCCGATGTGTCTGGGCGCGTGCTTCGGGTTCGGTGACGAGGTGGGCTGCGCGGCGACGCCGGGCTGCCGGATCACGCGGCTGCGCAACCAGTACTACAGCCAGCTCGCGGACCCATTCGAGTCATTCAGCGGCTGCTATCCCGTCGACACGGTCACCGCCGAGCCCGTCGGCTGCCAAGGCTTGACGCCGCTCGACTGCTCGCGCCACGACGACTGCGCATATCTGATCGAATATGACAGTGAAGGAGAGTGTATTCCAGAGGGCCAGATCGCCGGCCGGTGTTTCGATCCGGTGACCTGTGCGGACCCACCGCCGAGCTGCCCTGCCGACACCACCCCCGGTGCCCTCGACGGCTGCTACACGGGTTCGTGTATCCCGAACGAGTACTGCGGCCTCCTCGCACCACCATGATCGCGCTCCATGTTGTGTGCTGATTAACAGTTTCTAACGGAGCTAAATATCTAGATTGACTAGTGACTCGGCGGACTGTAGCCATGAGTCGATGTCATCGATCAGCGCGCGCGTATCTCTTCCTCTGCCCATCGACGAGCTGCGGACGCTTCGCGACGAGCATCCGCTGTGGACGAACCGGCTGTTCCAGGCGTGCGAAGCGGGCGCCCTCGATCGCGACGACCTGAAGTACGTGTTCTCGCAATATCAGCTGTATTCGAGAAACTTCACTCGATACATCTCGGCGCTGATGGCCAATTGCGACAGTGATCTGTTTCGCGCGCGGCTGTCGGAGAACCTGTGGGAGGAGGGTGGCGGATGTGCGCCCGAGCGCCGACATGCCGAGATCTTCAGGCGATTTCTGCGTGACGGCCTCGGCGTGGCGCCGGAGAACACGAAGTTCGACACCCACACGCAGCACTTCGCGAACGAGTACCTGCGGTTCTGCCAGGTCAGCGAGCCACTCGCCGGTAGCGCGTTCCTGTCGCTCGGGACCGAAGGGATCGTTGCACGGATGTACACGATCTTGATGCACGCGCTGCAGCGTGCCGGCGTCCCGAACGATCAGCTGGAGTTCTTCCAGATCCACATCGAGTGCGATGACGATCATGCCGCGACGCTCGAGGACATCATGCTGTCCTACGCGGACGAGCCGCACTGGTTCGAGACCTGCCGCCGCGCGATGAAGCACGCGCTGGATCTGCGGCTGCAGTTCTTCGAGCACTGCGTCGACGAGCTCCAGCACCGCCGGCTCGATGGCATGCTCGCGCGCGTCAACGATCAGGTGTCGCTGTGTCCGCTCGCAGCGGCGCCGCGCGATGTCAGCCATCGCGGCGCCGACGCGGGCCCGCCGCTGTACCAGAATCGCGTCGAGGCGGAAGGGATCGACTTCGCGGTCCACCGGATCCCGCTCGCGGCCGAGGTCCTCGACCCGCGCCATGTCACGATCCCTGCCGGCAAGCGCAACGAGCGTCATCGCCACGCGCACGAGACGTTCCTCTACATCGTCGATGGCTCGGGCCAGGTCGAGATCGATGCCCAGACCATCCAGGTCGCGGCGGGCGACAGCGTGCTCGTCCCGCGCTGGGCGCTGCACCAGACCTCCAACACCGGGACGTCCCCGCTGCGGTTCATCGCGATCACCGACTACCACCTGACCAAGCGCGCGTTCATCGGGGACGCACAGGCGTACCGGCTCGACGAATCGGCGAACCGGCACCGCGCCGAATCGCGGTGATCGTGCGCTCAGGCGCGGTGGTACGGCTCGCCGCGCAGGATCCGGAAGCCGCGATAGAGCTGCTCGAGGACGAGCAGGCGAACCAGCCGGTGCGCGATCGTCAGCTGACCGAACGCGATCAACCTGGGCGCGCGCTTGCGCAGGACGTCGCTGTGGCCGTCCGCGCCGCCGATCGCGAACACGACCGGTGCACCCCCGCCATGAGACTGCTCGTGGCCGAGCACACCCTGGGCGAACTCGACGCTCGACATGCCGGCACCGCGCTCGTCGAACGCGTAGAGATGCGCGTTCGCGGGCAGCTGCGCGAGCACGGCGGCCTCGTCCTTGGCCTCGTGCACGGAGAGCGTGCAGTACGGGCGGAGCCGCTTCAGATACTCCTCCTCGGCCGCGACGAAGTACGACTCCTTCAGTCGCCCGACGACCGCGAGGGTCAGCTTCACGAGACCGCGTCGTACGATTCGTCGACGGGGATGCGCGCTTCGGCCGGGACGTCGATCGGGATCCGGGGCGCGTCGCTCCACAACCCCTCGAGGTCGTAGTGCTCCCGCGCCGCGTGCAGGAACACGTGGACGACGAAGTCTCCGTAGTCGAGCAGGGCCCATTGCCCAGTGCGCGCACCCTCGGAGCCGAGCGGGCGCAGGCCGTCCATCTTGAGCCCGGCGCTGATGCCATCGGCGATCGCGTCGACCTGCCGATCCGACCGGCCCGACACCACCAGCTGGTAGTTACAGAACGAGCACAGGTCGCGGACATCGAGCAGGATCGGCTCCAGGGCCTTCTTGTCGAGCGCGAGCGCGAGGGCGCGCATCGCACCGTCGAGACCTTCGGTGGTCGTCGGCCTGGGCGTCTTGTCGGACTCCGGAATCGTGCGCGCCTTGCCCTGGGTGGAGGTCTTCGGCGTCACGCGCTTCGATGCAGTCTTCTTCTGGGTCATGCGTCTGTCGCTGCTCCTCGGGCTAGGTCCGGACCTGTCCGGTGCCACGTACCACGAACTTGGTCGTCGTGAGGCCCTCGGCGCCCATCGGTCCGTAGGCGTGAAGGCGGGTCGTGGAGATTCCGATCTCGGCCCCGAGGCCCAGCTCGCCGCCATCGGCGAACCGGGTCGAGGCGTTGACCATCACGGTCGACGAGTCGACCTCGCGCAGGAACCGCTCGCTGGCCGCCGTGTCCGTGGTCACGATCGACTCGGTGTGGTTCGAGCCGTAGCGCTCGATGTGGTGGATCGCGGCATCGAGGTCATCGACCACGCGGACCGCGAGCACGAGGTCGAGGTACTCGGCCGACCAGTCGTCCTCGCTCGCGGGCTGCACGCGATCGCCGCCGAAGGCACGCACGGCGTCGTCGCCGCGGAGCTCGACGCGGCTGCCGAGCCGCTCGACGAGGGCGGGCACGAACGTGCTGGCGATCGCGCGATCGACCAGCACGGTCTCGACCGCGTTGCACACGCCGGGGCGCTGCACCTTCGCGTTCTCGACGATATCGAGCGCGCTGGCCGCATCGGCCGCGGCGTGGACGTAGACGTGGCAGACGCCCTTGTAGTGCTTGATCACGGGCACGCGCGCGTGCTCGGCGACGAACCGGATCAGGCCTTCTCCGCCGCGCGGGATGACGAGGTCGACCAGGCCGTCGAGCTTGACGAGCTCGAGGATCGCCTCGCGATCGACGATCGGGATCAGCTGCACCGCCTCGGCGGGCAGGCCCGCGGCGACCAGGCCGGTCTGCACGGCACGCATCAGCGCGCGGTTGGTGGCGAGCGCCTCGCGCCCGCCACGCAGGATGCACGCGTTGCCCGACTTCAGGCACAGCGCCGCGGCGTCGGTGGTCACGTTCGGGCGCGCCTCGTAGATCATCGCGATCACGCCGAGCGGGATCCGGACCCGCTCGATCACGAGCCCGTTGGGGCGGGTCTCCGCGCGCTCCACCCGGCCGAGCAGCTCGGGTGCATCGGCGACCTCGCGCACCGCCCGGGCCATCCCCGCGAGGCGCTTGTCGTCCAGCGCGAGCCGGTCGACCAGCGCGGCCGACAGCCCGCTCGCGGTCCCGGCGCGGACGTCTTCATCGTTGGCCTCGAGGATCTCGGCGCGAGCATCGTCGATCGCGCCGGCGATCGCCCGCAGCGCGGCCTGCCGGGTCTCGGCGGGCGTCTTTGCGACGATTCGCGCCGCAGCCCGGGCGGCCTCCGCGACGCCGCGAATCAGCTGCCTTCTCTCCAGGGGGCCGGAGGTCAACGTCACAGGATCACGAGGTCATCTCGATGGATCGCTTCGTCGGTGCTCTTGTACCCCAGCCTGGCCTCGATACCGGCCGAGTGCAAGCCTGAGATCTTGCGCAACTCGTCCGCCGGGTACGCGACCAGCCCGCGCGCCAGCTCGCCGCCCGCGGCCGCGACCACGCTCACCGTATCGCCGAGCTCGAACGTGCCGCTGACCGCGATGATGCCCGCAGGCAACAGGCTCTTGCCGCCCTCGCGGATCGCGCGTGCCGCACCGTCGTCGACGGTGACCGAGCCCGCCGGTTTTGCGCCGTACGCGATCCAGTGCTTGCGCGCAGACAGCCCGCCCTGGCGCGGTGGGATGAACAGGGTCCCGACATCGGCGCCCGCGAGCACGCGCACGAGGACATCGGGCTCGCGGCCCGGCGCGATCACCGCGGGCACACCGGTGCGCGTCACCGTGCGGGCGGAGCCGACCTTGCTGGCCATCCCGCCGGATCCGACGCCGCTCGTGCTGCCACCCGCGACCGGTGCGGCCTCGCGTTCGATGTCGCGCACGATCGGCATCCGCACGCCTGTCGCGTCGCGCACCCCCTCGACATCGGTCAGGATCACGAGCGCGTCCGCCGACACCAGGTTGCAGACCAGCGCCGCGAGCTGATCGTTGTCGCCGAACTTGATCTCCTCGGTCGCGACCGTGTCGTTCTCGTTGATGATCGGCACCACGCCGTGGTCGAGCAACGCGCGCAGTGTCTGGCGCGCGGACAGAAAGCGCCGGCGATCGCCGAGGTCGTCGTGGGTCAGCAGGACCTGGCCGATCAGGATCTCGTGGACGTCAAACGCGTGCTCCCAGTGCTGCATCAGCCGGCTCTGGCCCACCGCGGCCGCGGCCTGTAGCGCGGGTAGCTCGTGCGGCCGACTGGCGAGCTTGAGCGCACGGATCCCGAGCGCGATCGCGCCCGAGCTGACGATCACCACCTCGACCGCGCGGCGGCGCAGCAGGGTGATCTGATCGGCGAGCGCTGCGGGCCGGCTCGCCGGGCTCTCCGCCAGCAGGCGGCTGCCGATCTTGACGACGACGCGCTTGGCCGTGGCGAGGTTCGCGCGGTCGGCGTCGAGTCCCGGGTTCACTTCACGGCCATCCGCGCACGCCACCGGCGATCGAGGTTCTCGATCGCCGCGTCGAGGAAAGGATTGCCCTCGGACGACAGCTGGATCTCGACCGCCGCGACCGTGCGCGACAGGAAGTTGTGCTTGCTGGCGAGCGCGGTCTCGACGGCGCGATCGAGATCGTCGACCGCCTCGGCCTCCGTGACCTCGCTCCGCTTGCCGATCAGGCGTCGCACGGCACCACGCGACGCGAGATCGGCGAGCTCGAGCGGGGCACGCAACGAGGCCTTTGCGGCCGCCAGCGCACCGCGGCGAAACGGGGTGAACGACAGCGCGCCGGGGGTGGTCTCGATCGCGCGCAGGATCTCCTCGCGCAGCGCGAGCGCAGTCGGTGCGTCGAGCGCCAGCCCGGTGTGCAGCCGCGCGCAGTAGTGATCGAACAGCGTCATGATGACGAACGAGCGCGCCGCCGAGCGTGCGCGATTGACCGTGGCGAGCACAACAAACCTCGGGGGGGGGGCACGCCGGCGCCGGTAGCTGGACCCCGCCGACGGCGTGGTCGGCGATCGACGGCGGTCTCGATGTGCCGTGGACCAGCATGTTGACCGCCGCGGTATCCAGATCGACGTGGTGCGCCGCCGCGATCCTGCGGTAGCCGCCCGCGACGATCACACCTGCCGCCCAGTCGTCGATGAACGGCACCGGGATGGCGCCCGCGAGGCTGCCGGCGATCGAGCGCGCGATGATGATGCGGCGCTGCTTGTCGAGATAGTCGCGGCGCGTGACGAGAGCTGTACTCATCGTGACTCGGGCTTGTCGGCGGGCGGCTTCGCAGATCCGGCCTTGTCGTCGGGTGGCGTCGCGGCGCCATCGGGGTTGTTGCGCAACGGCGGCGCGATGCCCTGCAGGAGCTGATCGCGATCTTCGACCTCGCGCCGGCGACCGGGCGTGGCAACGACCTCGGTCTCGGCAGGCGCACTGATCACCGCGACCACGCCGATCTGGGAGACGCCGCCGTCGAGGGCGAGCCGCATCGAATAGCGCTTGCCGTCCTTGGTAAAGCCGATGCTGCCCTCGAGCTTCCAGCCGAGCGGCACGCCCTTCGCGGCATCGAGCACGATCTCACCCTTCACGGCCTCGACGACGCGGGCCTCGCGCCAGGCGCGCTGGGTCAGCTCCTCGCGCGCCGGCTTGCGGGCCGTTGGCGTCAGCTTGATCTCGATCTTGCGGGCGGGACGGCCGGCGACCTGGGTCGCGCCGCGATCGACGAGCTCGATGCCGGGCGACAGCAGATCCCACGTTGCGTGGACCGCGGCGTAGTAGTCGTCGCGCAGCGTGGTCGGCTCGGCGGGCGTCTCGGGAGCGCGCCCGTGCCAGCGCTGGTAGCGTGGGCGGAGATAGAGCTTGCCGCCGGTGTAGATCGCCTCGCGCCCGTAGTCGGCGGAGTTGGTGTAGGTGCCATGGTAGCTGCCGGTGTCGCCGAGCTCGATCACCGCGCGATCGGTGAGCTCTCGATCGACCCGCTGGCCCTCGACCACCGTCATCTTGGTCTCGATCGTGGCGACATGCGGACCGAGCGCGGCGACCAGGGTGGCGTAGCGCTGGGCGAGCGCGCGCCCGAGCTCTGCCGGATCCTTGCTGGCCTTTGCGACGTCGATCGCCGCGTCCCCCGGCTTGGCCGCGACCACCAGCCCACCGAGCTGCTCGTCGGGGGTGGTCGTCGAGCGCCCGCAAGCGACGAGACCGACAGCGAGGAGGGCAAACCGGCGCAGCATGTCCTGGCAAGGTCTTAGCTTTGTGGGCGGCGAAGGTCAATCACGGTAGGATGTGGCCGGGTGCTCGATCAGCTCAGGCTCCTCTCGACGTCCCCCGGGGCGTATGCATTCGTGACGTTGCTTGGCCTTCTGTGGGGCAGCTTCGCCAACGTCTGCATCTACCGCTGGCCGCCGAGCGACGAGTTCCCGAACGGGCGCTCGGTCGTCAAGCCGGGCTCGCACTGCTTCGTCTGCAAGACGCCGATCAAGTGGTACGACAACGTTCCGCTCCTCAGCTGGCTGTGGCTGCGCGGCAAGTGCCGGTCGTGCAAGACCGGGTTCTCGGGGCGGTACCTGATCGTCGAGGCGCTGACTGGCGCGCTGTTCGGGGTCGCCTGGCACATGATCGTCGTGCTCGGGGTGCAGTACGAGCGGTTCGACGTCACGCTGGTGCGGTTCGCGATCTACGCCGCGTTCCTGTTCGTGCTGGTCGTCATCACGTTCATCGACATCGATCACAAGCTGATCCTGAACAAGGTCACGATGCCGTCGATCGTCGTGTTCTACGCGCTCGGCGTCGTCCTACCCGAGCGCACCTGGTACGACGGCCTGATCGGCTTTGCCGTCGGCTATGGCGTGCCGTGGCTGATCGGCGAGATCTACTTCCGGCTCCGCGGCCGCGAGGGGCTCGGGCTGGGGGATGCGATGCTGCTCGGCCTCGTCGGCGCGCTGCTCGGCTGGAAGGGCGTCCTGGTGTCCCTGTTCGGCGGGTCGATCGTCGGCACCGTGATCACGATCCTCGGGCTCCTGCTCGCGAAGCGGGCGCCCGCGGCGGCCAAGGGCGACGACACGGGCGGCGACCCGGGCGACGACCCGGGCGGCGTCCTCAAGCAAGAGCTCCCATTCGGACCGTTCCTCGCGATCGGCGCCGTGTTCTGGTTATTCGCAGAACCGTGGATCCAGCTGCACTTCACCCTGCCGAGCGGGTGAGCGGAGCCCGAGGAGTGCTATCGTCGAGATCGTGGGAGGCCAATCGGCCGAGCAGATCATCGCCGGCGTCGTACTGAGCGAGCGCCTCGCAGTCACGATGTACGGCGCGATCCATCGCGCCCAGTTTGCGGGCCAGCGCAACCTGCGCGGGCTCGTGGTCGAGCCGAAGCTGCTCAACGAAGGTGCGTTCCGGGCGGCGCTGACCGATGCCGGCGGGCTCGCCGCGGCGACGTCGCTCGAGCATCCGAACGTCGTCCCGATCATGACGGTCGAGGCGGGCGGCAAGGACGTCGTCGTCGTGACCCGCGGCGGTGGCCGTTACGTCACCGTCCAGGACCTGATCTCGGCCGCCCGCGCGAATCGCAAGGAGGGCGGCAAGCTGCCGCTCCAGGTGGCAGGCGCGATCGGCCGGAGTGTTGTCGAGGCCCTCGCGGTCGCGCACCGGGCCGGGGTCGTCCACGGTGCCGTCCATCCCCGCAGCGTGCTCGTCGACGAGGACGGCCATGTCCGGCTCGGGGACTTCGTCGTCGGCCGCGCGCTGACGATGGCGGTCGCCCAGGGTGCGGACTCGGTGTTGTGGCGCGGGCTCGCCGGCTACCTCGCGCCGGAGCTCGTCGTCGGAGAGGAGCCGTCGCCTGCGTGCGACGTGTTCGCCGTCGGCGCCATGCTGTTCACCATGCTGTCGGGCGAGGTCCCGCCGGGCACGCTCCATGTCACGCCCGCGGTCGAGCGGCTCGTCCAGCGCGCGCTCGACACCGATCTGACGCGTCGCTACAAGCACGCCGGTGATCTCCTCGAGAACCTGCTCGAGGCGTTCGAGGACGATCGGTGGGAGATCGCGGACCGCGCCGCGGTGATCAAGGCCGCCGGCCTGTCGCATGCCGACACCAACATCGACGAGGCAACCGAGGATCTGCTGGCCTCGCTCGGGTCGATAAATCCTGGCGCCGTGCAGGTGGCGCCGATCCGGCCCAGCATGGACATCCGGGCCGAGGCGGTGGCGGCACGCCACTCGAAGACGCCGATCACGGGTCCCGGTACGCATGGCCGCCTCGATGCGTTGCTCGCGGATCTCGACGATTCGAAGGAGCACACCGCGGTCGATGACAAGTTCATCGACAAGGATCCGATTAGCGAGCTCATCCACATGGATCCTCGCAAGCGCGAGGCGCTCGTCCAGACCCGACCGCGGCTGCCGTCGCAGCGCGTGCCGTCGCTCGACGATCCGGACGACGATGACGATGTTCCGCGGACACCGCCGCCGCGCGAGTATACGCGCTCCAATTCCGGCGACGAGTCGGCGGCGATGAACGCCCTCGCGGCACTCGATGATCGGGTCTCGGGCGCCGCCGAGGTCGCGTCGGCCGCCGCCGAGAAGCTCGAGCGCGCCGCACGCCGTGCGGAGCAAGCCGCGGATCGGGTGGAGACTGCCGGCTCGGATCGCGGCACAGCGTCCAACCCGCGGCCGCCGCCGATGCTGCAGCCGCGCCCGGTGATCCCGATCGTCGACCCGATCCAGGATGATCTGCCACCGCCGCGGATCAAGAGCCGGATGTTCGGCGTCATCACGCTGCTGCTCCTGATCGGAGCGGGCGTCGGGTTCTATTACATCTACACCAGCAACCTCGACGAGCGGACCAGGAGCACGCGCGAGGCCGCGGAGCGCAAGAAGCAGGAAGAAGCCGACAAGAAGCAGCTCTCGGATCGCGTGTTCGCCGGTCAGGCGGATACCGGCGCGCTCGAGATCACGTCGACGCCCGCCGAGGCCGGCGTGTGGCTTCGTCTCGGGCGGACCCCGGTCGACTCGATGATTCTGCCGGCCACCTCGACGCACGAGCTCGCGATCCTGCTCGACGGCCACCAGCTCGCCGAGGCACAGGTCCTGGCGCCGAGCTGGAGCGGCGCCGGCGATGCGCGCCGCGCGGTCGTCAAGGTCACGCTGCAGAAGCTCGGCGCCGACAACAAGAAGCCGGTCGTGCCCGCCGCCCTGCCGCTGCAACCCACCGCGCTCCACGCCACCACCCCCGAAAAGGCTGACGGCCCGATCCATGTCGAGTCGACGCCCGCCGATGCCGAGGTCTACCTGTTCGTCGGCGTCACCGGCTCGATGCGGTTCTCGAACCTGACCGCCGGACGTGACTACGAGGTCGTGATCGTGAAGCCTGGGTTCAAGTCTCGGTTCGTCAGCATCAAGGCCGACGAATGGCGCGATGGCGGCGATCCGAAGATCCCGATCGACGTCGCGAAGAAGAAGCCGCTGATCAGCAAGGCCGTCGAGCTCGAGCCCGAACCGCAGGAGCGGAAACCGCGCTGATGGCGGCAGGTCGGACGCTCCATGTCCGCTGCACCACCTGGGAGCAGGTGGAGGTGTTCTACACGCGCAAGCTGCGCCGCGGAAAACTGCTGTCGATGAAGGTGCCGTTTCCGACCGAGGTCGGTGCCCAGGTCACGCTCGGACTCGAGCTGCCGAACCAGGTCGTGATCGCGATCGACGGCAAGGTGCACAAGGCATCGCCGATCGAAGGCGACACGAAGATCTGGATCGAGGTCGAGCTGGTCGGGTTTACCGATGAGGTGCTCGCGCGGATCAAGCAACTCGCGGCGGGGTACGAGCCACCGCCCGTGGTGAAGCCGGACGTGGCCCCGGACTTGCGACCCGATCTGCGCCCGAACCAGCCGCCCGCGGTCGACGAGCTGCCGAGCGACGAGCGCGCGCTGTTCCAGCACCTGACCGGCGAGCTGCGCCGGCTCCGCCAGCTCGCGGTGCACGAGGTGCTCGACGTCGAGCGTGATGCGGATGCCGAGGCCGTCCGTCACGGCTGGATGATGCTCGTCCGCAAGCTGCACCCCGATCTGGTCGCACGCCATCACGCGCCGGCGATCACGCACCTCGCCGAGGAGCTGACGATCCTGGCCAACCGCGCGTACGACCGGTTGCGCACCGCGCTGGTCGCCGAGGGGCGCGCGACGACGGTCGGCTCCGTGCTCCGGCAGCCGGCCGGCTGGCTGGTCGGGTTCGAGGACATCTCGAGCAAGGGGGTGACGACCGACCACGTCGCGCGGCGTGCGAACAGTGGTGTCGCACCGTCGGCCGAGCTCGTGCGGCCCAAGCCCCGTTCGAGCACGAGCACGGGCCCGGGGCAGGGTGACGAGGAGTTCGAGGAGCGCGCCCGCGCGATGCTCGGCGACGGCGACGCGCCCAATGCGCAAGAGGTGCTGGCGGCCGCGCTCTGCGTGTATCCGCGTAGCCGCCCGCTGCGCTCGCTGTACTACGTCGCGTCCGCGATGGCCGCGCTCGAGAAAGGCGAGCTGATGCTCGCGACCTCGCAGCTCGAGACCGCGCTCGCACATCACGAGCAGTGCATCGAGGCCGCGCAGATCCTCGAGCACGTGAAGCAGCACGGTGGCGGGCTACCCGAAGAAGTCCGGAGATTGTTCCGATGAGGGGCGCGTGAAGCCGCAGGGCCGCGCGATCGGGATCGATCTCGGGACCTCGAACAGCGTCGTTGCCGTGATCGACGCCGATGGCGCGCCTCGCATCCTGACCACCTCCGAGGGCTCGACGATGATGCCGTCACTGGTCTGGTACGGCGCGGCAGGCCCGATCGTGGGCGAGGCGGCGCGGGCCGGGCTCGACTCGAGTCCGGACCTCACGGTCTTCGGCGCGAAGCGGCTGCTCGGTCGCCGGTTCGATCATCCCGAGATCAAGCGGCTGTCGCGGATCTTGCCGTACGAGCTGACCGAGGCACCGAACGGCGACACCTGGATCGCGCTCTCGGCCGGTCGCTCGGTCTCGCCCGAGGAGGTGTGCGCGCTGGTGCTGCGAGAGCTGCGGCGGATGGCGGAGCGCCATTTCGGCGAGCCGGTGACCCGCGCCGTGATGACGATCCCGGCGTGGTACGACGCCGCGCAGCGCCAGGCGACCAAGGACGCGGCGCAGATCGCCGGGCTCGTGGTGTCGCGGCTACTCAGCGAGCCGACCGCGGCCGCGATGGGACACGGTGCGCACCGCGGCGCCGATCGCAAGTACCTCGTGTGCGACCTCGGCGGTGGGACGTTCGATGTCGCGATCGTCGACGTCGAGGGCGGCATCTTCGAGGTGCTCGCGACGACGGGCGACCCGTTCCTCGGTGGTGACGATGTCGATCGCGCGATCGTCGAGAACCTCGTGCGCGATGTCCGCCAGGCCAACGGCTTCGATGTCTCGACCGACGCGATCGCGGTCGAGCGCCTGCGGCTCGCGGCGCAGGGAGCCAAGCACGAGCTATCCCACGCCGCGGTGGCGTCGCTCCACGTCGCCGAGCTCGCCCAGTTGCCGTCGGGCCGGGGCTTCGAGTACGCGCGGACGATCCGGCGCGACGAGCTCGAGCTGTGGGCGGCACCGCTGATGCGCCGGATCGAGGGGCCGATCCACGATGCGCTGTCGCGCGCCGGCCGCGAGAAGACCGACGTGCAAGAGACCCTGCTCGTCGGCGGTACGACGCGGATGCCCGCAGTGCGGCGCGAGATCGCGCACGTCCTCGGCCGCGAGCCACGCGCGATCGAGAATCCCGAGGAGGTCGTTGCGGTCGGTGCCGCGCTCGAGGTCGCCCGGCTCGACGGGATCATCGAGGGCGTGCTGCTCGTCGATGTCGCGGCACGCGGGCTCTCGGTCTCGACCGCGACCGGGGACTGCGAGCTCGTGATCGCGCCCAGCTCGGTGGTGCCGACGCGCGAATATCGGGTGTTCCCGACCCGCCACGACGACCAACAGCGGATCGAGTTCGATGTCTGGGAAGGCGAGTCGCCCGATCCGGCTCGCAATCGCCACATCGGGCGCTACGCCGCGGTCGATCTGCCGCTCGCCCCGGCCGGGGACGTGCTGGTGCTCGTCGAGCTCACGCTCGATACCGACGGCACCGTGCGGCTCGGCGCGAGCGAGCTGGTGTCCGGCGAGCGCCTGCAGCTCGAGCAGATCTTCCACGCCGGGCTGAGCCGCGCCGACGTGTTGCGGCTGCAGCGCCAGCTCGCCGAGCTGTCGTGAGGTGGCGCGGCCTCGCGCCTCTGGTCGCGATGGTGGTCCTGATGGTCGCGTGCAGCGGGACGCCGCGGCCCGCGCCCGCGAAGTCGGTCCAGCTCAATGCGCCGGGTGCGATCGTGGCGGTCGCCGACCATCTCGAGCCAGGCTACGTTACCGTCGTCGACTTCTGGGCCGAGTCGTGTGGGGCCTGCCACACCGTCGGCGCGCTGGTCGCCGAGCAGGTCGCGACCGAGCCGCGCGTGCTGATCCGCAAGATCGACGTCGGCGATGGCTTCACGCCGGTGGCCGAGACCTACGGCGTCAACGTCCTGCCGCACTACCGGATCTACGACAAGCACGGCAAGCAGCGTCACGTGCTGGTCGGCAACGAGTGCCTGAAGGCGGCCGCGCTGGCGCGCCAGCTCGTCAGCGAGCCGTGATCGCCGCCCGCCGCTTCTCGATCATCATCGGCAGCGTCAGGAACAGGATCGCCTGGACGATCAGCAGCGCGCCCATCAGCTCGTGGATCGACGGGCCCTTGCCACCGAGCCACACCATGATCGCGTAGCTGGCGACGACGCCGGCGAGCACGCTCGCGCAGCGATTGACCGGGACCGAGTACGAGTTCTCGCGCTTGTCGAGCAGCACCAGCCCGCCGAAGATTCCGGTGCCCTGTGAGAACAGGCCGATCAAGATGCCGTGGATCACGACGTCCCGGTCGAAGAACGTCGTGAAACCCGCGCGCAAATCGCCGAGGAATTGGCCCTCGCCGACGAGCGCGCCGATCGCGAGCAGCGCGACCAGCACCGGGGTTGCGACCATCTGCTCCTCGACGAAGAACCGGGTGCGCTGCGCGAGGTCCTCGGACTTCGCGAATCGCGTCATGAAGCGCAGCCGGACGAAGTACGCCCCGAGGTACAGCGCGACGTCGACGAGCGCGAGCGCGGTCAGGCCGAAGCCCTTGCCCTTGTCCTCGAGGAACGCGACCAGCAGCGCGTTGATGCTGAGCACGAGCCCGACGGTCGAGAACCACCGCACGTTGCGGCCCGACATCCTGTCGACGAGCGGGGCGAGGATCAGCACGCCGCCGCGCATCAGCAGCATCATGAACACGATCGAGACGCCCTCGAACGTGTACGCGAGCGTGGTCGTCGCGATGACGCCGGCCGTGCAGATGCCCGACAGGAACGTGTAGCGGGTCGGGCGGGGCAGCTTGACCGGACCGCCCTGGACCTGCGTCGCGAACTTCCACCATCGCATCGCGGTGATGAACACGAACATGCCGACCAGCGAGGCCATCGCGGAGACCGGTAACAGCTCGACGCCCGAGACCGGCGCGCTGCCGATCTGGCCCGACGACACGCCCTTGGTCAGCGCGGAGTACGGGACGTAGGTCGCGAAGTAGCCGAATGCGAACAGCCAGATCGTGTAGTCACCGATGCGCCGCAAACCAGCGCGAACCATCCAGCGAAACGCTGCCCGTGTCGAACAAACAGCGACGTGACCCCACATTTTATGCGGCAGGACCGCGGATCTGGTTCAGATCGCCATCAAATAACGTCCCTCGGTCGTGTGTTCAACCTGCGATGGAGTTGCGCCATGCGGGTCGCGTCACGCTCTGGTTGCGAGGCGCCCGGAAGGCGAGCCTGGCCACCGAACGCTTCCTGCGCTGGGCGACCGACGACGAGCTCGTCGCGCCGGAGCGGTGCGCGCCAACCGGCCCGATCGTCGCGAGCTGGCGGATCCCGATCGCGCGGGTAGGCGCGCACCCGCGGCTCGAGGCAGGCAAGCGCCACAATGTGCGACTCGCGGCCACCGCATTTCACGGCGTGGTCGTCACCCCGGATCGACCGCTCAGCTTCTGGCGGACGCTGGGGCCCGCCACCGCGGCGCGCGGGTTCACGTGGGGGATGGAGGTCCGCTCGGGGTGCGCGGTGCCCGCGATCGGTGGCGGGCTGTGCCTGATCTCGAACGCGCTGTTCGCCCTCGCGGTCGAGCGCGGCTGGCGGATCCTCGAGCGCGCGGGGCACTCGATGGCACTCGGCGAGCGATCCGCGCTCGACGCAACCGTCGCCTACCCCCACGTCGATCTAAGGATCGCGCCGCGCGAGGGCACCGCGATGCTCGATGTGGCAGTTCGCGGGGACGTGCTCGTGATCTCGCTGCACCACGAGGTTGGGATGCTGCGCAGCGAGCTCGAGCGCGTCCAGCGCGACGATGGCGTGAGCCGCGACACCAGGATTCGACGGCGGGTCTGGCGCGACCACACGCTCGTCGAGGATGCCCTGATCGTCGACGATCACCAGAGGATCCCGGAGGTGCTCCGGACCTGCCTCGATTGCAACCAGACCGCCTGCCATGCCCGGATCGAGCTGCCCTGAGCAAGATCAGTTGCCCGCTTGGTCGATTCGCAGGATAGCCTCGAAGGCATGGCACGGGTGACGCCACAGGGGGTGGTGGAGTTCGGCGCGTACACGGTCTACGAGCAGCTCGGCGTGGGCGGGATGGCGAGCGTGCATCGTGCGGAGTCGCGCGAGCCCGACGGAACGCGCCGCCAGATCGCGCTCAAGCGATTGCTCCCCCATGCAGCCGCGAATTCCGAGAGCGTGCGGGCGTTCGTCGACGAAGGCCGGCTGGCCAGCCACCTGCACCACCCGAACGTCGCGCAGGCGTACGACCTCGGGCGGATCGACGGCACGTACTTCATCGCGATGGATCTCGTGCTCGGGCCGACGCTCGGCCAGATCATCCGGCGCTGCATCGAGATCGAGCGCAAGATGCCGATCCGGATCGCGCTCCACCTGCTGGTCCAGATGTGCGATGCGCTCGACTACGCGCACAACCTCCGCGACGCCGACGGCGTGCCACTCGACATCGTCCATCGCGATGTCTCGCCCGCGAACGTGATCGTCTCGAACACCGGGATCGTGAAGCTGGTCGATTTCGGGATCGCGAAGGCGATGAGCCGTGCCCGTAACCACACCAAGGTCGGCTTCGTGAAGGGCAAGGTCGGCTACATCGCGCCCGAGTATCAGAAGGGCAAGCTCGACGCGCGCGCGGACCTGTTCGCTGTCGGCGTGATCGCGCACGAGCTGCTCGCGAGCCAGAAGCTGTTCCAGGTCGACAACGATCTCGAGTCGCTGCGCCGGGTCCGGGAGCTCGAGGTCCATCCGCCATCGCGGTGGAATGCCGAGGTGCCGAGCGACCTCGACGACATCGTGATGCTCGCGCTGCGGCGCGATCCCGAGGAACGCTGGCAGACCGCGGCCGCGCTGCGGGTCGCGCTCCACAACGTGGCGACGTCGCTCGGCCCGATCCCGACGCGCAGCGAGATCCGGGACTGGGCCGAGGCCCTGTTCTCGCCGAGTGAGCACAGCATGCTCGGCCGCGTGATCTCGGCGCTCGAGACGCCGAGCTCGTCGTCGATCCAGCTCTCGTTCGACGCCTCGGCGATCGATCGATCGGCGCGCAGCGCGTTCGACATCAGCGACGTCGCGCCCGCACCCGTGCGACCGCCGCCCGTGCCGCCGCCACGCTCGGCATCCGTGCAGGCCGCCGTGCCCCGGCCGATGATCGATCTCGATACCGGCGTGACCGTGACCCAGGCACCGGAGGCGAGCACCCATCTGTTGCTGCTCGCCGTGCTGTGCCTCCTGACCATGGCAGGCGGCGCGGCGGTCGCGGCCCAGCTGTCGGCGTTCGTTCGCTAGCATGACGATCGCGGTGGTCGCGGCGATGCCTGGAGGACCGCCCCAGGCCCTGCTCGACGCCGCGCGTGCGATCGGCACGCTCGAGGTGTGGTCGCCGCTCGCGACCCCGCGCTGGCTCGCGCGCGTCCCCGGCCCGATCGGCGCGTTTGCCCGCCGGCGATCCGGCGCGCACGATCGCGATGCCGCACCTGCTCGCCGCCGACGCCGCGCTGCGCTTGTGGGCAGCCGCTCGCACGGATCGCCGCTATCGCGCGAGCTTCCTGTTGCGGGCGGCGATCGATCGGTGGGCCGCGGCCGAGGTCCGCCGGCGCAAGCCCGCGCTCGTGATCGCGTCGAGCCTCGCCGCGCGCCGTACGCTTGCCACCGCGCGGGAGCTCGGGATCGCGAGCGTGCTCGTGCTCGATGTCCCGCTGCTGCGCGCGCTCCATCGCGATCTCGATCGCGCCGCCGACGTGTGGCCCGAGCGTGCGTTTCTCCGCCGGTTTCGCGCGCCGTCGTGGGCGATCGCGCGGCAGGAGGCCGAGCGCGTGCTCGCGGATCTGGTCGTGGTGCGCGGGCGGTACGCCGAGCAGCTCTGCCTCGCGGACGGGATCCCCGAAGCTCGTCTCGCGCGCTTGCCCCTGCCCGTGGTCGAGCTTGCCGCACCCGCGCGCCGCACGGGCCGGGTCCGGCTGGCGGGACTTGCGGCCGCGCGCCACGGCGTCGACACCGCACTCGCGGCGGCGCGGCGCGCGGGAATGACCCTGGTGGTCCGGACGGGGGAGGGCACCGAGCCGACCGACCTGGGATCACTACCCGGCGTCGCGACCGACGACGGCCCGGTCGACGCGATCGTGTGCCCCGCGGTCTGCGAGACCTATGCGTGCGAGCTCGCGGTGTCGGCGATCCCCGTGATCGCATCGCCGATGGCAGCGATCGATGGGGTAGGCCCTGATCCGTTCGATGCGGCTGCGTTCGCCGAGGCGATCCGGACCGCGAGACCGCGCAGCCACCCGGTCGGGCCAGCGCTGGCAGCACGGCTCGCCGCGCTGCTGTGACCTACAGGCCGGGGATCCCGGCCTTGCCGGTCTTGATCTGCATCGAGCTCACAGCCAGCTCGTCCGGCGTGATCGGCTGGTAGCTGCCGCCGAGGTGCGCCGACAGGAACGCCTCCGTCACCGCAAAGAACGCGATGTTGTTGGCAGGGTTCGCGAACCCGTGACCCTCGTCCGGAAACACCGCGTATGTCACCGGCAGGTGGTGCCGCTTCATCACCGCGACCAGCTGCTCCGATTCGGCTTGCTTGACCCGTGGATCGTTGGCGCCCTGGCCGATCAACAGCGGCTGCGTGATCTTGTCCGCATGCGAGAGCGGTGATGCCGCGGTCAGCAGCGCCTTGCCCTCCGGTGTGTTCGGGTTGCCGACGCGGGTGTACAGCGTCGCGAGCTCGGGCGCCCAGTACGCCGGGATCGAGGTCATGAACGTGTGGAGGTTGGACATCCCGACAATGTCGACCGCACACGCAAACACGCCCGGCGTCATCGCAACGCCGACCAGCGCGGCGTAGCCGCCGTAGCTGCCGCCGAGGATGCCGACCTTGTCACGACGCGCGATGCCGGATTTCTCTGCCCATTCGACCGCGTCGATCAGGTCGTCGTGCATCGCCTTGCCCCACTGCAGGTTGCCGGCGTTCAGGAACTTCTTGCCGAACCCCGTCGAGCCGCGAAAGTTGACGGACAGCACCGCGTAGCCGCGGTTCGCGAACAGCTGGTGGATTCGATTGAAGCCCCAGTGATCGCGCGACCACGGTCCGCCGTGGACGAACAGCAGCATCGGCAGCGGCGCGGTCGGCTTGCCATCCCCGTCGGGATCCGCGTTCGCCGGCAGCGACAGGTAGCTGACGAGCGACAGACGATCGCGTGCCGGGATCGCGACCGGCCGCATCTTGACCAGCGGGATCTGTTGCAGCGCGGGTCGCTCGGCGAACAGCGGCGTCGACAGCTGCTTCTTGCGATCCCACAGGTGGTAGCGCAGCGGCTTGTCATCGGCCTCCGTGGCGACGAGCCAGATCCTGTCGTCGAGCGTGCGTGATCGGATCGTGACGTCCCCGAGCTCGAGCCTGGCCAGCGCGGCGAGGTCGTTCTTGATCGATGCGTCGAGCACGTGCCAGCGGATCCGCTCGTGCTCGAACGCCACCGCCTGTACGTGGTGCTTGGTCGGGTGGATCATCAGCTCGGCGACATCGGCCTTCGCATCCTCTGCGAGCAGCTTCTGCCGCTTCGAGGCGACGTCGATCGTCATCAGGGCCGCGGTATCGCGGCCGCGGCTGTCCATCATGTACAGCGCCTTGCCGGTCGGCGCGAACGCCTGGATCCCCGTGGTGTCGGCATCCTCGGCGGCGACCGTGTCGAACACCGTCCACATGCCATCGCTGCCGAGCTTCTGCAGCTCGATCGCGCCATCGGGAAGGCGCTTGGTGCCGAACCGCGGCCTCAGCTGGTGGTCGAGCACGAATCCGCTGAACGCTGGATCATTCTGGGCGAGCAGCGTGCGCTTGCCGGTCAGCAGATCGACCTCGTGGACGTCGAGCACCTTCGAATCGCGGTCGTTGATCATGAACACGGCCTTGGTCGGCAGCTTGGGGCTCAGCCCGCCGAGCTCGACCATGGCGCCCTCGTACGGCGTGAGGTCGGTGACCTTGCCGTCGGCGAGGTCGGCGCGGAACCAGTGATAGTTCTCCTTGCCCGCGACGTCCTGCTTGAACAGCACGTGCTTGTTCGTGTAGGCCCACGCATACTCGCGGATCGGACGCGCGGTCTCGGAGGTGATCGCGCGGGCGGTCTCGAGCTTGTCGATCGGCGCGACCCACACGTTCATCACGCCGTCGTGCGGCGCGGTCCATGACAGATGCTTGCCATCTGGGCTGATCTGCACGTTCGTGCGCTCGGCGTTGCCGAAGATCACCTCGCGCGGGATCAGGTCGGTGCGCGGTGTGCCGGTCGCCTGGACGACCGCGCCGGCGGCGCTTGCTCCTCGCGGGCCACCGCCCGCCGTGCCGGGGGAGGTCGATTTGCCGCCGCACGCAGCGAGCAAGAGGGCGGCGATGATCGCGAGCTTCATGACATCTCCTTTGGCGGGCCCGCGATACCACGGCGCGCGGAGCGTGCGAGCATGCACGCGTGCGACACGCGGTCATTCTTGCCGGTGGAAGTGGAACGCGCCTGTGGCCAGCGAGCCGCCGCGCACGACCGAAGCAGCTGTTACCGATCGGCCCCGGCGGCGAGACCCTACTCGCAGCTGCGGTGCGACGAGCCGCCGCGGTCGCAGGCGATCGGATCGTCATCGTCACCGCCGCGTCGCAGGTGGCCGCCACCCGCGAGCTGTTACCCGACGTCGAGCTGATCGCGGAGCCAGTCGCGCGCAACACCGCCGCGGCGGTCGGGCTCGCGGCGGCGACGCTCGTGCGACGCGATCCGGACGCGACGCTCGTCGTGCTGCCGGCCGATCAACACGTCACCGACGAGCTCGGGCTGTCACGCGTGCTCGACCGTGGCCTCGCGGAGGTCGAGCACGACGACTCGATCGGCACCGTCGGGATCACGCCGACGCGCGCGGAGACCGGGTTTGGCTACCTCGAGGTCGCCGCGGCGCCGGTCGGGGAGGTCGTGCCCGTGCTGCGCTTCATCGAGAAACCGGATCGTGCGGCCGCGGCGCAGTACGTGGCGAGCGGGCGCTACCTGTGGAACGCCGGGATGTTCTTCGCGTCGGCGCGCCGGATGATCGCCGAGCTCGAGAACCACATCCCGCCGACCGGGCGCGCGGTGCAGGACATCGCGGCGGGGAAGGCACGGGCGGAGGATGTCTACCCCGGGCTGCCGGCGATCTCGATCGACCACGGCGTCATGGAGCGGGTGTCACGCGTGTTCACGATCCCGGCCTCGGTCGGCTGGGATGACGTCGGTTCGTGGGCGGCGTTGCCGGCCCTGCTGGGGACCGATCCCGCCGGCAACACGATCTCGGGATGTGCGCTCGTGCTCGACGGCAGCGGGAACATCATCGTGAGCGACGGCGGGACGGTCGCCACGATCGGAGTCTCGGATCTGGTGATCGTCAAGAGCGGGGACGCCATCCTTGTCATGCCGCGTGCAGAAGCTCAGCGCGTACGGGACCTGGTGGAGGCTTTGGGGGCCGCAGGCCAGGACCACGTGCTGTAGGTCAACAAATGACTCGACATGCGGCGGGTTCCAGGGCAAGTAGTGCTCTCGATCCAGACGATCTTTGTTGGGCCACATTCTCGTGGCCCGTCGTCTGCTCGATTTTCTTTACGGGAGCTACGACATGTCTGAAGGAACGATCAAGCGGCTGACTGACAAGGGCTTTGGATTCATCGAGAACGGGTCGGGAACCGACCTGTTCTTCCACATGTCCGCTGTGGAAGGGGTCCGGTTCGAGGACCTTCGTGAAGGCCAGAAGGTCTCGTACAACGAAGGCCGTGGCCCGAAGGGCCCGCGCGCCGAGAACATTCGCGTTCTCTAAGCGTTCAGGCAGCCGCGCGCAGGACGTGATTTCCACGCACCTCGCAGCGCACTAAAATCTACCGGCGGGAGCATGGTGCTTCCGCCGTTTCGCGTTTCGGGGTCCCGCGCTTTCGGCTCGCACCGTTCGGCGGTACGACTCGGGCGTGAACCCGCGGATCTTTCGGGAGTACGACATCCGCGGGGTCGCGGATCGCGATCTCGACGATGCGCTGGTGACCGCGCTCGGCGTGGCGCTCGGCAAGCGCGCCGTTGGCCCGGTCGTGGTCGGTCGCGATCCCCGCGTCACGTCGCCGCGGCTGTTCACCGCGCTGACGGACGGGATCCGCGCGCACGCACCCGTGATCGACATCGGCGTGATCCCGACGCCGCTGCTCTACTTCGCGGCGCATCTGCTATCGCCGTCGCTCGCCGTGATGATCACCGGCAGCCACAACCCGCCCGAGGACAACGGCTTCAAGCTGATGGCCGGCACCGAGACCCTGCACGGCACCGCGATCGCCGCGCTGCGAGACGAGGTCGCCGGGATCCTCGCCGATCCCGTGCCGCCTGAACGGCTCGCCCGGCGGGCGATGCGCTCGCGCGAGGTGATCTCTGCGTACCTCGATCAGGTCGATGCGCAGCTTCGGCTCGGCGAGCGCCGGCCGAAGGTCGTGGTCGACGCCGGCAACGGCGCCGGTGGCCCCACGGCGGTGGCGCTGTATCGCCGGCTCGGGTTCGACGTCGTGCCGCTGTACTGCGACCTCGACGGCCGGTTTCCCAATCACCACCCAGACCCGACGCAGCCCGAGAACGTGGCCGAGCTGATCGCCACGGTGAAGCGCGAGCACGCCGACCTCGGCATCGCGTTCGACGGCGACGCCGACCGGCTCGGCGCGGTCGACGCGACCGGGCGGGTCCTGTGGGGCGATCAGCTGATGATCCTGTTCGGCACCGCGATCCTCGCCGAGGTGCCGGGAACACCTCGGCCGCGGTTCGTCGGCGAGGTGAAGTGCTCGCAGGCGATGTTCGATCGCCTGACCGAGGCGGGTGGCGACGTCGAGATGTGGAAGGTCGGGCACTCGCTGATCAAGGCGCGGATGAAGGAGACCGGCGCGCTGCTCGCAGGCGAGATGTCCGGTCACCTGTTCTTCGCGCACCGCTGGTTCGGCTTCGACGACGCGATCTACGCGGGCGCGCGCCTGCTGGAGCTGGTGTCACGCAGCGACCAGACGCTGGCGCAGCTCGCCGACCAGCTGCCGGTGATGATCAACACCCCGGAGATCCGGATCGAATGTCCCGATGACCACAAGGTCGCGATCGTCGCCGAGGTCACCGCGCGCCTGCGCGAGGATCCCGCGGTGACCGGCATCGTCGAGATCGACGGCGTGCGAGCGCGGTTCGAGGGCGGCTGGGGCCTGCTGCGCGCTTCCAACACGCAGCCCGCGCTGGTCATGCGCGCGGAGGCCGACACGGCCGAGCGCCTCGCGACGATCAAGGCCACGATCGAGCGTGCGGTCGAAGCGGCCCGTGCGATCAGCACCCCGACCGAAGGCGCACCATGAAGCTCGGCATCGACCTCGGCGGGACCAACCTGCGCGCGGCGGCGTTCGAAGGCGACACCGCACGCGACATCCACAAGGAGCGTGTCGGCGAGGATCGCGATCCCGAGGCGATCGTGTCGCGCGTTGCCGACCTCGCGCTGCGATTCGCAGGCGACACGCCGGGGCCGATCCCGCTCGGCGTCGGGATCGCCGCGATGCTGCGCGATCGCCGCGGCACGGTCGCCAACTCGCCGCACCTGCGCTGGCGCGACGTCGCGTTCGGGGCGCAGCTCGCGGCCCGACTCGGCTCGCGGTTCCGGATCGGGGTCTACAACGACGTCAACGCGATCGTGTGGGGCGAAGCGGTGGCCGGCGCGGCACGCGGCTGTCGCGACGTGCTCGGGGTCTACGTCGGGACCGGCATCGGCGGTGGCGTGATCTGCGGCGGCCAGCTGGTCGAGGGCGCATCGAACAGCGCGGGCGAGATCGGGCACGTCAAGATCCGGTGGGACGACGACGCCGCGCCGTGTGCGTGCGGTCAGCGCGGCTGTATCGAGGCCTACGTCGGTGGCTCGTACGTCGAGCGCCGCATCCAGCTCGAGCTCGCGAAGCGGCCCAAGGCGCTGGCGATCCAGCTCGCCGGGTCGCTCGAGGCCGTCAACCCGGGGCACGTCGACAGCGCGGCCGCGGCCGGGGACGAGTGGTCGCTCGCGCTGTGGACCGAGCTGTCGACGATGTTCGCGGTCGTGCTCGCGAACGCGCTCGCGATCCTCAACTCCGATCGCCTGGTGCTCGGCGGTGGGCTGCTCGGTCGCGCTCCCACGCTGTTCGAGCTGGTCGAGACGGCGCTGATCCTCGCGGCGCCGGTCGCGACCAGCGAGGCGCTGACCGTCGTCCAGGCGGAGCTCGGTGACGACGCGGGCCTGGTCGGCGCCGCCGCACTCGCGGCAGCTGGCGTCTCGATCATCGACTGACGCGAAACGACAAAACCGGCGTGGTGAGGCTGTCACCACGCCGGCAGATCAATCGATCGGGACTAGAACGTGGCCTTGACCGCGGTGGCCTTGAGGCCGATCGAGAGCGCCGGCGTACCGTCGATGGTGACATCGGGGGCGAGCAGGCTGACGATCAGGCTGTTGGTCTTGATCTCCTCGACCGTGACCGCGCAGTCCTTCGGCTCTGCGGTGTCGAACAGTCCGAGCACGGTCTTGCCGGTGGTCCCATCTCCGCAGCCGCAACCGGGAGGTGCCGTCAGCATCTTGCAGTCGCGCGCGATCAAGGGGCCAAGCTGCCCGTGGATCGCCGGGATGACGTCGTTGTCGAGCGCGGACTTGGTGACCGCGCCGCCGACGATGATCTCGCCGACCGTGGTGTCCGTGATCGTGGAAGCCTTCGCGCGCGCGCCGATCAGCTCGAGCGTGATCGGCATCGTGCCGCCGAGCGCGATCTGGAGCTTGATCGTGCCGGGACCGCCCTGGAACACGCCGCTCTTGATCTTGCCCTCGAGGGTGGCGTCGCTCGGCGACGACGGGGAGATCTGGAACATGCCGGTGCCGGTCAGGTGCTTGCCGCACACCATGTCATTGGTGTCGGCGCAGGCGGGAGGCGTCGGGTTGGCGCCGAGCCGCACCGAGAGACCCACCGCGTTGCTGGCGGAGAAGCTCTCGGTCTGCATGTCGGCGAGCAGGATGATGCTGCCCTTCGCGACGGCCTCGTCGATCGTGGCCTGCACGGTGAATCCGCGACCGGCCAGCACACCGAGCACCATGCCGAGCTGGTTGTCGATCACGGTGTCATCGTTGAGATCGAGACCGAACTCGCGAGCCTGGTTGTTGGTCGTCGGGACGAACGCCTTGTTGACGACGTACGTGTAGTGCGGACCGGCGGGCGGCTCCTGGTTATCGTCATCGCCGCCACCGCAGGCGACGAGCGTTGCCGGAATTGCCAGACACACGAGGAAGAGCGGTCGGATCGATGCCATTGATTTCCCTCTGAGCTAAGTTCGAGTAGCGGGGTTCTAACGCAGAAACCCGAGGCGGCACAATACGCGCATTCGTCCGCAGCGGCGTGTGATTAAAGCCGCGTGGCTGAGGTCACGGTCGCTTCACACCGTCGAATCGAACCTTTGCGCCGGCCGTGACTTTGTGTGCGGCGGCCCAGCCGCCGTTGACCTCGAGGACGTACAGCGACGGCGCGTTGACCTTGCGCAGCGTTTCGGTCCTCGGTTCAGCATTGGCAACCACGCCAGCGACCGTCAGCTCGCGGGTGATGAAGATCATGTCGAGCGGGATGAGCGTGTTCCGCATGTAGAACGCCCAGTCGTGGTCCCGACCCATCAAGAACAACATCCCGGCGTCGGTCGCGAGGTGCTCTCGATACATCAGTCCGCGCTCGATCTTTGGCGCGGTCGAGACGATCTCGACGTTGACGGTGGCCTCTCCGCCGGGCGTCGCGATCGAGACCGTGGGCGTGGCGACCGCGGGTGAATCCTGGTGAACGGGCATGATCGGGGCGTCGTCGCGCTTCGGCCCATTCGAGCACGCCGCGGTCACGAGGAAGGTGAGAGTCAGCCGGCGCACGCGGCAACGCTACCTCAGAAGATTGCCGTGATCACCGAGTACATGACGAAGATCACCAGCGACAGCGCGCCGACGAACAGCAGCCCGGCCCCGGCGACCGCCAGCCAGTCCTTGCCGCTCGCGCGACCGCCGGTGTCGGTGCGTTCAGTGAGCAGCGCGACGTTCTTGGTGTTCGCCTTGAACGCGAGATCGGTCAGATCGCCGATCAGCGGAACCAGGCCAATCACGGCATCGAGCGCGAGGTTCAACAGCATGCGCGCGATGATCACCGGCGACATCTTGCGGCGCACCGCGAGCGCGACCGTGTAGAGGCCGAGCATCGAGCCCACGATATCGCCGGCGCCCGGCAGGATCAGCCCGATCAATGGATCGACCATGTAGGTGTCGAGCGCGCGCGCGATCTTGCGAACGCGTTCGACCTGGGGATCGAGGTTCGTCGTGCCGCTGCCGCGGCGCGCACGCGGGGCAACGTACGGCAGCTGCAGGTCGTGCGTCGAGGCCATGCCGGTGTACTCAGCATCTGCTGTGCCAGGTACAGTGCAGGATGCCCTACGCGGTGGTGACGCGGGCTCCCGAGGATCTGGCGCTCTACGCCTCCCTGCTGGCGGAGCTCGGCCTCGAGGCCATCGCGATGCCCGTGACGCGGACCGAGCCGCCACGCGACGCCCGTGCGCTCGCGCGCGCACTCGGCCATGGGTTTTCGGCGATCCTGTGTGCAAGCGCCCGTGCCGCGCGCGCGCTCGCCGATGCCCGCGGTGAGGTGCCTCTGCCCGAAGTCTGGGCGATCGGGCCGGCCACCGCGAGAGTGCTCGCGGCAGCCGGGATCGGCTCGATCGTACCGCCGCACGCGCGCGACGGCGCGTCGCTCGCGCGCGCGCTGATCGAGGCGCGTCCGGACGTTCGTCGCGTGCTGGTGCCGCGCGCGGAGGACGGCCGCGAGGATGCGATCGAGATCTTGCGCGGGGCAGGGATCGCGGTCGAGGCGATCGACTCCTATCGCACGGTCGCCGTCGATCCGGGTGATCCCGCGCTCGCGCGTGGTCGCGACGCGCTCGCGGCGGGCGCTGCGGTGGTCTGCGTGTTCGCGCCATCGCAGGTCAGGGCGCTCGATCGGATCGCGCCGCTGCGCGGGATCGACGCGTGGTTCGTCGCGATCGGCGAGACCACGGCGATCGCGCTGCGCGCCGCCGGAATCGCCGAGGTCGCGGTCGCCGAATCGCCGACCCCCGAAGGAATGGCGCGCGCCGTGGCCGCGGTATATTCGCCGGCGTCATGAACTTCCCCGATTACCGGCCACGCCGGATGCGCCGCACCGAAGGCCTCCGCCGCATGGTCCGCGAGACCCGGCTGTCCGTCGACGACTTCTGCTATCCGCTGTTCGTGGTCCCCGGATCGGGGATCGAGAAGCCGATCGGGTCGCTGCCCGGTCAGTTCAACTTCTCGATCGACAAGGCGGTCGAAGCCGCGTCGAGGGCGTACGACCTTGGCATCCCGAGCGTGCTCCTGTTCGGGATCCCCGAGCGCAAGGACGCGGTCGGCAGCGACGCCTGGAACGGCAACGGCATCATCCAGAAGGCGGTCCGCGCGATCAAGAAAGCGGTTCCACAGCTGGTCGTGATGGCGGATGCGTGTTTCTGCGAGTACACGGATCACGGTCACTGTGGGGTGCTCCACGAGGGCGAGCTCGACAACGATGCCTCGCTCGAGAACCTGGCGCGCACCGTCGTGTCGTATGCCAAGGCCGGCGTCGATGTCGTCGCGCCGTCGGGCATGCTGGATGGCTTCGTCGGCGCGTGTCGCGAGAGTCTCGACGAGGAGCGCTTCGATCAGGTCGTGATCATGGCGTACTCCGCGAAGTACGCGTCGGCGTACTACGGACCGTTCCGCGAGGCGGTCGACTCCACGCCGCAGTCTGGCGATCGCCGAGGCCATCAGATGGACTACGCGAACGTCGCGGAGGCGGTACGCGAGGTCTCGATGGACGTCGCCGAAGGTGCCGATATCGTGATGGTCAAGCCAGCCCTCGCCTACCTCGACGTGGTCCGCGCGGTGTCCGACGAGATCAACATGCCGGTCGCGGCCTACGCGGTCAGCGGCGAGTACGCGATGATCGAGGCTGCGGCGGAGCGCGGCTGGATCGACCGCGATCGGATCGTGCTCGAGACACTGACCGGCATGCGCCGCGCTGGCGCCGACATCATCATCACGTATCACGCGCCACACGCTGCGAAGCTGCTCGCGAAGTCCAGGTAAGCTCGGCGAATGGCGCTGCAGTACAAGTTCGTCGAGGTCACGCCGGTGACGGACGAGACCCTGGAGCGGGCGGTCAACGAGTGGGTCGCCAACGACTGGCACCTCGAGGGCATCCGGTTCGTCACCACCGAGCACTCGAAGCGCCCCTCACTGGCGTTCGTGTCGTTCGTGCGCGAGGCCGACCAGGCGGTGGTCGATAGCGAGCCACCGCGGAAGCCGCCGGCGCTGCTCAAGCCCGAGGCACCACCGGGCGAGCCGGCCGTGATCGTGGCCTCGGACCACGACGCCGTCGACTGAGGTTGCCTTGACAGCGCTCGCAGCCGGGCGCTATGAACGAGCCGTGGTAGTTGCAACCCGACTGCAGGAGCGCATCGCCGCGGTGGTTGCCACCGTCGCGTTCCTCCTCGTCGGGCTGCTCGGTCGCGGCCACGCCGCCGAGGTCGCGCACGTCGAGGACGGGAAGGGCCGGCTGGTCCACGCCCAGAACGACGACGCGCTCGCCGCGCACGATCGCACCAGCCGCGCGACGCACCTCCACGAGCACGCCGCGCATGATGACACCGGCGCGTGCAGCCTGCTCGCGGTCGTGCACCAGGCGGCGATCGCCGCGCTCGCCCCCACCAGCATCGTCCACGCGGTCGAGCACGCGACCGTGCTGGTTTCCGCGCGCGGCACGGTCCATCCGTCCGTCGACTATCGCCTCGCGCCGAAGACGTCACCCCCGATCGCCGGCTGAGCCAGCCCGCGATCGCTTGCACTGTCTTGCACCTCTGGTGCGATGGGTCGAGCGATCGGTCTCGATCACGAGCTTCGTGATCGCCCCTCGTTCCCTTTCGTCATCGGAGTCCCGTGCTTCGTCTCGGTTTGCTGCTCGTCGTCCTCCCGTCCATCGCGGCTGCCCAGCCCGTGGACGCCGGGGGCGACGCGCCCACAGATGCTCCTCCCGATGCCGCGCTCGACGCGGCACCACCACCACCACCAACACCACCCGAACCGGCGCCCGCGTGCACGGCGACGTTGCATGGCCACGTCGTCGAGGCCGGATCGCACGAGCCGATCGCCGGCGCGAGCGTGCGCGTCGGTGGCCACGAGCGCGGCGAGACCGACGCGCAGGGCCGGTTCGCGCTGCGCGACCTGTGTCCCGGCCGCACCGTCGTCGAGGTCCAGCGGATCGACAGCAAGCCGACGCGGCGTTCGATCTCGCTGCAAGGCAACATCGCCCTCGAATTCGAGGTCGCGCTGCTCGGCACCGAGGTCGTCGAGATCCACGACAAGGCCCCCCCGCCGCCGGACATGCGCTCGACCACCGTGCTATCGGGCGAGGCCCTCGAGCGCAAGCGCGGCAAGGGGTTCTCCGAGGCGATCGCCGAGGTCCCGGGCGTCAGCCAGTTGCGATCGGCGACCGGCATGGCGAAGCCGATCATCCGCGGCCAGTTCGGCCGTCGGCTGCTCGTGCTGGTCGACGGGGTTCGCCACCGTGCCCAGGAATGGGGACTCGAGCACGCTCCCGAGATCGATCCGTTCATCGCCGGCAAGATCACCGTCGTGCGTGGCGCGGGCGGCGTGCGCTACGGATCGGATGCGATCGGCGGCGCCGTGCTGATCGATCCCCGGGACCTCCGGCACGATCCAGGCTACGCGGGCGAGGCTCACCTGATCGGTGCCTCCAACGGCCGCGGCGGCGCGTTCTCGGCGCGCGTGCTCGCAGCGCCAGGGCAGGTGCCCGGGTTCGCGTGGACGGCCGAAGGAACGATCAAGCGGCTGGCATCGCCGTCGACGCCGGACTACGCGCTCGATAACACCGGCGTGCTCGAGTGGGGGGCCGGGCTCACCGTCGGCTACGAGCACGGCAACTTCGCGCACAAGATCTCGTACCGGCGCTACCAGGCCGAGCTCGGCGTGTGCTCGTGCCTGCGGATCGGGAACGCGGAGGAGTTCTTCGCGCAGATCATGCGGGGCCGACCCCTCGGCTCGGAGAACTACGACAGCGACTTCGGAATCGATCGCTCGTACCAGGCGGTCGCGCACGACTCCGCGCTCGCCCGCTCGCAGTACGCGTGGGGCGACGTCGGCACGCTGACCGCGACGTACGCGTTCCAGCACGACCTCCGGCGCGAATACGACATCGTTCGCCAGTCGACGACCGGTCCGCAGTTCAAGTTCCGCTTGATGACGCACGAGCTCGAGGGCCTGTTCGAGCACAAGCCGATCCATCTCAACGAGCATTGGCACCTGCGCGGCGCGATCGGCGTCGCCACGATGGCGCAGGTTCACAACTACACCGGGCTGACGCTGGTGCCCGATCACGCGTCATTCGCCGCCGGCGTCTACGCGACCGAGCGCCTGGTCGGCGACGACTACGAGGTCGATGCCGGCGTGCGATACGACTTCACGACGCGCGCGGCGAAGCTCGAACGGATCGACTTCCTGCGTCTGGTCCGCAGCGAGCAGCTCGCCGAGGGCGCGTGCGGCGACTCCGATGTCGACCCGGTAACGTGCCGCTCGCGGTTTCACACGCTGACCGCTTCGCTCGGCGGGATGCGGCGGCTGACCGACGTGGTGTCGCTCAAGCTCGAGCTCTCGACCGCGTCGCGCGCACCGAACCCTGACGAGCAATTTCTCAACGGCGCCGCACCGACGTTCCCGGTCCTCGGACTCGGCAAGCCGGACCTGCGGCCGGAGACCACGTACGGCTCGTCGATGTCGGTGTCGGTGCAGGCGGCGCGGGTCACCGCCGAGGCGTCGGTCTACGCGAACCTGATCACCGACTACATCTACTTCGCGCCCGCGATCGGCGACGACGGGCAGCCGATCTTCGACGTCGTGTCGCGCGGCACGTTCCCCCGGTTCATCACACGGCCGGTCGACGCGCTGTTCTACGGCGCCGACGGTGGGATCGCGGTCAAGCCACACCCGGCGTTCGAGCTCGGGGCCCAGGTCTCGCTCGTGCGCGCAAAGAACACGCGTGATGACTCGTATCTCGTGTTCGTGCCGTCAGACCGCGCCCGCGCGGCGGTGACCTATCACCCGCCGGATGTCGGCGCGTTCCGCAACAGCTTCGTCACCATCGACGGCACGTACGTCGCGCGCCAGCGCCGCTTCGATCTCCTTGCCGACTTCGCGACCCCGCCACCTTCGTACTTCCTGCTCGGCGCCGAGCTCGGCACCGAAACCGCGATCGCAGAACGCACCGTCAAGCTCGCCCTCCAGGGCGCGAACCTCACCGACGCGCGCTATCGCGACTACACGAGCCTCCTGCGCTACTTCGCAGACGAGCCAGGCTGGCAGGTGTGGTTGCGGATGAGCGTGTTCTTCGATTCCTCTTCGCAGCACAAGGGACCTCCATGACCACCCGCATCCTCGCTCTCGCCACCTGTGTCCTCGGTCTCGCCGCGTGCGACGACGGCGAGCTGATCTCGAATCCCGACGAGGTCATCACCACGGTCACGCTGACATTCACCCCGATGGGTGGCGGCACGCCGGTCACCGCCTCGTTCGACGATCCCGATGGTGACGGCGGCAACGCACCGACCATCGATTCGATCGCGCTGCCAGCCGGCGCGTTCACGCTCGCCGTCGAGCTCCTCAATGCGCTCGAGACCCCCGCCGAGAACATCACCGAGGAAGTGGCCGACGAGTCCGACCAGCACCAGATCTTCCTGACTGGCACGGCGGTCGATGGTCCAGCGACGTCAAATCCCGGCGCGCCGCTGATGCACGGCTACACCGATAGCGACGTCAACGGATTCCCGATCGGACTCGCCAGCTCGGTCGCGGCGCGCAGCGGCACCGGCGACCTGACACTGACGCTCAAGCACCTGCCGCCGCTGGATGGCTCCCCGCTCAAGACGGCCGACCTCGCGGCCGGCGTCAAGGCGAACGGCATCAGCTCGATCCCCGGCGACACCGACGTCTCGGTGACGTTCCCGGTGTCCGTCCCCTGAGCATTCGGCTCACTCGACCGGGCGCAACACGCGTTCGCTCGGCAGCTCCGTGGTGCTGATCAGACCGTGCTGGCGCCAGCCCTGCCCGAGCAGCCACGTCCTGGGCCGCCACACCGGCAGCAGCGGATAGCCCGGTCTCAGGATCCGGACCGTCTGGAGGTCGCGCCAGCCATCGAACGTCAGCCCGCTCGAGAACAGATCGACCTCCCAGCCGCGCGTCAGGTTGGCGCGATGCTCGCCGTGCTTTCGCCAGTTATTTAGAACGTAGGCCAGCGCGCTGCGCGCCTGACGAGGCGAGCGGATCACGACCGCGTGGTAGCGGTCCGGAAACACGCTGCCACGTCGGCGCTCCGACCGCCGCGCGCTGATCGCGGCGTTGAGGTGCTTCGCCGCCGAGATCTGGAACGCCTTCATCCCGCGGGCGAGCGCTTCGCGATGGTCCGCCTCGACGAGGAGATGGATGTGGGTGTCCTGGATGCTGAGGTGGACGATCCGGAAGTCCTCGCGCGTGAACGTCACGACGAGCGCCTTGCGAATCGCGAGATAGGTCGCCCGCGTGCGCAACGAGCGGATCTCCGTGATCGCGCGGATCACCACGTGGACAGGCTGCCCCTTGCGAAACACCTCGCGCGTCTTGTGGCGCTCGCTCGAACGCGGCCCCTTGGGCGGCCGACCACCGCGTGCTGACTTGTTGCGGCGCCTGGATCTCTGCGTGCGACGGCCGCGCGGGTCCCCGTAGTGGAGCTCCTGCTGGACGTGGCGCTTACGCGAGCGCGGCATCGTTCTCGTGTAACACCTCGGATCCAAGAACTCAACTGATTTCGCCGATATTTTACCAGGGCTCACACAGGACTGCAAAGTATCAGTTAGAACTGTGATCAAAGTTCAGGAATTTATTGTGATCGAGAGGTCGCGAGACCTGCGCGATGGACGCCGTGACCAGCGTACCCACGTGTCGACCTTGGTGGACGATCGCGCGCAGCTCACCGCGCCCACAGCGCCTGACCCCGCGCGAAGCGCCCCGACGAAGGTTTATTTTGGTTTGTTTAGGAGCGGAGTCCGACCCGAGCCCGGTCGTGGCTCGATGCCGGATCGAGCCGCGATCCGGCATCCTGCGTGCTACTTGGTCCTCGGTGCTTGGAGGCTAGCGATCCGGATTCCGGGAACGGAAAAACCAAATCTTCGTCGCGGAGATCGCGTTGGCGTCAGGCGTTGTGGGCGCGGTGAGCTGCGCGCGAACGTCCACCAAAGGTCCATACGTTGGCGCGCTGGTCACGGCGTCCACAGCGCGGTCACGCGGTCTCCTGACCTTGTAGAGAAACCGACGGGGAAGTCACCAGCCGGGACCCCATCCGGGTCGTCGGCGTCCGCGAGACGTCTCGTGATGCCCTGAGTCGTCGGCGCTCTAGCGCGCCATCCGGCGACGGTCGCGGGTCCGGCGACCGTGTTTGCACCGATCCTCACCGCATCTTCTCGACGTGCCGCGCTTCACCCTCCTCGGGGACGTTGACAGTGACCGTGCGCGACACGCCGAGCTCGGGATTCGAGAACGTCACCCGGTGTGCGCCGACCGCGAGCCGCAGCGTCATCGGCGTCTCGTGTCGCGTCGGATCGCCGTCGATCGTGAAGTACGCCCACGGCGTGGCGCCGATCATGATCGGACGTAGCACCGCAGCAGGCCCAAGGGCATCGATCGGCGCGGCGTCGGGACGCGCGCGAGGTTGCCCGGGTCGGATCGCCAGCCGGGCATCGAGCGGGGCTACCGCTGCGTCGAGCGACACCACCGCCGCGTCGATCGGCATCGCGACCGCGTCGATCGGTGCATCGGCAGGCGACACCGCATCGGGCGCAGATGCGGCAACCGCCGCGCGGCCATCGGGCGGGACAGCCCGCGCACGCCTGGGATCGCCCGCGAACGACCACACGAGCAGCGCGAGCCCGGCGACCGCGACCAGCGCGACGACGAGCGCGATCGTTTGGCGCGATCGCGGCGCGGCGACCGGCGACCGGGTGGCAGGGCGCTCCACCGATTTCGGGACCGGTGAGGCTTCCGCAGCAATGCCATCGCCGGCATCCGCGGTCTCCGCGGCGGAGCGCTGAGTGTGGCTGCCGCGGACGCCGTCGGCGCCGTCGTCGAGGAATGTGACGAAGCCGCCCGGGATCGCCGCGACCTCGCCGGCGGGCTCGTCGCGCTTGCCTTGCCACCGGATCGCGAGCCATTCCGCGAGCCGCTTGCCTGGCGCCGGACCGGGATCGCGGGCGCGCTCGGCCACGATGTAGCCGTCGAGCGCATCGGAAAACGCGCGCGCACTGGCGTAGCGGTCTGCGGGAGCACGCGCGGTCGCGCATGCGATGATCGCGGCGAGTGGGGGAGGAACCGCATCCGAGATCGGAGGCAGCTCGCCGGACCGCGCGGCGGCGAGCGTGATCAGCCGGCTCCCGATCGGACGGACGTGGTCGCCGATCACCGATTCCCACAGCACGATGCCGAGCGCGTAGACATCGACGCGGCCATCACACGCGCCGCCGTTCGCCTGCTCGGGCGCCATGTAGCCCGGCGTCCCGAACTGGCCAGCGACCTCGCCGACGACCGCGGCGATCCCGAAGTCGGCGAGCTTGACCTCGCCGGCCCACGACAGCAGCACGTTGCGCGGCGTGACGTCGCGATGGATCACGGGATCCTTGCGGCCGTGCGCGTGATCGAGCGCGTGGGCGCACTCGCCCGCCACGAACGCGGCGAGGATCGGCGGCAGGCCGGTGTCGCGCAGCTGTGCGAGGGTCGAGCCCAGATCCTTGCCGTCGATGTATTCCATCGCCAGGAACACGTCGTCGCCGATCCGCCCGAAGTCGAACACCGGTACGACGTTCTGCTGGACCAGCGACATCGAGAGCTGGGCTTCGCGCACGAACATCTCGAGGAACCGGGGATCGCGGTGGTGATCGCGCCGCAGTCGCTTGATGACGAGCCGCTTCTCGACCCCACCGACGCGCCGCCGTGCGAGAAACACCTCCGCCATGCCGCCGCGCGCCAGCGGCCGCAACAGCTCGTAACGACCGAGCATGGGCACGACCGCAATCGTACACGTATTGACCCGACGACCAGTCCACCGGATAGTTTCAACGTGCGCGCACGGCTGTTGATCACGTGCTGCGTGATGACAGCGTCGCTTCGGGTCCAGGCCTCCCCCGTTGCCGACGTCGTCGTCGCGTGGGCGCCGGCTCCGCTTGGCAAGCTCGGGGATACGATCGCAGATGCCGCGAGCCGCGCGGGCGCGTCGTACATCGATGCGAGCGTGCCGATCGCGCCGCTACCGGATCCACGGCCGCTCGTGAGGCGCGGCATCACGGCGTACGGCAACCTCGAGCTCGAGGCCGCGCTCGCGGCACTCGATGCTGCGGCCGAGCTGGTCGATCGCACGGGCGCGGCGCAGCTCGACGCCGCATTGCTGGTCGATCTGTTCCTGTATCGCGCGCTCACGCATGCGCAGCGCGCGGATGACGGGCGCGCCTGGGCGGATCTCGTCGTCGCGGCCGGCATCGAGCCGACGCGCGTGCTCGATCCCGCCGGGTTCCCGCCGCGGGTGATCGAGCGGTTCGCGCAGGCGGTGGCGCATGTCGCCGCCGCGCCGCGCGGACGGGTGACGCTGGTCGGCGCGCACTGCGAGGTCCGGATCGATGGCGCGAGCGTCACCACCCCCGAGGTCGAGTTGCCATTTGGCCGCCACTGGCTGGCGGTGACCTGCGAGGCGCGCGCGCCGATCCGCACGCGGTTCACGGTCGATCGGCCCGTGCGCGAGCTCGTGCTCGCTGGCGCGCCGATCGTGCCGCCGAGCGACGCCGAGCTGCTGGTGCAGGCGCGCACCGCGTCGGCGCGCGCGCTCGTGGTCGTGACCTCGCGCGGCGGTACCGCCGTCGTCCGCAGGCTCGGGATCGATGGCAAGGAGCGAGACCGCGTGTCGCTCGCGATCGCACGTGGGGATCGAGAGATCGCGGCCGCCGTGACCCGCATGCTCGCGCCGCCGAGCGTACCGGTCGCGGCCCCGTGGTACCGCTCGCGCTGGTTGTGGGCAGCTGGTGGCGCCGCGATCGCGAGCGCGATCCTACTGCCGCTCGCTCTCGATCGCGGCGGCGAAGTGCCGAAGGTGCTCGTGCGGCCGGGAGGGATTCCATCGTGGTGAGCGCTCGGGCTGCGCTGCTCGCCGTCGCCGCATGCGGCACCGATCCGGTCGTGCTCGTGCCGATCATCGATCGCCCACCAGACGGCAGCGATGCGGACGCGTTCGTCGATCTCGACACGATCGAGCTCTCGATCGCACTCGCGGGTGTGCCCGAAAACCTGGTCGACCGCACGTTCGTCAGCGGCCAGACGCTCGAGCTCGACGAGGTGCCGTACGGCGAGAACCTGGTCATCCACA
>JBBJLY010000259.1:0-11482 GCA_037720695.1 Kofleriaceae bacterium | reverse complement strand
GGCCGGGTCGTGATCTTCGCGGCCGGCACCGGCAACCCGTTCTTCACCACCGACAGCGCTGCGGCGCTCCGGGCGGTCGAGATCGGCGCCGAGAAGCTGCTGATGGCCAAGAACGTCGATGCCGTCTACGACAAGGATCCAAAGAAGCACACCGACGCGAGGCGGTACTCGCACGTCACGTTCACCGATGCCCTGCACCGCGATCTGCGCGTGATGGACGCGACCGCGTTTGCCCTGTGCCGTGACAACGCGATGGAGATCGTCGTGTTCGAGCTGGCGACCCGTGGCAACATTCAACGCGTCGTGTGCGGCGAGCCGATCGGCACTGCGATCGTCAAGGACAACCAGGAGACCCGGTTCACATGATCAACGATATTTCGACAGACGCCGAGAACGGGATGCAGAAGGCCGTCGAGTCCTTCAAGCGCGACCTCACGAAGATCCGGACCGGCCGCGCCAACACCTCGATGCTCGACGGTATCAAGGTCGACTACTACGGCACACCGACGCCCGTGAATCAGGTCGCGACCGTGCAGGTGGTCGACGCCCGCCTGATCACGGTGAAGCCGTGGGAGAAGAACATGATCCAGGTGATCGACAAGGCGATCCGCGCCAGCGACCTCGGGATCAACCCGGTCGCCGACGCCGAGCAGGTTCGCCTCCCGATCCCGCCGCTGACGCAGGAGCGCCGCAAGGACCTCGCGAAGAGCGTCGGCAAGCAGACCGAGGAAGCCCGCATCGCCGTGCGCGCGGCCCGCCGCGATGCGATGGATCTGCTGAAGGATGCCGAGAAGGACAAGCAGATCACCGAGGACGATCGCAAGCTCGGCGAGAAGAAGGTCCAGGACCTGACGGACAAGTACATCGCCAGCGTCGACGACATCGCGAGGGCAAAAGAGAAGGAAATCATGGAGCTGTAGGGCAGGCGCCCTACAGCGCTTCGGGGTACTATCCGGTTTGATGTCCGGTATTCCGGCGGGGGCCGGGTCGCTCCTCGGGAAGCGCCTCGGCAAGTACGAGATCCTGGCGCTGCTCGCGCTGGGCGGTACCGCCGAGATCTACCTTGCTCGCATTGGTGGCGCGGCGGGGTTCGAGAAGTACGTCGTGGTGAAGTGCCTGCACGATCACCTCGCCGACGACACCGACTTCGTGAAGATGTTCCTCGACGAGGCGCGGCTCGCGGCCTGCCTCGACCACTCGAACGTCGTCCAGACGATGGAGCTGGGTGAGCACGAGAACCGGTACTTCATGGTGATGGAGTTCCTCGCGGGCCTGTCGCTCGCGATGATCGTCCGCCGTGCGGCCGAGCGGCTCCCCGGCGGCAAGATCCCGGTACCGCTGGTGCTCAACATGCTGGCCCAGGCGGCGGCCGGGCTGCACTACGCGCACGACAAGACGTCGAATGGAAAGCCGCTCAACATCGTCCATCGCGATATCTCGCCGCAGAACCTGGTCGTCAGCTTCGAGGGCGTGGTCAAGGTCGTCGATTTCGGGATCGCGAAGGCCGAGCACCGCGAGACCCGCACGCGCTCCGGCACCATCAAGGGCAAGTTCGCGTACATGTCTCCCGAGCAGTGCGTCGCGAACAACGTCGATCGACGCACTGATGTGTTCGCGCTCGGCGTGATCGCGCACGAGCTGCTGACCGGGCGGCGGTTATTCAAGAAGCCGTCGCCGTACGAGACGTACCAGTCCGTGATCGAGTGCGCGGTCGAGCCGCCGTCGAAGCTCAACCGCGAGCTCGATCCAGAGATCGACCCGATCATCATGCGCGCGATCACCAAGGACAAGGAGCAGCGGTATCCCACGGCCGAGGCGTTCGGTGACGCGCTGATGGGCTACCTGCACCACCGCGGCAAGGGCTCGGGACCCGGCGATGTCGCGCGATTCTTCGACTCCCACTTCGCGCAGGAGATCGAGGAGCACGGCGCTCGCATGCGCGAGCTGATCTCGGGACGCGATCAGGCGGCGGTCGAGAACGGCGCGAGCTGGAGTGATGGCGACGATAAACCGGCCGAGACCGTCGACATCGTGCGCGGCACGCTGAACGCGCGCATCGCCGACGCACCTCCGGAGCGCGGCGCGATGTCCCAGCTGCTCCAGGATCTCGGCGACGGCAACCGCGAGGACGATGACGACATCCCCGCCGAGCGCACGCGCATCGAGGCAAATCCTCTGCAGCGCGTCGAGGAGCTCGACAAGGTCGTCGCGAAGAAGACGCCGCCGCCGGTCAAGATCCCGAGCCTGATCAAGCGACCGCAGATGCCGCCTTCGGGCGCGCTGCCGCTGCCCGATCCGCCGAAGCTGCTGTCTCCGCTCGCTCCCTCGCTGTCCCCGAACGTCCCTTCGGGACGTTTCCCCGACCTGGCGAACCTGCCAACCATGGTCGCGGCCGACGACGTGCCGGAGCTCGCCGAGACCCAGCTCAACTCGCCGCCGATCGTCGTCGACACGGTGGACGCGCTCGCGCGTACCACGATGGACATGCAGTCGCCGAGCATCAACGGCGCGCCGGGGATGCAGGGCCTGCCGCAGCAGCATCCGATCCTGCCGCCGATCCAGCCCCAGATCCAGACCGACCTCAGCTACCCGGTGATGGACAAGGAGATGCACCGCCAGATCCACTCGGGCGCGACGGTGTTCCCGGGCGTGACGAAGCGCGAGACCCCGACCGGCGCCCACGATCCGCAGCATGCCGCGAACGTGGCGTCCCCGGTCGGGCAGCACTACGGCGAGCAAGTCGACTGGGATGCCGCAGCTGCGGCACCGGCGCGGGCGATCCCGCCGTGGATGCTCGGCCTGTTGTTTCTCGCGGCGATCGCCGTGGCGCTCGGCATCACGATCGCGATCGCGAAGCTCGTGAGCTAGCTCAGTTCACGAGGCTATAGACGAGCCAGATGCCAGCTGCGATGCAAAGCGCCACGCGGATCACGAGCTCGCCGCGATTGAATCTGTTCGCCCGCGCCTTGTAGCCACGTTCGTAGTTCGCGCGCTGACGGGCCAAGGCATCGGCCTTGGCCTCGAGCTCGGCCTTAGCCGTGCGGGCGGCGGCGTCCAGGCGGCCGCGCTCGTCGGCCCGTTCAGCTTTCGCGTGGCCCGCTTCGTTGTCGCGGTAGGTAGCCGTCACCCGCTCAGCTTAGTCCATTGCCGAGAGAATCGCGTCGAGCATGGAGCCGCGAGGTATCTAGCGGCGGCGCAAGCAGGCCGAGCCAGCATGCTCGGTGAACCGAAACCCAGCACGCTCGTAGACCCGTGCGGCATCGCTGCCGGGCTCGGCGACGATCACCATCTGCTCGGCGCCGGTCTCGCGTGCGTGGCGCGCGGCGACCGCGAGCAAGGCGCTGGCGATGCCGCGCTTGCGATACGTCGATGCGACCTGGACGTCCTGGTACCGCGCGAGCTTGCCGAGCGGCACGATGCCCAGGCTGCCGACGAGCGCGCCGTCGAATGCGCCCCAGAACCGCGCGAGCCCGCGCTCGACCAGCGAGCGCTGCCACACCGCGCGGCGGATCAGGAACTGGCGGTAGTGATCGGTGTGATCGTCGCCGATCGCTAACGCGAGGTCGGCGGTCGCGCGCAGCTCTTGCGGCTCGAGCGGCCGGATCTCGAGCTCGATGCGTGGCGCGGTGACATCACGCGCGGTCATCGCCTGGTGGAGCTCGACGGTGAATCCAGCGGCGATCAGCTCGTCGCCGGCGCCGAGCTCGCCGGCGATCCCATCCCAGCGCAGCGTGACGTGCCGGACCAGAGGATTGCCACCATGCTCCTCCGTGAACCGGCGCATCCAGTACGCGGCCTCGCCGACCTGCGGTGGCGCGGGCAGCGCGAGGTAGGTGCCGTAGCAGTACGTCGGGTTGTCGGGCGTCGCGACGGCGATGTAATCACCGCGATCGATCACGATGCCGTTGGTCGCGGCGAGCCGGAGGTCGGTCGCGAGGGCGAGACTTCGCACCTCCATTTACAGGCCTGCGGTCAATTGCGGACGAGTCCGAGCAACTTCGACATCGTCTTCTCGTCGGCGGGCGGAAAGTCGTAATCGAGGAAGTCGCGCGAGGTGACCCATCGTAGATCCGCGACCGTGGCGGGATACGGCCGCGCCTCCGCGGGTAGCTTGCACGAGTACATCGTCAGGTGAACCTGATACCCGCTGTAGTCGTGCAGGTGCTCGCCGAGCTTGGGACCGACGATCACCTCGACGCCGATCCGGCCACGGACCTCGCGGAGCAACGCGCTGGTCTCGCTCTCCTCGAGCTCGACCCGGCCACCTGGAAACTCCCACAGCAGCGGGAGCACGGCATTGGAGTTGCGCTGGGTGATCAGGTAACGGCCGTCGTGATCGATCACGGCAGCCACCACACGAATCACCTCTTTGCCCATCGCCCGCGATTATCGATGCTTCGCGCACAATTGCAACGCCTCGTGTTCGCCGTAGCGGCGCGGTGGCGGGTATGCTGCCCGACGATATGGCGATCCGGTTCGTGGAAATCAAGCCCGCGGAGAACACGGAGGCACTCAACACAGAGTGGGTGATCCTCGAGAATGTCGGCAAGATGCCGTTCAGCACGCGCGGGTGCGGAATGACCGTCGGCAAGCGAGGCTCGGCGAAGAAGTCGTTGCTCGGGATCATCGATCCCGGCTTCGTGCTGCAGCCGGGCGATCGCATGCGCATGCTGACCGGTAGCCCGGGTACCGAGAAGCACGGCACGGCGCCCGAGGATGCAGTGAAGAACTACTTCCTGTTCCTGCCCCGGGCCTACGTCGGCGAGCCCGGCACGGTGCTGACGCTAACTTTGCGCGGGCTCCCGGTCTCGAAGGCCGAGTTCGATCCCGCGCAGCCCGGCGGCATCAAGTCGACCGATCGGGCATGACCGGCGGCCCGGTGTAGCGGGCACGCGGGCGGAGCAGGTAGCTCGCGGCGCGCTGCTCCAGCGAGTGCGCGAGCCAGCCGGCCGCGCGCGCCACGGCGAACAGCCCCGAGCCTGCGGTAGGTGGTGCGCCGAGCGCGGCGACCAGCGCGGCGAGCCCGACGTCCGCGGTCGGATGCGCATCCGTGGTCGCCTCGGCGATCGCCAGCAGGGTGTGACTGCGCCGGTTGCCACGCAGTCGTGCGGCGGCGTCGAGCAGCGGTCGCGTGCGCGGATCGCCGGTGGGATAGAGCGGATGCCCGAAACCGGGCGGCACCTGGTCGCGCTTGCGGAGCGCGCGGATCGCGGCGCGGACCGCGGCCGGGCTACCGATCTCGTCGGCGAACCGCGCGACCTCCTCGGCGGCGGTGCCATGGCGCGCTCTCGACAGCGTCGCGGCGCGGCCGCGACGCAGGCGTAGGGATCCGCGTCGGTCGAGGCGGCAATGCGTGCGGTGAAGCTCGATGCGTTGAGCTCGTGATCGGCGAGCACGACGAGCACCCGATCGAGGATCGCAGCCTGATCGTCGTCGAGGCCGAGCGCGCGTGCGGCGACCGTCGCGATCGACGAGCCCCCGAGACTGCGCGTGAACCGTGCGGCGTCGGCGCCGGCGAGCGCCGCGGCGAGCAGCGGGATCAGCCTGCGGCCGCGGCCGATGATCAGATCGGGCCTGGGGTCGTTGCGATCCGGATCGGCGGTCGCCGCGATCGTGACGATCAACGCCATCACGTCGAGCGGTTTCGCCTCGTGCGGGAAGGCACGCGCGATCACGGCGGGCGAGAACGCGACGCGCGGCCAGCTGACCGGGTCCGCGGGCAGGAAGCCGGACCACAGCAGCTCGGCGACGTTCTCGAACCGCGTCCCGGCCTCGGCGAGCACGACTGCGAGGTGACCGCGATAGGCCGGCCCCTGTGGCGTGATCGCCGTGATCGCCGAGTCGAGCACCGGCTCGCCCCAGCGCAGCGCACCCGCCGCCACCGGGCCATGTCCGGTGCGGGCATCGCGGCGCACGCGCAGGCGCTCGAGGTCCGCGAGCGCGTACAGCCGCCCTCGTCCCCGCGAGCCGGCGACCGACCGCACCTGACCGCGGCTGACGTACGCGTACAGCGAGCGGACCTGGATCCCGAGATGGCGCGCCGCGGCCGGCGCGTCGAGCCAACGTTGATCGTCGATTCGACGTTGATCAACCATACCGATAGCCGTATCACGAGCATCGAGAGAGGCACCATGAAACCCACAAGCTCTGGTCTCGATGATGTGAATGTTGCCGACACCGCGATCTCGGATGTCGACGGCGAACGCGGCAAGCTGACGCTGGCCGGACTCGATGTCGAGCAGATCGCGCGGAGCGATTCGTTCGAGCAAGCGGCCGCCCGGGTGCTCGGTGCCGGGGCCGAGGCAGCGATCGAGCCGCTGGTGACCGCGCCGGCACGACTCGCGGCCTGGGAAGTGGTGCCGCGGCTCGGCGATGCGCTCGATCACCCCGATGGGATGGATGCATTGCGCACCGCGCTCGGTCATCTGCGCACGACCGGAGATGACCTCGCCGATGCGCGCGCCGCGATCGGTGCGGCCCCGGTGTTCGTCGCTGCGTGGAATCGCAAGCGCACAGGTCAGGCAGCGGTGGCCCGGATCCAACGCTCGGTCACGCCGCGGATTATCTCCAGATGTCGCTCGGCGTGGCACCGTCGCCCGCGGCGATCGCCGGGCTGGATGCGTACCTGGTCACGGTCGTCGATCACGCGATGAGCGCGTCGACCTTCACCGCGCGCGTGATCGCTTCGACACGGTCGGACCTCCTGTCCTCGATCATCGGCGCGGTCGGCGCGCTCAAGGGTCCACTCCACGGCGGCGCACCTGGGCCAGTGCTCGACATGCTCGACCAGGTCGGCACCCCGGACAACGCCGAGGCCTGGCTGCTCGGCGAGCTCGCCGCCGGTCGCCGCATCATGGGCATGGGCCACCGGGTGTATCGCGTGCGGGATCCGCGCGCGGCCGTGCTCGAGTTCGCGATCAAGCCGTTCGCGGGAGCGCGCCTCGCGCTCGCACGCGCGGTCGAGCAGGCGGCGGCCAAGATCCTGCGCGAGCGCAAACCAGACCGACCGCTCGCCGCGAACGTCGAGTTCTACACCGCGGTCCTGCTCGACGCCGTCGGGCTCCCACGCGAGCAGTTCTCGTCGACGTTCGCGGTCAGCCGGATCGCCGGCTGGTCCGCGCACGTGCTCGAGCAGCGCCGGGTCGGGCGCCTGGTCCGCCCGGCATCGCGTTACGTCGGGCCGCGGCCCTGAGATATCATGCTCCGATGCGAGCATGGGTCATCGTCGTGGTTCTGGTTGTCATGGGTCGGTCTGCAGGCGTCGCGGAGGCGGACGCGAAGCAGGCCTTGAAGCTCAACACGCAGGGGATGCAGAAGTACGCGAAGAAGAAGTACTCGGACGCGGCCGATCTGTTCAAGCAAGCGATCGCCGCCGATGCCACGCTGGCTTACGCGCACTACAACCTGGCGTCGATGGCGTCGCTGACCGAGGATTTCCCGCTCGTGATCACCGAGCTTGAATGGTGCAAGAAGTCGGCGGACCCGGTCGCGGCGAAGCTGATGGCGAAGGCGAAGGCGGACAAGGATCTCGAGCGCGCGCTGATGCATCCCAGGGTGCGCGAGCTGGTCGGATTGCCGGCGCTCGACACGATGTCGCTCGATGCCGTGCTGCTGGAGCGGACCGGGATCTGGGGCGACGGGCCAGACGCGTGTGGCCCCGACAACATCACGGTGACGTTCAAGAAAGGCGGCAAATTTTCCGTGGTGGGGTTCTGGGCATGCAACGACGGCAACTCGAAGAAGTTCGATGCCGGTACCTGGCTGGTCAAGGACGGCATCGATGAAGATGACGACCAGGAAGCCGAAGGTGTTCGACGCGAACGAGGTCACCGGGAAGCTGGGTCCTTGCGACGACAGCGACGACAAATCCGGCCAGTGCCTCATCCTGGACGCGGGTAACAAGCTTCGCCGCGGTTCGCAGGAGTACTTCTGAACCTCACGCCAGGCGCGCGTCATGTTGCGCGAGCACGCCCAGATCGGGCAGCTGGGCCGCCTCTGCGCCGTCGACGAACTCGCGAGTGGCGCGGTCGAGCTTGAGCTCGGGGCAGCAGCCGAGCACGAGCTTGACCAGGTTGCGTGCGCGGGTCTCACCGACGCCCTCGATGGCATCGCCGGTCAGCCGCGTCCAGCTCGTGATCCGTAGCGTCGAGCCCGCGGTCGACACCAGGTCGACGAAGGTATCGGCATCGAGCTCCGCTGGGAGCCTGCGCGCGACCGCGCCGACGACGTCGCGCCAGATCACGAGCAGGCTCTGGCCGTCCTCGCGCCGCGCATCGATCCCGCCGCGCGTGACCTCTGCCGTGACGGTCGCGAACGCGAGCTTGCCCTTGACGAGCGCGGGGATCGAGATCGGCTGGCTGCGCTCCACGGCGAGCTTGGGCGGCTCGGGAACGACCTCGCTCGGGCTACGCACGACGGTCGCGACCGGGATCGGCGAGGGCCGGCGATCGTCACTCTCGGCACGACTCGAGAAGTACAGGCTCGCGATGCCGACCACGTGGCCGAGGATGAGTAGCATCGGACCCCACGTCCGCTCGAGGACGAACTTCGTCTTGCCGCCGCCCAGCGCGCCGAGCGACGACGTGTACGTGCCGACATCCGGGCCGAACACGTAGGCTGTCGCGGCGCCGGTCAGGATCATCACCACGCCGACCAGTGTGCCGGCGCGGCTGATCGCCTCGCTCGCGTGGCCGTTGACCAGGCGATGCCCGGCCTGGAACACGACGACCGCGGCGAACAGCACGCTGCCCCAGAACGTGATCGTCGCGAGGAGCGGAAACGAGCCCGTGAGCTGACCGAAGTCGACGGTCGCGCAAACGCCCTGGCCGGGGCACACGCGGATGTGGCGCAGGTTGATCGCGAACAGCGCGTCGATCCGGAACCAGTCCATCAGCCCCAGCGACGCCACACATGCCAGCAGCGCGACGCCCGCGAGCGCGACGATGCGCGTTCGATCTGTCCCCATTACCGACCAGATTACCTCAGGGCGGTGGCGAGATGCCGCGCTGTAGCAACCGCGCGAGGTCCGATCGCTGACTTGACGCGCGGCGTCAACAGCCCGACCTGGACGTCGGCGGTGAGGAGAATCGATCCGAGCGAGGACACGCTCGGGCGCCGCGCCAGCCGCCGGGCCCGGCCAGGAAGTAGTTGCGTGCGACGGGAGATCACGTAGCCTGACCGTCTTCCGTTCACGAGTTGCTGCGTGACGGTGTCCCTGTCGACCCCTGAGCAAGTCCAGGCGTCGGCGACGAATTCATTTTCGGACCAGGAGCACCATGACCGTCACCAACTTGCAGTCGCTCGTTCATCGAGTCGACGACACGACTTCGACACTTCCCAATCCGTACGGCGTGCCCGTGACGCTGTTTGCAAACCGCGACGTACCGATCGAGCTCGAGGCTGTCGAGCAGGCCCTCGGGTTCGTCTCGATCCAGGGCACGATCGACGAGATCGCCAGGCGCGAACGCGCCGGGACGGTCGCGCCGTTCTGGGGCGACACGCCCGGCCGCTTGCAGCGCGTCGTCCTCACGCCCGACTTTCATCGCGGTGGCGGCATCCCGGTTGGTACCGTCGCGCAAGCCGCGGGCTTTGTCGTGCCTCAGGCCGTTGGCAACGACGTGTGTTGTGGGATGCGCTTGCTCGTCACCGATGTGACGCGCGACGAGCTCGCGCCACACCTCGACAATCTGCACCGCCCGCTGCGCGCCGTGTTCTTTCAGGGCAAGCGCGAGATCCCGATGTCGCCACGTCAGCGGGAGGCGCTGTTGCGGGAAGGGCTGTGGGGACTCCACGAAACGCGAGAGGACAACGCAAACGCTGGCAGCTGGCGCTACTACGACGCGCGCATGCAGGAGGCGGATCTCTCGCGCGTGCACTTCCAGGGCGTGCTGGCCGCGAAGGGCGTGTTCGCGTTCGGCGACTACATCACCAGCTCGGGCGCGACCGACGGCCGCGACTCGCAGATCGGATCGATCGGTGGCGGCAACCACTTCGTCGAGCTCCAGGTGATCGACGAGATTCTCGACGGTGCCGCGGCCCACGCGTGGGGCGTCACGGCCGGGAAGATCGCGATCATGGCGCACTCGGGATCGGTAGGCCTTGGCTATCCGGTCGGCGGACACTTCCTCGACCGCGCGCGAGAGATCTATCCGAAGGAGCTGCGCCACCCCGAGCACGGGTTCTACGCGATCCCGACGCGCGGTCCGCACGCCGCGCTCGCGGCCGCCTACCTCGATGCGATGCACAACGCCGCGAACTTCGCGTTCGGTAACCGGCTGTTCCTCGGCCTGATGGCGATCCGCGTGCTCTCGGAGGTGATCGGTCGCGAGATCGAAGCCCGCCTCGTCTACGACGCGCCCCACAACCTGATCTGGGCCGGTGATGACGACGTGCATCTGCATCGCAAGGGCGCTTGCCCCGCGCTCGGTGCCGAGCCATCCCTCGCCGCAAGCCCGTTCCGGTTCACCGGCCATCCGGTGATCATCCCCGGCTCGATGGGTGCGGCGAGCTACCTGCTCGCCGGCGAGGGAAATGTCGCGGCGATGTCCAGTGCGTGCCACGGTGCCGGGCGCAGCCTGTCGCGCGGCAAGTCACGCCACGTCGACGAGAAGCAGTATCGCGACACGTTCGACCGGCTGCGTGTGGTGACACCGATCGATCCGACAGCGCCCGAGATTCGGCTGCGTCGCGACGTCCTGGCCGAGTATCACGACCGCTTGAAGGAGGAGGCGCCGTACGCCTACAAGGACATCACGCCGGTCGTCCAGACCGTCGAGGATGCTCATGTGGCGCGTCGCGTCGCGCGCCTGTGGCCGCTGCTGACCGTCAAGGGATAGCCGGCACGTCAGCGAGGCGCTTAGAAGCTACGCGCCTGGCCGCCGTCGACCGCGATGCTCGCGCCGGTGATCCAGCGCGCGCGCGGTGACGCGACAAACGCGACGACGTCCGCGACTTCCTCGACGGTGCCGAACCGGCCCGACGGGATCTCGCGCGCGACGAACGCGGCGATGCCTTCCGGATCTGCCTGCTGCCTGCGATCCCAACCGCCGCCGGGAAACAGGATCGAGCCCGGGGCGACCGAGTTGACCCGGATCCCGTGCTTCGCGTAGTCGCGGGCGAGCGCCTTCGCGAGCGCGATGACGCCGGCCTTGCCGACGTTGTAACCGGGCGCGCCGCCGGCCTCGCGGCCGAACAGCGACGAGATCATCGTGATCGAGCCGCCGCCGCGCGCGATCAGATGAGGCACCGCGCGTTGCGCAATTCGTGCACTCGTCCACAAGTTGAGGTCGAGTGACTTCGCGAGATCGTCGTCGTCCATCGCTTGCGCTTCCCGCGCAAACGACTTGCCGACGTTCGCGATCACGACGTCGAGGCCGCCCAAGGCACGCACACAGCGATCGATTGCGAGGCTCGCGCCGTCGGCGGTCGCGACATCGGCTGCGATCGCGAGGTGACCGTCACCGAGCTCGGCCACGCAACGCTC
>JBBJLY010000073.1:0-32411 GCA_037720695.1 Kofleriaceae bacterium | reverse complement strand
GTCCACAACTGCGGCGAACAGCCGCTGCTCCCCTTCGAGTCCTGCACGCTCGGCAGCATCGACGTCGGCAAGTTTGTCGTCGGGAACGACCTCGCGTGGGACCGGCTGCGGGAGATCATCCACGTCGCGGTGCGGTTCCTCGACAACGTGATCGATGCGAACCGGTACCCGCTTCCCGAGATCGAGCGGGCGACCAAGGCGACCCGCAAGATCGGCCTCGGGATCATGGGCTGGGCCGACGCGCTCGCCGCACTCGGGATCGCGTACGACGCCGAGGCTGCGCTCGTGCTCGGCGATCGACTCGCGAGCTTCCTCGAAGACGAGTCGCTGGCAGCCTCGCGCGCGCTGGCCGAGCGGCGCGGCACCTTCCCGAGCTGGAAGGGATCGCGGTGGGAGGATGCCGGGGAGCGTCCCCTCCGCAATGCGACCACGACCACGATCGCGCCGACTGGCACGATCAGCATCATCGCCGGGAGCTCGAGCGGGATCGAGCCGCTGTACGCGCTCGCATACCGGCGCAATGTCCTCGACGGGGCCGAGCTCACCGAGATCAACCCCGCGTTCCGGCGCCTCGCGATCGAGCGCGGGTTTGCCTCGGACGCGCTGTTCGCCGGGGTCGCGGAGCACGGAGGTGTGCGAGGGCGAACCGACGTCCCCGAGGAGGTCCAGCGCGCGTTCCCCACCGCCCACGAGATCGACGTCGCGACCCACGTGAAGATGCAGGCGGTCTTCCAGCGCCGGGTCCATGCCGCGGTCAGCAAGACGATCAACCTCCATCGCAGCGCGACGCCGGTCGAGGTGAAAGCGGCGTACCAGCTGGCGTACGAGCTGGGTTGCAAGGGAATCACGGTCTACCGGGACACAAGCCGCGAGGGACAGGTGCTCGTCACCGGTGCTCGCGCCGCGATCATCGCGGCCTCGCCGGTGTGCCCGGAGTGCCAGTCGACGCTCGTGGTCCAGAGCGCGTGCCGGCTGTGCCGGCATTGCGGGTGGTCGGTCTGCGGGTAGCGCCATGACCGGCCGTCACGAGCAAGCCGGCGGCCGACCCTCGCGACTCGTGATCTCGCGCGCTTGAAGCGCGATCTGTCCGCTGGCCGGACAGCGTGTCCGCACCTCGGCGGACGGGCGGACCGAAAATCAAAAAGAGCCCGGCGCATGCGCTCGGGCTCTTCTCGTCATGAAGGTGCAGCTAGCGGCGGCGGCGTCGGCGCGCGGGGCGCGGGGCGACCGCAGCGGCTTCGAGCTCTTCGAGGTGCTCGAGCATGCTGATCATGGTGTTGCGGGTGGCGGCATGCGGCTCGTTGGTGATCGCCCGACCCAGGCTGATGCGAAGCTCGGCGCGAAGCTCCGATTCGATCAGGCGATAGGTGCGGAGGGCCTCCTCCGGGTCGTAATGGTTGAGGTCGGCTTCGCAGCCCGTGGCCGCAATCCAGACGGCGGCAAGCGCAGCGGCCCGGCGGCCTGGCTGCGACAGGGCGAAGTCCTTGACCGAGGACCGGAGGCGCTGGCGAACGAGCGGCACCGGCGGCAGGGCGACCAGGCCATCGTTATCGTCATCCGGCCGACGGAGGACAGGGCGTGTCATTGACTTGTCGGTTTCCATGGCTTTTTTGTCCTGTTCGCAGGGTCAACCCCTATGTTTCCCCCAACCGGGTGAAGCTGCGATGGACCGCGACCTTGCCCGATCAGATTTAGAAAAGCGACGAATTTCTAGACGAAACCTGACGAATTCCGGTGAGTAACCCACGCCTAACCCGAACGTGGCTCAGAACAGTTAAGAGCACGGTTCAGCTGTTCACAGGGGTGATACGGGAGTGCATCAGTCGTGCGAGATCGGGACTTCGATCGTCGTCCCATCGACCTCGCCATCAACCCTGCGAACGATGAACTCGCGGATCGTTCCATCCACGAGACGTGGGCGCTCGATCGGCGCCGTGTGGGACGCGTCTTCGATCTCCAGCAGCTCTGCACCCGGGATCGCCTCGGCCATCGCACGGCTGCGCTCCGGCGGTGTGAAGCCATCCCGTCCGCCCGCGACCACGAGCACCGGGATCTCGATCGCTGATAGCAGGTCATCCGCGCTGTGCTGGCCAGCCGAGCTCAGCATGGCGATGAACAGCCGGGAATCGATCCGGGCCATGCCCTCCAGATAGGGCATGAAGTCATTGGGGTTGATCAGCTCCCGCCGGATCTCGAGTCGGCTGGCGACCTCATAAGCGAGCCGGGTGGGAAGCACCCAGCGCGTCACGCGGTTGATGACGCCAGGCACGCGATGGATCCACTTCTGAATCGTCGGCAGCAGCTCGTCCAGCGTGTCCGAGCCGCGGAACGTCTTGAGCGGGTGCGATGAGGCGCCACACACCAGGACGAGTCCGGCGATGCGGTCGCGATGACGGCGGTAGGTCTCGAGCGCTACCTGAACACCCATCGAGTGGCCGACGAGCACTGCCCGATCGACCAGCGCGTCGTCGAGCACGCACGCGACATCATCTGCCAGATCCTCGATCGTCACCCGCGAGGGGTCGCGCGGCGCTGCCGTACGACCGTGCCCACGATAATGAGGATGCAGCCCGAACCGGGTCTCCAGATCCTGCTTCAGGTATCGCCAGACGTATCCGTCACAGCCGATCCCGTCGCACAACAGGACCGGGGCACGCGTGCCCCGCTCTCCCCATGACTCGTAGAACAGTGGACTGCCATCGCTCGAAGCGATCGCATATCCCCACGTCGTCACCTGCTACGCGATTTCTTTCTCGTCTTCCTCGCCCGGGAACTCGTTCACCGAGGGGTATTTCATGATCTCTTTCCGCGCGATCTTCCACGCCTTCTGGACGATCCACGACAGCGAGCGGTCCTGACGCGTCGCCTCGTCTTGGATTTCCTTCAGCATGTCTTCGGGAAAATACAGGGACTGCTTGCGTTTATCCGAGCCGGCCATCGCAAGCTAGTTTCGAGGACCGTCTGGAAAGTGTCAAGGCATCCACTGAGGTAAGAGGTAGAACCGAGTAGGGGTTGTCAGTTGAGCTACACACCACTATCCTACCGCGCTTCGTTTCAGCGCTTCCGCCGATCGAAACCGAGGGACCCAACGTGAGCACAGCAACCGCGACGCAATCGAAGTCACTCACCAAGAAGGAGCTGAAGAAGTTTCAAGAGCTGCTCGAAGACAAGCGCAAGGTTGTCCTCGATCGTGCGCGCCAGATGTTGTCCGAAGGCATGGTGCTCGACGCCAACGATCTGCCGGACGAAATGGATCTCGCGTCGAGCGAGTACATCCAGTCGTTTGAATTCCGGCTGCGCGGCCGCGAGAAGAGCCTGCTCACCAAGCTCGATCACGCACTGAAGAAGATCGACGACGGCTCGTTCGGGATCTGCGAGATCTGCGAGGAGCCGATCGGCAAGAAGCGCCTCGAGGCGCGACCCGAGACCTCGCTCTGTATCAAGTGTAAGGAAGACCAGGAGCGCGAAGAGCGCACCATGGGCTGATCTTGATACCGTCCCGGCATGGGTGACACGCCTGACCGTAGGCGGTTCTTCAAGATCGCGACCTGCACCATCGGCGGCGGGCTCGGGCTGGTCGTGGCCGCACCGATCGTGAGCCTGGTCCTCGACCCCCTGGGCAAGCAGACCGTCACCACGCCCCGCGAGCCGATCGATCTCGGACCGATCGACCGGTTCGGTCGGATCCCGAAGCGCGTCGACGTGATCGCGCCCGTCGTGCGCGACGGCTGGACGTCCGCGCGCGACGTCGTGCTTGGCTCGGCGTTCATCCGCCGGCTCGGACCGAACGAGATCGACGCGCGCTCGGCGATCTGCCCGCATCTCGGCTGCTCGGTCGGCTGGGATCGCGACAACAGCAACTACTTATGCCCGTGCCATGACAGCCGGTTCTCGGTCACCGGCGACAAGTTGACCGGTCCGTCGGAGCGCGGGCTCGATGCCCTGCCGATCGAGATCGCGGAAGGCCGACTGCGGCTGACGTGGGAGCGCTATCAGCTCGGTCGCGCGACCAAGGAGCGGGTGTGACCGATCGGCTTGCCCGCGCGCGCGGATTCCTGCGCGAGCGGCTCGGTGGACCCGAGGCATCGTCGTCGCTGATCGAAGGCGGCGCGTCGTTCGCGTACGTGTTCGGCGCCGTGCTCGCGTTCCTGCTTGTCGTCGAGGCCGCCACCGGGCTCGCACTCGCGGCGTTCTACAGTCCCTCGGCGACCGATGCGTGGGCGTCGGTCGCGTACATCCAGGATCGCGCGTCGTGGGGCTGGGTCGTGCGCGGCGTGCATCATCACGGCGGCGCTGCGATCGTCGTCGTCGCGGGCCTTCACCTCGTGCAGACCGCGGTCGCCGGCGCGTACAGGCGCCCGCGCGAGCTGGTGTGGTGGCTCGGAGTGCTGTTGCTCGTCCTCGTGCTCGCGTGGGCGGTGACCGGCTACGTGCTGCGCTGGGACCAGGCCGGATTCTGGGCCAACCGCGTCGAGATGCAGATCGCCAGCGGCACGCCGCTGGTCGGGCAGCAGGTGCGTGAGGTCGCGATCGGCGGCAACGAGTACGGCAACCTGACGTTGACCCGGTTCTACGCGCTGCACGTGATCCTGCTGCCAGCCATCGTCACGCTGGTGACCGTGTTCCACGTCAGGCTCGCGCGGCGGCACGGCCCGACGCCGCTGCGCGCACGTCCGGCCTCGCCGCGGTGGCCGGATCAAGCGCTACGCAACGCGATCGCGATGGCGATCGTGTTCGCGATCCTGCTCGGCTACGTGGTCTCGCAGCACGGCGCCGATCTCGCGGCTCCCGCCGATGCGTCGCGCGCGTACGACGCCCGTCCGCTGTGGTACCTGCGCTGGCTGTTCGAGCTGCGCACGCTGACCAACAGCGAGCTGGTCGCGCTGGTCGCGCCGGCCGTGGTCGGTGGCTTCCTGGTCGGGCTGCCGCTCCTCGACACGGGACCCGATCGCGCACCGCGCCGCCGGCTGGTGTGGCTCGCCGCGTGTGCCGGGCTGTTCGCGGTGATCGGCGCCCTCACCGTGATGTCACTCGCGCGCGATGCCGGCGACGACGCGCTTGCCAAGCGCCGCGTCGAGGCCGACCAGCTCGCGACCCGTGCTCGCATGCTGGCGCGCGAAAATGGCGTGCCTGTGACCGGAGCGCACGACATCTACGCCACCGCGCCGCACTACACCGCGCGTGCGATCTACACCGAGCGCTGCGCGAACTGCCACGACGCCGAGTCAAAGGAGCGCAAGGGGCCGATCATCGCGGCCGGCCATGGCGATCGTGCGTGGCTCAAGGCGTTCCTCGTCGATCCCCGCCACGACCGGTTCTGGGGCAAGACCAAGCTGGTCGCGCGAACGCTCGAGGCCGAGGCCGCCGAGAAGGAGGATTCTCCATCCGCGGCGATCGATGCGGCGGAATTCACCCGCGCGATGCCGCCGGTGACCGTGACCGGCAAGGACCTCGAGGATCTGGTGGAGTTTGTCTACGCGCAGTCCGGCGCGCCCGACGTCACCGAGGCGAAGCAGCAGGCCGGCGCGAAGGTCTATGCCGACGCCTCGTGCGACGACTGCCACGCGTCGAAGGAAGGCGAGGTCGGGGCGTCCGCGCCAAATCTGTTCGGGCTCGGCTCGACTGCGTACTACACGGACTTCGTCGGCAACCCGAAGCTCCCGATCCACATGAACGCGGACAAGAGCGAGATGCCGCGGTTCGATCGCGAGCTATCTCACGCCGAGCGCGAGGCGCTCGCGATCTACCTCGACTGGCTGCGCACGGCGACGGTCGCGGATGTCGAGGCGCTCGCGGACTGAGCCCGTGCACGCTGACTGACGTATGCTGCCGGCACCATGCCGAAGTTCGAGTTCCAGGAGATCCTGGAGGCGGGCCACCACGACGACACGCCGTACCGCAAGCTGACCAGCGATCACGTCTCGACGTTCGAGGCGCGCGGCCCCGCGGGTGAGAACAAGACGTTCCTCGAGGTCGCGCCCGAGGCGCTGACGCTGCTGACGCGGACCGCGATGCGCGACATCGCCCACCTGCTGCGGCCGGGTCACCTCGGTCAGCTGCGCGCGATCCTCGACGATCCCGAGGCCTCGCAGAACGATCGATTCGTCGCGCTCGAGCTGCTCAAGAACGCGAACATCGCGGCGGGAGGGATCCTTCCAGGTTGCCAGGACACCGGCACCGCGATCGTGATGGGCAAGCGCGGCCAGCTCGTGCTGACCTCCGGCGGGGATGAGGCCGCCATCGCGCGCGGCGTGTTCGACACCTACGCCGAGGCGAACCTTCGCTACTCCCAGGTCGCGCCGCTCGACATGTTCGAGGAGACCAACACCGGCAACAACCTGCCCGCGCAGATCGAGCTCTACGCCGTCGACGGCGACGAGTACCACTTCCTGTTCATGGCCAAGGGCGGCGGCTCGGCGAACAAGAGCCTGCTGTTCCAGGAGACCAAGGCGCTGCTCAATCCGAACAGCCTGGCGGCGTTCCTCGACCACAAGCTACGCTCGCTCGGCACCGCGGCGTGTCCTCCGTATCACCTCGCGGTCGTGATCGGCGGCACCAGCGCGGAGCAGACGCTGAAGGTCGCGAAGCTGGCGAGTGCGCGTTACCTCGACGGGCTGCCGAGCTCGGGCAACGCGCTCGGCCGGGCGTTTCGCGACCGCGAGTGGGAGCAGCGCGTGGTCGAGATCGCGCGGAGCACGGGTATCGGCGCGCAATTCGGAGGCAAGTACTTCTGTCACGACGCGCGCGTGATCCGGTTGCCCCGGCACGGCGCCAGCTGTCCAGTCGCGCTCGCGGTCAGCTGCTCCGCGGATCGCCAGGCACTCGGCAAGATCACGCGCGAGGGCGTGTTCCTCGAGCAGCTCGAGCACGATCCCGCGAAGTACCTGCCCGAGCCGAGCGACCAGGAGCTCGGCGGCGACGTCGTGCGGATCGATCTCGATCAATCGATGAACGAGATCCGCGCGACCCTGTCGCGCTACCCGATCCGCACCCGCCTGTCGCTGACCGGCACGCTCGTCGTCGCGCGCGACATCGCGCACGCGAAGCTCAAGGAGCAGATCGACGCGGGCCAGGGGCTGCCGCAGTACATGAAGGACCGCTGCGTCTACTACGCGGGTCCTGCGAAGACACCTGTCGGCTACGCCTCGGGCTCGTTCGGCCCGACGACCGCGGGGCGGATGGACAGCTACGTCGAGCTGTTCCAGCAGCACGGAGGCAGCATGGTCATGCTCGCGAAGGGCAACCGATCGCCGCAGGTGACCGAGGCGTGCAAGAGGTACGGCGGGTTCTATCTCGGCTCGATCGGCGGTCCCGCGGCTCGGCTCGCGAAGGACTGCATCACCAAGGTCGAGGTGCTGGAGATGGCGGAGCTTGGAATGGAGGCGGTGTGGAAGATCGACGTCGTCGACTTCCCGGCGTTCATCGTCGTCGACGACAAGGGCAACGACTTCTTCGCGGGGATCTCCGGCGGCGGTGACAAGAAGCGGCTCAAGGTGACATGAGCTTTCGCGACGACCACGAGGCCGCCGTCGCACGCGTCGATGCCCTCGAGGCCGAGCTCGAGCGCACGAAGGCCGAATGCGTGCGCCTCGCGGCCGACAACACGCGCCTCGACTCCGAGGTCGCAGATCTCCGCAAGCGTGTACCCAGGCCGAAACCACCGAAGCCGGCGAAGCCGCCGCCACCCGAGCGCTCGACTTACGAGCAGCTGGAGCGCCGGCGCAAGATCAAGTGGCGCGTTGCCGGATGGGCCGGCGGAGCCGCGCTGTTCGTGGCGATGATCGGCGGACCAGCGGTTGTCGACTGCCGCAACCAGCGCACGCACGCGGCCGCGCTCGCACACTACGAGCTGGAGAAGGCGCGCTGGCACGCGCTGATCGAGTTCGAGGATTGCGCGTGGAAGACGTTGTTCTCGATCGGCGAATTTTCCGGGGTCGACGTCAGCGCCTACGATCCACGCTCCACCACCGGCAGCCGCATGGTGTCTCGGATCGAGAGCTGCGTGACCAAGCTCGGCGCGCTGAGCTTCGTCCCGGGTCTCGCACCCGTGAAGCAAGCGCTCACCGACTGGCAGACCGCGTTCGTCCCGGTCGCGACGATCAACGCGTCGCTCGTCGACTACTACGCGGAGCGCGACTGGCAGGACGACAACTACCGGCGGGGCCCCGCACTGTGGGCCGCGTTCGCCCAGCCGCTCGCGCGCTTCAACGTCGCCACCCACGCCGCGCTGCAGACCGGGGCGCCCGGCGTGCGCGCCGAGATCCGTGCCAGCCAGCGCGCGCTCGAAGCCCGGCGCGGCAAGGACCTCGCGTGGTGGCGGATCGAGGTCGGATACGCGCGCACGGAGCTCGCGAGCCTGCCGCTGCTCGGCGGCACGCAAGCGGACGTGATTGCGAAGGCCGCGGCGATGCGATCGTTGATCGCAGCGGCACCGCTCGAGCTCCGGCGCGAGTGGCGATCGCTGGCCGACGATCTCGACTACGTCGAGGCCGGGACCAAGCAGCCGCATTCGATCTCGGCGTACCAGCTGTGGGACCGCACGCGCGCCGACGGCGCGGGACCGATTCCCGAGCGCCCGGTGGCAGCGGAAGGCTGCGGCGGAGGTGACGGACTCTAGGGGAGCATCGGGGGCGTCGCCGGGAGCTCACCACTCGCGAGCGTGCTCTCGATCCGAGCGGCCAGCGCCTTCGCGGGCGCCGCCGACCCTGCCTCGACGCGGAGGATCAGCCGGCGATCGCCGGCATCGAACGCGAGGAAGTAGCGCGGGTGCAGGCGTCGCCACACCACCAGCGCGATCGCCGCGCCGAGCGTCGCGAGTCCGATCCACAGGCTCTCGCGCACTGCCCAGAACGCGCCGAGCAGCGCGATCGCGAACCCGGCCCGGCTCCAGCGCATCTCGATCCAGCGCGGGTTGCGGACGTCGTGGACCGTCGTGCAGATGTTCTCGGCGACGCCGCGCAGGGCCCGCCAGGTGAGCGTGTCACCGGCGAGCTCGAGGGTCGCGCGGCGACCGTACGCTTGGCCCACGATCACGACCGACATGGCATCCCGAGTAGCTCCCAGAGGATACCTGGTGAGGGGCAGCTAGTAAATACCGGCGCGAACACCGAAGGTGCTTTCCATGGTCGCCGTCGGGATCGATTTTGGAACCACCAACACCGCCGTCGCGGTCGCCGACGCGCGCGGGGACGTGACCCTGGTGTCGCTACGCGGCGCCTCGCACTGGCGCACGGTGCTGTACTTCGAACAGGGCGGTGAGGTCACGGCAGGAGCCCCGGCGATCGCGCGTTACCTCGAGACCGAGGGCGATGGCCGGCTCGTGCAGTCGATCAAGTCGCACCTGGCGAGCGAGGCGTTCTCGCGCACGCACATCTTCGGCAAGCGCTGGCAGCTCGACGACATGATCGCGGCGTACCTGCGGCAAGTGCGCGCCGCGTCGCCGGTCGAGCTCGGCAGTCGCTGCGTGATCGGACGGCCCGTGCGCTACTGGGGTGCCGAGGACGACGAGGACGATGCCGCGCGGTCGGCCGGATGCGCGACGCGCTCGGCAAGGCGGGCTTCGACGAGGTCGTGTTCGAGTACGAGCCGGTCGGCGCCGCCGCGCGCTACGCGACCGGGCTCGATCACGACGAGCTGCTGGTGGTCGCAGACTTCGGTGGCGGCACGACCGACTTCAGCGTGCTGCGGGTCGGCCCGGGCGGTAGCAAGGTGCTGGCAACGGGCGGCATCGGGATCTCGGGAGATGCATTCGACGCCCGCGTGATCGATGCCGTCGTCGCGCCCGCGCTCGGTCGTGGGTCGCGCTACCGCGACGAGCTCGGCGGCGAGGCACCGGTGCCGGCCTGGCTCTACGGCCACCTGCGACGCTGGCACTACCTGTCGTTTCTCAAGCAGGAGAAGACGATGCGGCTGCTCGAACGAGTCCAGTACGGCGCGCTCGAGCCCGCGCGGTTCCAGAAGCTGGTGAGCGTGGTCGAGGACGATCTCGGCCTCGTGCTGCATCGCGCGGTCGAGGGCACGAAGGTGCGGTTGTCGCGCGCCGATGACGAACGCGTGGTGCTCGACGAGATCACGCTCGATCTGCTGGTCACGCGAGTCGGCTTCGAGGGCTGGATCTCGGAAGACCTCGATGCGATCGACCGCGTGCTCGAGGACGTGCTGGCGCGTGCCGGTGTCGCCGCCAGCGAGGTCGACCGCGTGTTCGCGACCGGTGGCTCGTCGCTCGTGCCGGTGGTGCGAGCGCGGCTCGCGTCTCGGTTCGGCCAGGATCGGCTCGTCGGCGGCGAGGAGCTGACGTCGGTCGCGTGGGGGCTCGCGGCGCGCGCACACCAGATGTTCGCTTAGTCACGCACCGTCGGATCCCGCGAGACGCTACCCGACCCGGCGCGGTACAAACGGCGGCAGATGCGTGCATACCTGGCGACGATCTTCGCCCCGGGCCTCTTCGCCTGTCTCGCCCTCGGTTGTGGCGGCGACGATCCCGAGGTCGATCCACCGTTCGTCGACACCGGCGGGTCGCTCGAGGTCCCCGGCTGCGATTACAGCATCACCACCCGGATCGGCGCCGAGCCGCCGCGGCTCGCCAGCAAGACCGTCGGCCTCGATCCGACGCCGCGCCTCGTGCACCTCGGGTTCTCCGGTGATCCTCGCACCTCGATCGTCGCGCAGTGGCGCACGGTCGACGAGGAGACCCGCGTCACCGAGATGCGGTGGGCCGAGGGCGAGGACCTCACAGCCGACGCGCTGACCGAGGAGACGTCGGGGATCCAGTTCGGCTACAAGGTGCTCGGCATGCAGATCACGCGGGTGCACCAGGTGCACCTGTGCGGCCTCAAGCCCGGCACCTCGTACAGCTATCAGGTTGGCAGCGAGGGTCACTTCTCGGCGGTTCACACGTTCCACACCGCGCCGGATATCGAGGCCAATCCCGATGCCGAGGTGGTGGTCGGCGTGCTTGGCGACACCCGCAACGGGTTCGACGTCTGGCAGCAGGTGGTCGAGCTCGTGAAGTCGCGGTCGCCCGATCTGGTGCTGTTCTCCGGCGACGCGGTCACGCTCGGCATCTCGCAACCCGAGTGGGAGGAGTTCCTTGGTCGCGCGGAGCCGCTGATCGCGACGGCGCCGATCATGATGGTCAACGGCAACCATGAGGGCAACGCGGTCAACTTCCACTCGCAGTTCGCGATGCCTGGTAACCAGGAGAACTTCGGCTTCGACTACGGCTTCGCGCACTTCACGATCGCGAACGACACCCCCGACGATCCTGCCGTGCTGACCACCACGACGGTCGACTTCCTGCGTGACGAGCTCGAGGACAGCAAGGACCGCCGCTGGCGGATCCTGTCGCACCACCAGCCGATGTGGTCGGCCTCCAACCACGGCTCGAACCTGACGCTGCAGAACGCCTGGGGCCCGCTGGTCGACCAGTACGAGCTCGACCTCGTGGTGTCGGGCCACGAGCACGAGTACGAGATCACGAAGCCGCTGCGCGACAAGCTGGTCGTGGCGACGCCCGATGAGGGTACGGTCTACGTCGTCGCGGGCGGCGCCGGCGCCGAGCTGTACCCGAGCGGCAGCGGGTTCTGGACCCAGTACTCGGAGTCCACGCACTGCGGCTCCGTGCTCCGCATCCGGCGCGAGCAGATGACGTTCGACACGTTCCGAGCCGACGGCACGATGATCCCTGCAGGGTTCACCAAGTCCAAGCCGTGAGCCGCGCGCTCGTCGCGCTCCTCATGCTACTCGGGGGCGTCGCGCACGCCGACGAGCGCGCGTTTCAGGACGCGTCCCGTCGCGCGGCTGCGGGCGACCCCGGCGCGATCGACGCGTTCGAGGCCGCCGGCGCCGCGCGTCCGGTGAGCCGGTGGAGCGACGACGCGTGGGCCGAGGCGGCGCGGCTGGCCGAGCGTGCCCGGGACTTCGACCGCGCGCGCCGGGATCTCGAGCATGCGATCGCACTCGCGACGGAGCCGCTGGTGCTGCGCCGGCTGCGTGCCGATCTCGCGCGGCTCGGCAAGCTGACCGGCGATGGTGGGTGGAATGCCGTCGCTGCCGAGCACGACAGGTTGATCAACGCGGCTGCCGGTGGCGGCGATCCGACCGGCGAGCTCGAGGATCTCGAGCGCCTCGTTCGCGCACCCCGGCTATCCGCGCGCACCTGTCGTGCGATGGGCGATCGCGCGCGGCTGGGATCAGGAGGGCGAACCGGCGCGCGCGCACGTTCATGCGCGAGGCGCTGCGCACCGCGCCGGCGACCGAACGTGGCGCGTACCGCATCGCGTGGATCCGGATGCTGATCCGTCATGACGATCTCGACGCCGCGCGGACAAGGCTCGATCTGCTCGACGACGCCGGCGCCCGGCGCGTGCTCGAGCGCGAGCTCGCACCGCGCGTCCGCCAGCACATCCGCTGGGGGTCGGCGGCGTGCTGGTCCTCGTGCTCGCCCTCGCGGTGATCACGCTGCGGCGACAGGCTGGATCGTGGGGCGCGACGGCGCGGCGACTGCGCGGGCGCCGGTCGAGGTGCTGTACCTGCTGCCGGTCGCGGTCGTCGTCGGCGTGGTCGCGATGACCGGCAACCCGATGATCGGACGCGCCGTCGTCTACATCGTCGTCGCGGGCCTCGTGACCGCGTGGCTGTCTGGCGTCCTGCTGGAGCTCAGCCGGCGGCGGATCCTGGTCCACCTGGTGGTCACCGCGATCGCGGTGCTCGCGATCGTCTACCTGGTGGTCGATCACCTGCGCCTCCTCGATCTACTCGAGGAGACCTGGCGCACCGGCCCCGCGGTTCGGTAAGTCGACACCTCAGTCGACGAAAAGTGCCTGAAGCTGCGCGATGTCCGCGCGCGCGGTGAACGTGGGCTTGCCGTTCTCGATCGCGCAGCACTGGGCGGTGCGGAACGGCGGAAACGCCGGGCGCCCGAGCAGGAACGCGCCGAGCGCCGAGATCGACGGCTCGTGGCCAACGACCATCACCGACAGGCCCGCCGCCGAGATCTCGCCGGCAGCGACCCGCGGCTGGGCGGCCGGCTCGAGGTACCGCCGCGACGAGATCGGGCCGAGGTAGTCGAGCGCCTGCGCCAGCAGCTCGGCGGTCTGGACCGCGCGCGGCAACGGTGAGCACAGGATCACGTCGGGCGCCACGCCTTGCTCGCGCAGCAGCCGGCCGAGCACGCGCGCGGCCTCGCGGCCCTTCGGCGACAGCCAGCGATCGCGGTCGCTCCCCGCATCTTCCTCAGGAACCGCGTCGCCTGCCGAATAGATAGACCCGCACGAGCGCATCATACGCTCGGCGCGGGAGAGTAAGCTGGGCGGTGAAACGCCTCGTGCTCGCGATCTGCCTGGCCGCGTGTGGCGATGACCCGAAAGCCGGCGGCGGCCGGCGTTCTAGTTCGGCGATGAAGCCCGCTCGAACCGGCAGGCGCGGCAGCTTCCGGTTCGGGGTGGCGAGCGGCGACGCAGATCGAGGACGGCAACGGCGACCGACTGGTACCAGGACCTTGCCGACCGCGCAGGGTGGCTCGGCAAGGGCACGTTCGTCGGCCAGGCGACCCAGGGCTACACGCGTTTGCTCGAGGACGTCGAGCCGGTCGACCAGCTCGGGGTCGATAGCTATCGGTTCTCGATCGAGTGGGCGCGGGTCGAGCCCGCGCGCGATCAGATCGACGAGACCGCACTCGCGCACTATCGCACCCAGCTCGAGGCGCTCGTCGCGCGCGGCATCCGACCGGTGGTCACCGTGCATCACTTCTCGAACCCGGTGTGGGTCGCCGATCCGCGCGGCAACGCGTGCACCGGCGGCCCCCGCGACACCAACCTGTGCGGACTTGGCTCGCCGGGCGCGCCGCAGATCAACGAGGAGCTCCGCGCGCACGCCCAGCTGCTCGGTGAGCGGTTCGGCGATCTGGTCGACGACTGGGGCACGGTCAACGAGCCGATCAACTACCTGTTCGCCGCCTACGCGGTCGGTCAGTTCCCGCCCGGCGGCGTCTCGCTCGATCCGAATCGATTCGCGACCGTGCTGCGCGACTACCTCGGCTCGCACACCGCGATCTACGACGGCCTCCGCGCGGGCGACGCTGCAGATGCCGACGGCGATGGCACGCGCGCGTCGATCGGCCTGTCGATGTCGGTCGCCGACTGGCGCGCGACCCGCACCAATCGCGCGTCGGACAACCCCGACGATCTCGCGGCGCGCGACCGCATCGTCTACCTGTTCCACTACCTGTTCGTCGACTCGATCCTGTCGGGCACGTTCGACGCCAACCTCGACGGCACGCGCGACGAGGATCACCCGGACTGGACCGGCAAGCTCGACTGGCTCGGCCTGCAGTACTACTTCCGCGCCGGCGTGTCCGGTGATCGACCGTTCCTCGCGGCGCCGATCAGCCTCACGCCTTGCTTCGGTGGGCTCGATTTCGGCAGCTGTCTGCCCGCGCCCGATCCCAGCTACTGCGTGCCGCGGATGGGCTACGAGGGCTGGATCGACGGCATCCACGACATCCTGGTCGCCTATGCCGCGCGCTATCCCAACCTCCCACTTGTCGTCACGGAGTCGGGGATCGCGAGTGAGTCCGGCAAGCGTCGCGCGGAGAACATCGTCCGCGTGCTCGAGGCGGTCGCGCGCGCCAGGGATGAAGGCGTCGACGTCCGCGGCTACTACCACTGGTCGCTGACCGACAACTTCGAGTGGGCCGAGGGCTTCCTGCCGCGGTTCGGCGTGTACTCGATCGACTACGGGTCGTATGCGCGGATCGGGAACGAGGGGACCGACGTGCTGCGCGCGATCGCCACGTCACGCCAGATCACGTCCGATCAACGCCGTGATCACGGCGGCATCGGGCCGATGACGCCGGAGCCCGATCACCCGCTCGACTCGTTCTGTCACAAGGCCGGCGAGTAGCTCACGGCGGGGGCGTGATGATCGTGCCGGCCGAGCCCTCCTCGGGCGGCATCGGTTCCTCGGCGGATCCGGTATCGGCCGTCGGCGGCGCTTGCTTGCACAGCGGGGCCGCCGCGATCGACAGCACGTCGAGCGCGAGCCCGGGCTTGTTCTCGAGCCGCTGCGACTCGCGCGCCGTCGTCGCATCCCACAGCCGGATCGCACCATCGCCGTCCTCGTACGCGAGCGTCGTCGCGTCGAGCCAGCGCGTCGTGAACCGGCTCTTCGCGGTGAGCACATGCTTCAGCACGCCCTTGGCATCGGACACGTACAGCGAGGGCGCGGCGTCCTTTGCACACGGATCCACCGCGGTCGCGAACGCGAGGTGCGAGCCGTTCGGTGCCACCGCGATCGAGGCCTGCGTCGCGGCACCCGACTCGGGCACCGCGATCGGCCTGCCGCCGAGCTCGAGCGTTGGCGCGGTCGGCGGATCGCCGGCCCACGTCGCCTTGACGCCCGACGGTGCGCGGACGAGCCGTCCCTCCTCGAGCGTGAACACGATGCGCGGCACCGGCAGTGACGACGTCACCTTGGTCAGCTTGCCGGTCGCGCGATCGATCGACGACACGATTGGCGCGCCGGTCCCCCAGCGTCCTGCCGCGGGTGCCAGCGCGACCAGCAGCTGGTCGCCCGCGCTGTAACCGACCGCGATCTCGCGTGCCGCGTCCTTCAGCGTCACCTTCGTCGTGGGCTTCCACTCCGTCGTGTCGAGCACCTGGAGGTGTGCGCGCGCGACCAGCGGGATCGGATCGTCGCCCTTCGGGCGATCGACCTTGTCGAACGTCAGGATCGCGAGCTCGGCGCCCGCCGCGGGCTTCACGAACGCCGCGAGCTGATGTTCGGTGTGCGTCAGCCGCAGGTAGCGCCGGGTCTCGCGGTCGTACGCGTAGAGCTCGCCACGACTGGTGACGCCCTGCACGCCGGGCTTCTCGTGCCACTTGAATGGACTGCGCCGTCCGATCAGCAGGAGCCCGCTCGCGGTGCGCTTCTCGTAGTCGGCGCGCAGCTTGGTCGCGAGCTCGGTCACGGCGATGCCGTGCGGGGTCGCGAAGAACTCCTTGAGGTCGGGATCCCCGAGCGCGGGGGCGTATTGCCAGTAATCAGCCGCGAGCACCGCGACCAGCTGTTCGACGACCGCGGCGTGCTCGCCAGCCTGCGCGAGCGCGGTCGCGAGCAGGCGATGCGCGTCGAGGTGATTCGGATCGCGCGCGATCGCTGCCTCGGCCGCGGTGCGCACGGCCGACCAGTCGCGCGTCTTCGCGGCGGTGCGGGCCTTCTGGTAGTCGGTCGCGCCCTTGCCGTAGACAAAGCCGAACCGCGAGATCGCATCGACACCGCTCGGCGGCGTGGCGATCGGCGCGACGGTCGGGCCCGCAGCGCCCGCATCCTTGATGGCACGAGGCGCCTCGCGCTTGGTTCCACATGCCGCTACCACGAACCCGGCTGCCAGCAGCAGGCGAGAACCGACCGAAACCGATGTCATGACGCCGAATGTGGCAGGATCTGCCGCATGAAGACCACCACCCTCGCCATCGTCCTCGTGGCAGCCCTTGGTTGCGGTTCGAAAGCCAAGCCGAAGCCGACCACCACGACCGAGCCGACCGAGACCGTTGCCAAGCCGCCCGAGAAGCCGGTCGAGGTCGTCAAGGACAACGCCCTCGTGAGCCCGGGGCTCGCCGTGTCCGGTGACATCGCGGCGATGTGCGGGATCAAGGCGGCCTCCAATGCTGGGGCTCCGAAGTTCGAGTACGACCAGTACGAGCTGACCGCGGAGGATCGCGCGGTGCTCGATCAGATCGCGACCTGCCTGATCAAGGGCGCGCTCAAGGGCAAGGCGGTGTCGCTGATCGGACGCGCGGATCCGCGCGGCACCGAGGAGTACAACCTCGGCCTGGGCTCGCGGCGCTCGCACACGGTCGGCCAGTATCTCGGCCGGCTCGGCGTTGGCCAGCCGCAGCTGCACGTCACCACGCGCGGCGCGCTCGATGCCAAGGGCAGCGACGAATCCACGTGGCGCGAAGATCGCCGCGTCGACATCCAGCTCGCCAACTAGAACCTGCTAGATTTTAGCGCGATGGCTCTGGAGCATGTCGCGCAGGGGCAGACCCGGTTCTTCACGCCGGGTGTCGCGCCCGATCCGCGCGGCATCCTGCTCGGCCGGTACTGCTTGATGACGTTCGCGACCCTCGAGGGCGCGGTGTCGTGGTTCCGGCTGTACTCGTCGGAAGCCTCGCTCGACGAGTTGATGGCGAACCTCACCATCATCAAGGGCCGGACCGCGCTGGGTAGCCGGGAGATCGTGGTCCAGATCCCAGCGGTCAGCTCGTATGCCGCCGATCGCGCGGCGCGGCTCGCGCGACTCGTCGGCGGTGCGATGTACACGGGGACGTCGAAGCACTTCGTGAAGTACCGCGACGATCGCTCGCCGTACGGCTACGACGCGGTCGACATCGGCGCGATGACCGCGGGTACCGACTTCATGGTCCACGGCGACGAGTTCGCCCAGGGCTACATCCGCGAAGGGGAGCTGCCGTTCTCGCGCCTGCTGTTCCGGCTCTCGATCCGCAAGCTGCCCGGTGGCGATCGACTCGGGCCCGAGGATCGCGGCGATCTGTACCTCGCGGTCGCGCACGGGCTCGCGGATGGGATCGTGCGCTATCTGTGGCGCAACCGGGTCGACGCGCAAGCCGGGCTGTTCACACCGGGCGCGACCAGTGCGTTCGAGGATCAGGCACGCGACCGCGGCTACATGCTGATCCGGGCGCGCGCGCTGCCCGAGCGCATCCTCGCGCTGTTTCTCGGCACGCCTGGCATCGACGTGTTTCGTCCGGCCGGCACCAACGCGGCGGTCGCGGTAGGCTACGAACATCCGATCGACCTCGCGTCGTGCGCGTCCGTGTTCGCGGCCGACACGTTCCACGTGTTCTGGCCTGGCGATCGCGTCGACGTGCTGCCGGGCCCGCTGACGCTGAGCGACATCGGTGACCTGACGCGGATCAACCTCGAGCTCGACAGGCCAAAGGAACCGACCCCGCATGACGGCGGCCCGCCCGCGCCGATCGGCGTCGAGCTCAAGCTCGCGGCGGCGATGGGGCCTCCGCGTCGCGTGGTCGCGACCCTGATCCCGCTCGATCACGCGTCGCGCCTGAAGCGGATCCTGTTCGCGCTGCCGCCGGTCAGCCTGCGCGGGCATCGCGTCGCAGCCACGGATCGCGGGATCCTCGTCGTCGGCTCCGAGAACCTCGACGTGATCCCGCTCGGCCAGCTGCTGTGCGAGCTCGCGCCCGGCTTGCTGGTGCCGCTCGGCATGGATGTCGTGCCGCGCGTGTCGCCCGAGGTGCTCGCGCGCGCGCTCGGTCACGCCACGGGCATCGTGACCGTGTTCACCAGCGACGGACACCCGTTCCAGGTCAGCGAGGCCGTGTTCCAGACGCTGGAGCGGCGCTCGCTTGCCAAGATCGAGGTCGATCGCGCCGAGTCGGTCGACTACGGCGCCACGCCATCTGCCGATGCGCAGGTCGTCAATGACAGCGTCGGTCGGTTTGCGCTGTGGGGATTCCCTGATGCGCCTGATCGCAAGACGCTCGCCGCCGGCAAGCCCGAGCCGGACAAGTAGATGTCGCGCTGGCACTGCCGCGATTTTCTCACTCGCTTCGTCCACCCGCTCGTCGCGGGGGGCGAGCTTCGCGTCGGTGCGCCGGTGACGCTCGAGGATGTCGAGCGCTGGGGCGCAGAGCTCGATAACGCAACGCTCGAATCGGTCGCGGTCGACGAGGCGCGCACGGCCGTGCTGTCGACGCTGGTGTGCCGGCCACCTGCGTTCGTGCTCGAGCCCGACGAGCTCGCGCTCGCCGCCGGGCTCCACAACGCGCTGTTCCTGGTCCACCCCGATTCCGAAGCGTGGTCGATCCGCGAGAAGTCGCGCCGCCGCGTGATCGAGACCGCGCTCGCGCTGGTCAGCCAGCCGATGACGCGCAACCGCACGCGCGTGATGGCGCGCCACGCGTTACTCAACAAGCTGTTCCACCTGACGCGCAGCGATCTCACGGTGTCGTGGTGGACGGCCGCGCGCAGTTCCAGGGCCAGAAGCCACCCGCCCGGCTCACCCGCTGGAAGGGCGTGCGCCGCGTGCGCGAGGACGTGACGGTCGTCGACTTCGACGAGCTGCTCGCGGTTCCGGACACCGCACCGGTGATCGCGACGCTGCTCCGTCGCACGCCGTTGACGCAGCTGCTCGACTCGCATCCCGGCGCACCTCCGCTGCACTGGGAGGACGCGGTGTTCCTGCTCCGCGATGCCGAGCTCGCGCGTGCGGTCGCCTACCAGCTGGTGCCCGATGCGTCGCCGCGGGACGTGGTCGCCGGTCCGGCCCGGCTCGCCGCAGCGTTCGAGCAGATGCTCGAGCGCACGCCTGATGAAGGCGACATCCGTGCGGTCGCCGCGTTCCTCGTCCACCTGAACGCGCTGTTCTGCCTCGGCGAGCTGACGATGCGCGAGGCCGGCGCGAAGTCGCCGCTGATCTCCACCGTGCTGGCGGCCGAGGCCGCGGGCCAGCGCCCGCGCGGGCTCGCGACCTTGTTCGCACTGCCGGGCGCGCTCGCGCTGGTCGATGCGAGGCTCTCGATCCCGCCCGGGGTCGAACCTCAACCGGCGCTCGCGAAGCGCTGGATGGTGCATCGTCAGCAGACCACGGAGCTGCTCAGCGAAGCCGTGATCGACGCGCTCGCGACCCGCCTGCGGCGGCACCTCAAGCCCGAAGCACGACGCGATCCTACCGACGTCGTGGCCCTGCCAATTCTACAGCCCTAGGAGCTGCGCATCCCCAAAGCTGGGGTAATGTGCCTTCCGTCTCGATGGTCGCGCCGCCTACCACGCCTCGTAACTTTGCCGTCGATGTCGCGCGTGCATCGGCCGCGTTCCAGGAGATCGCCCGCCAGATGGGCGCGCAGTTCCTGGACAAGCAAGAGATCATCCGGCTGATGACCGTGTCGGCGATCGCCGGCGAGCACATGGTGATCGTCGGACCGCCGGGTACGGCGAAGTCGGCGATGATCGACATGTTCTCGAAGCTGATCGATGCGCGCTACTTCGAGTACCTGCTGACCCGCTTCACCGAGCCCAACGAGCTGTTCGGACCGGTCGACATCTCGGCGTTCCGCGAGGGTCGCTACACCCGCCGGCTCGAGAACATGTTGCCGACCGCCGAGGTCGTGTTCCTCGACGAGATCTTCAAGTCCAACTCGGCGATCTTGAACTCGCTGCTGCACGTCATCAACGAGCGCAAGTTCCAGAACGGCCCCGAGGTCGTGCAGGTCCCGCTGATCTCGCTCTACGCAGCGTCCAACGAGGTGCCCAACGACGAGAACCTGGCGGCGATGTTCGATCGCTTCCTGGTTCGCGTGCTGTCCGACAACCTCGACAGCTACCACTTCCACGAGCTGATGAAGAAGGGCATCTCGCTCGAGCTCCGCAAGATGACGGGGCGCAGCGTCGATGCCGCAGGTCGCCCGGCCGCGGAGCTGCGACCGATCATCAGCGCGCGAGACCTCCGCCAGATCCAGACCAACTTCGACAAGTTCATGCAGCTGCCGGAGGAGTTCCTTACCAAGTACAAGGGACTGATCTTCCAGATCCGCAGCGAGGGCATCTCGGTGTCGGATCGCCGCGCGGTCAAGCTGCTCAAGCTGTTCGCAGCCTCGGCCGTGTTCGACGGCCGCACGCGCGTCCACGACGGTGACTTCTTCGTGCTGCGCCACATCTGGAATAACCTCGATCAGGTCGAGCTGCTCGAGGAGATCGTGAACCCGGTGGTCGACTCGTATTACCGCGAGCATCCAGACGAGCGCCGGTTCATCGGCCCGTCCGCCAGCCTCGACGATCTGCTGACCGAGCTCGGCGTCATCCGCGAGCTCCTGACCTCGGGCACCGAGCTGTCGGACATCCAGCTGTTCAGCCAGCTCAAGAACCTGAACGAGATCAAGGTCGCGCTGGCCGCGCTACCCGGCGAGGCTGCCGCGCGCATGATCCGCGAGGTCGACCAGCTGCTCGAGACCGTGTTCGCGTCGTCGAAGTTCGGGCTCTAGCCCAGAAACGGCAGCTCGACGATGTAGTCGGTCTTGCCGAGGCCGAGCCCGTTGTGGCGAAGGATCGCGTACGCGGTCGTCAGGTGGAAATGGAAGTTCGGCAGCGCGAAGTGGTCGAGGTAGTCGCCACCACGCACGCTCTTGCCACCCATCCAGGTGTGCGTGCACGGCCGCTCCTCGGCGCCCGCGAAGTCCTCGCGCTTGAACGTGCCGAGGTACGCGACGATCGTCTTCAGCCGCTCGCGGAGCTCGGGCACCGTCTGCTCGGTGTCGGGATGCGCCGGCGGCTCCTTGCCGGTGAGCTTCGCGACCGTGAACTTCGCCTGGTCGCACGCGGACGTGATCTGACGCAGGAGCGGGTGCTGGTCCGGAGCGAGTCGTGAATTCAACAGCACCTCGGGCGCGATCTTCTTGCTGTCCGAGAACGCGACGACCTTGTCGAGCCACTTGTCGACGTTGCCGAGGAGCTTGGTGAACACCGGGACCGTCGCGTCGTAGAGATTCATCGGCCGACGCTAGCTCACTTCGGGGCGATGGTCACCACGACGGGCCGATGGTCCGACGCGCCCGCATCGACGACGTGCGCATTCGATGCGGTCAACCGGTCGTCGATCATCACGTGATCGATGTCGAGCTTGAGTACCTCGACGTTGTCGCGCACGTAGCGCCAGCTCTTCGGTCCCGACGTCGGCACGCGCGCGAGCCCCTTGCCGGTCAGGAACTCGATCGCCTTGCCATCGGGCTCCTCGTTGAAGTCGCCGATCACGATCGTCGGCAGCTCGAGCGTGACGCGCTTCCAGTGGGCCTCGATCTCCGCGCGTCGGATCGGCGGCGTGGTCAGGTAACCGGTCACCCAGCCCCGCGAGTCGAGCGCGGGACGCAGGTGGACGTTCAGCAGCTGCACCTTGCCGAACGGCGCGGCGATCACGACGCGGCCGAGCGGGAACCACGCACCGGTCCCGGCGGGTGCCGGCCACAGCTCCTCGCGATCGATCGGTAGCTTCGACAGCACGGCGAGTCCGCCAGCAGCGCGGCCGTCGACGCGATACTTCTGGTGCGGATACTTGTCGTCGAACCGCTTCGCCAGCGCGGCCTTCCAGCTGCTGGTGACTTCCTGCAGCAACACGACGTCGGCGTCGGCGTTGTCGATCGCGTCGAGCGTGCTGTCCCAGTCGGGGTTCCCATAGTTGAGGTTGTAAGACATCAGGCGCAGCTCGCGGGTCGACGCTGCCCGGACGGACGGGGTCGAGCATGCGGCGAGGATCACGGTCAGCGCGAGCCAGGGGAGGGCATCCACAGCCTTACAAGCTGACGCACAATCCGGGGTGCGCCAGTACCGGTGCGACGGGGGGAAATCTCGCAGCTACTTGAGCTTGTCGAGCGCGCGCGCGATCGAGACCTGGGCGTCCGGCTCCTGCTCGGTCTTCGCAAGCTTCTCGAGTGCGGGGCGTGCGCTGCGATCGCCGATCGCGCCGAGTGACTCTGCCGCCCACTTGCGGACGGGAACCTGCGCATCCCCAAGCGCCGTGATCAACGCCTTGACGCTCGCGGCGTCCTTGCAGCCGACCATCGCCTTGGCCACCGCGGCGCGCGTGTCGGGGACCTTGTGCGTCGCGAGGGCGTTCGCGAGGATCGCGGGCACGCGTGGATCGGCGCACAGCTTGCCGAGCTCCTCTGCCCCCTTCTTCTGATCGAACGCCGAGGCGGCGAGCTTCGCCCGCGCGGTCTCGACCGTATCCTGTGCCGGGCTCGCGAGCTTCTCGGCGCGGGTCGACACGATGGCGAGCGACGCGAGGTCGAGCTGCGTGTGAAGCAGCACCGGCGCGCCGACCTGGGGTTGGTATGACCAGAACTCGAGCTTGCCACTGGCGATGGAAGGCGCCTTGATCAACGCCTTGTGGGCGGGTGGCGCCATCACGTCTGCGCCGTCAACCAGGGGTGCCGCGCCGCGCGCGAGCAGATGCGAGGCATAGGTGGCCAGGGCCCGCGCATCCTGCGAGCCCGATGCGATCACCGCGCGCATCGCGTCTGGGCCCGACAGGACTTTCCCGCCGTTCACGACGACGCCCGCGCCAGTACCCGGTTCATCGGGTTGCGCCTTCGAGCTCACCCAGAACAGATCGAATCCGGCGATCTTGGCCCCCTCCCACGGCTGCACCACCGCGTCGTTGCCTGCGTGCTGGCGCACCACCTGTTCGCTCGTCATGACTTTCCTCGGCGACGCCGCATCGATCGCGGCCGGTGACTGGGTGAGTGCCGCGTCGTCGCGCGTGCCTTGCGCGGGTGACGCCTGCGAGCGGCACGCTCCCGCGAGGAGCAGCAACGAGAACGCGAGCTCAGGCGCGCGCGGCATCGGGCACGAGCATGACACGGTAATCGACCACGATGTCGTTCCACAGCTCCGGCAACGCGGCCTCGATGTGGGCGCAGTCGGTCGCTAGCTCGTCGAGCTGCCCGCGCGGTTCCGGCTTCTGCTTGTCCCGCTCGGTACCATCCGGCGCGTTCTCGATCTTGTGCTCGAGCCCGGTGACCTCGACGAGGTGAAAGTAGCCGCCGCTCGCGAAGGTCAGCCCGAGGTCACGCAACAGCTGGAGCTTCAGGGCCTCGACCAGGCGGTCATCCAGCCCGGCGTCGAAGCAGATGATCTTCTCGCGCAACGCGGCGAGCCCGAAGATCACGCGCTGTTTCATTCGCGGCGCCATCTCATGCTGGACGATCGGCGCCGCGCGTTCGACCATGTTGCGCTGGAATGCCAGCTTCGCAAAGGCGACGCGCTCACCACGCCACGGAAGCTCCTCCTCGGGGACGATCGTGAACCAGTGGTGGTTCGGAAAGTCGGTGTATGCGAGGAGCGTCTCGATCTGGATGGAGCCTTTGCACGCCGGACACGTGAAGCGGTGGAACGTGCCATCCAGGATCTGCTGCCGGATGTCGGGTCGCGCGGAAATGTGGAGTCCCTCGGCGAGCTCGACCTCCTGCTCGACGCCGCAGTGGCATCGAATTCGCGCGGACGCGAACGTACTCACGGCGTACCCGCCCCGCCACCGGCTCCAACGCCGACCGGTTGCTGTGTTCCGCCACCCTGGACGGCCTGGGGTGAGAAGCCGCGATCGACGATGCCAGACATCATGTCGGCCGAGGTGCCATCGATCGCACGCAGGATGCCGCCCACCGGCGTTGCACCTGTCGGGTCGGTCTCCTGCTCGGCGTAGTACACCTGATAGATCTCTGCGAACCATTCACCGGGCGCGCGCCACTGATACTTGGTGATCTCCTTCGCGTCGCGGGTCGCGCCAATGTACGACCACAGCCCGGAATCAGTCGCGTACGCACGTTGAAAGCGTCGACCGCTAGCGCCGGTCGGCTGCGCGTCGGGGTGGTACCAGGGGCCGCCGCGCGCTTCGCCCCAGTTCTGAAGTGCCCAGAACACGCGTAGCGGTCCGAACGCGGCGGTCGGTGCAGGGGTGCCGGGAAACAGCGCCGCCCACGCGACCGGGAACGCCTGCGTCTGGGTCAGGCACTGCGACATGACCAACCGGTGCCTCATCTTGTCCATGACGCTCAGCGCATTCCACGCCGTATCGGCAAAGTCCGAGATGATCGCGTCGAGGAAGTCACTGTAGCTGTCGTACTTCTGCCAGCCGCCCGCCGAGACCTGGCCGCGCCAGCCATCCATCACCTTCAGCTGGTTGTCGACCGCGTGACCGATCTCGTGGCGCACGGTCGCGCCGTACATCGTGACGTTGTGGAGCCGCCGGACCGGGATTCGTTTGCCGCTGCCATCGAGCGCGAAGCTGCCGTCCGGGTTCTTCTGGTATTCCCAGTACGCGTTGGAGTTCGAGTCGACCATGTCGCCGAGCCCCGCGCCGCTCGCGACGTCGCCCGCTCCGCCATAGCCGAGCACGACCTCCCCCGAGTTATCGCGCTTGCGGTAATACGCGTTGCCGTTGTCGCCGATGATGTCGTGGAGCATGTGCGTGAAGCGCGCATTGCCTTCGACCTGTGCCGGCGGCAAGGCCTCGCATACGGACCATGCGCGCTGGAGTCCGTCCGGAGTCCACGCGCCGATCTGCGTGGTGACCGCGCCGGCCTTATTCTTATCGGTGTGGTTCGTCGCACCGGTGCCAGAGACCGTGACGTTGAAACGGGCCTCGAACATCTTCTCCAGCGTCGGCACATCGCCTTCCGCGCTCTCGAGCCACCACTTGCGGATGTTGAGCTTCGCCTGGGCGCCCATCCGGTTGCCCTTCGGAAGTCCGGTCAAGACGGGCATCACCTTGCCTCGGGCCTTCACCTTTGCGTAGGTCGCGGCGACGTCGACCTGGGTCACGAGGCCGAGGAAGCCGGAAGGGCCGAGGCTCGTGAACAGCGCGTCGGCCTGAACCTGATCATCGAGCGAGCGCCCGATCTGCGTCGGGTCGTTGGTCTGCTGGCGGACCGCCTGGATCAACGCCGCGTCGCAGTTGGTCTGCACGAGCGCCCACAGGTCCGTGGCCGCGACGAGCGCGTCGAACTGAAACTTCGGCGCCTCGCCGAGCAGCTGTCCCCACTGCGTGCGAGTCAGCCCGCCGATGATGCCGGCCTGGTTCACCCAGTGCACGGCCTGGTGGAGCTGGAACCCGAGATACGTGATGGTCCGGAACTTCTCCTCGGCGCTCCCGGCGGCGCGGACGATCGCGGCCATCATGTCGGCGCGGTACTTGACGATCTCCTTCTGCGCCGGCGCCAGCTCGGCGACGGCGGTGCGGACCTGACTCGCATTGCCGCGCCACACACCCGCGACCAGCCCCTCGAGCTTGTCGAACGGTGGCAGCAGATCGTTCGGCGCATGATCCATGAACATGCGGTACCCGGCGGGATACGCCGTTCGCAGCGACGCCATCTCGGCCGCACCGGAGTACCCGATGACCCAGCGCCACTGCGCGACCGACAGGCTGTCGACGTGACCGCCCTGGTTCAGCCAGTACATCTTCCATCGCAGGTCGTACGCGACGAGCGCGAAGTACTGCGTCATCTGGTGCGGGTTGAGCGCCCGCACGATCCGACGTACGAGCGACTCGCTGGTATCGCGCTCGAGCTGGCGTTGCTCGTCCGCGGTGAGTGCGCGCACGCGGTTCAGGATCTCGTCGCCGTTGGTCCAGCCGATGAAGTTGCCCTCGCTGGCGTCGCGCAGATCGCTCATGCGATCGAGGTGCACCGCCGCGCTGGCGCCGCCGATCGCCGGCATCGCACCATCCGCCACCACGGCGTCGGCCACCTCCTCCGCGTTGGTCTCGGCCGAGTCACCCTTGTTGGAGACCCCAGCGCCCTTCGATCCGCCGGTGTTCTGCACCACGTGCGTCAGCTCGTGGGCGATCAGCTTCCTTCCGGCCTCGGTGCCGGGGTTGTACTTGCCGCTGTTGAAGTAGATGTCCCGGCCGACCGTGAATGCATTGGCGTGCATCTGCCCGGCGGCGTTGGCGGCGGCACCGTCGGTGTGGACCCGGACGTCGTCGAACTGCCGACCGAACTTCTTCTCCATCTCGCCGAGAATGCCGCCTTCGAGCGGCTGACTGGCGGACTCGCGTTGCGCCGAACTGACGACCGAGTTGGCCATCGCTTGCTCGACGCCGCCCTCCCCACCCGCGGCCTCGCGCTGGACGCTGACGTCAGCATCGGCCGTGTTCGCCGCGACCGTGTCCGCGGTGGCGACCACACTCGCCCCGCCGTCCTTCGTCACGCCCGAGGCGGCTTGCTCACCGTGACCGGCGGTGTCGTGGGCGGGAGCTCCGTCGCCCACGGCCTCGGGTTCGACCTGCGACTCGCCGACCTGGCTCGTCGTCGTCGGCAACGCCTTGGGCAGGGCCTTGCCGGGTCCCTTGGGACTTGTGCCACCGGACTTGGATGTGGCCGAGTCTGTGGTCATTTGCGTTGCCTGGTCGCGTCCCGATTGCTCCACGTGCTTCTCCTCGGCCTTGGACCCACGACACCCGCCGTGATCACGCAGCTTGATATTACGCGCTTTGCGACCGGGCCTTCCCGGGGTTTGCTCAGGTCACTGAATGTTGACCGGCGTGACCTCCCACACCGGCGCGCCTGTCCTCGGAATCGTCAGGACACACCGCAGCGCCTCCCGGATCATCGAGGGTCTGAAGTCTGAGCCCATGCCGCCTACCTCGTCGCCAGGTTGAGCTCCCTGCAGGAGCTTGGGCTCGCCGAGGAAATAGACCAGCGTCACCCGCGCCGAGGCGCCATCGAATTCGACGCGCGCTGTGCTGCCTGCCATTCCCGGGTTGTCAGGAGTGTGGACGTACGCTTCTTTCCGGACTCCTTTGACCGGCGGCCACGCGTCGAGCACGCCGAGAACGGTCAGCACATCGTCGATCTTTGGGCCCGTTCCGTCGATGATACCCAGGTCGCGTAGGTACTCCCCCGCGACCTTCGCACCCCGCTCCGTCACCACGCGCCCCTTGTGGACCAAGATCTGTGACGGCGAATCCGCGATGAACAGGAATGGCAGCGCGTCACTGCGCTTCTCGAGATCGCCGCGGGCTGACTTCGAGGCGATCACCTCGGCTTGTTTCCACGCGTCGGGTGAGGTCGGTCATGGTCGTCATCGGGGCGTCCTTCGCTGGATCGGTCGGACGCGAAGGATCTGGGGCACGGTCGGTCGACCCGCTCTTGCAGGACATGCCCAACAACGTGACGAGGACGAAACCGACAACCACCGGACGACGCATCCTTCGAACTTACCATCGCGCGATCCATTCCCGACCCGGTCACGCTACGATCCCCACCGTGACCGAGACGCTGGTCGAGGACCCGGTGGGGGATCTGGGCGAGGAGCTGAACGTCGGCGGGCTGGCCCCCCGGGGCACGCACCAGCGCTGCACCGCCGACGAGTACCAGATCCTGCTCGAGTATCACCGGCGTGCCGTGGCGGCGACGGCGGTCAACGCGATCGCGCGCGACTGGGACAGCGGTCGCCTCGCGTTCTCGACCCAGGACCGGCCCCCGTTCGAGGCCGAGGTGCTCGGGCTGGCGGGCCGGCGTGCCGGGCTCGCCGCGGCGCGCGTGGCGGAGTCGAAGAGCGCTCTCGCGCACGCGATGACCGAGCTCACGGCGGCGAAGGCGGCGCTCGCTGATCGGCTGTCGCCACTCGACGTGTTGTGCGCGGAGCACCAGATCACGAAGACGGGCGAGTCGCTCCTCCTGCATGTCGCAGCGCCCGCGATGTGGGGCGAGCTGGCGCGGCTGTACGGGATCCTCGGCAACGACAACGCGCGTGCGAGCTGCGACGAGCACCTGCTGTGGCAGCTGCTCGGCGACCAGGTGACGCGCCGCGATCTGGCGCGCGAGCTCGATCCGGGAGGTCCGCTGATCCGCAACGGCCTGATCCGCGCCGGCGAACGATCGCGCCCGTTCCAGCCCCTGGCGGCCGATCCGATCATCGTCAAGCTACTCTCGGGATCGGAGGTCAACGATACGGGAGAGCGCGGGATCTCGCGCGTGCCGTCGACCGTGACACTCGATCGGTCTGCCGCGCCGCGGGAGGTGATCGATCGGGCGATCGCGGAGATCGGGACCGCGCCGCCAAATGCCGCACGGGTCGTGATCACGGGACGGGCGGGGAGCGGCCGGCGCACGTTGCTCGCGTCGCTTGCCGCGCTGGCGGGGCGCACGCTGGCGACGGTCGACGCGGCGATGCTGATCCGCGAGAAGCGGATCGGGGCGCTCGCCGGGTTGCTGCAGCACGCGAACCTGCGCGGCTGGCTGCCTTGCGTCGATGGGCTCGAGACCATCCCGTCGGACGATCCGGTGTCACGTGGCACCGTGCGCGAGATCCTGCGCGATCACGTCGGGCCGTGTGCCGTGCGGTTGCCGCGCCACGTCCAGCCGCCACTCGAGCCGGGCTACGTGCTGATCGATCTGCCGACGTCGACGATCGCGGAGCGTTCGGAGCAGTGGAAGGGTGCGCTCGAGGCCAAGGGGCTGACGGTCGACGACCTCGACACGCTCGCCGCGCGGTTCACGGTCGGCGCCGGCACGATCTTCAACGTCGTCGAGAGCGTGTCGCGCAACGCGCCGGGATTTGTCGTCGACGAGCCGATCGAGAGCTCGATGCGCCAGCACCTGGAGACCAAGCTCGGCGCGGTCGCGTCGCGTGTCACCCGGCTCGCGACGTGGTCGCAGATCGTGCTGCCGGGCGACATCAAGGACTCGATCACCGAGCTGATCGCGCGCGTCCGCCACCGCCGCACCGTCTACGACAGCTGGGGCTACGACAAGGTGATGACAACGTCGCGCGGCCTCACCGCGCTGTTCCAGGGCGGACCCGGCACCGGCAAGACCCTGGTCGCAGGTGCGATCGCGAACGAGCTCGAGCTCGATCTCTACCGGATCGATCTGTCTCGCATCATGTCGAAGTGGATCGGCGAGACCGAGCAGAACCTGGCCAAGGTGTTCGACGCGGCCGAGGAAGGGCAGGCGTTGATCCTGTTCGACGAAGCCGACTCGCTGTTCGGCAAGCGCACCGAGGTCAGGACCTCGACGGACAAGTACGCGAACCTCGAGGTCAACTACCTGTTGCAACGGCTCGACACGTTCGAGGGCGTCGCGATCTTGACCACCAACTTCGGGACCGCGATCGACTCGGCGTTCAAGCGCCGGCTATCGTGCCGGCTGACCTTCCCGTTCCCCGATGACGAGGCGCGCGAGCGGCTGTGGCGTGTCCACCTCCCGGAACAGGTGCCGCGCGCGGGCAAGTTCGACTTCAAGGGGCTCGCGCGGCGCTACAAGATGTCGGGAGGCTACATCCGCAATGCGGCACTGCGTGCGGCCTTCCTCGCGGCCGAGGAGAAGTCGCCGCTGACGCAGGACCACCTCGAGCGAGCCGTGCGCGCCGAGTTCCAGGAGACCGGAAAGCTCGCGGAGTCGGGTCTGCTCGAATAGTGACCGAAGGAGTCCGAGGCCGTCTGGCCGAGGACCCGAGACTCCGGACAATGCCCTCGTGCTAGTTTGCACGCGTGCCGATCCCGGCCGAACGCAGACGCAGCTTCCTCGCTCGCCAGGCGGCGACGATGGTGCTGTCCCACGTCCAGGTCGACACGCCGATGGCGCTCGTCCGCGCTGCCGCGTGGATCAACTCGCTGATGCGAATGGGCGTCCACCTGCCGCTGTTCGTGATCCATGACATCGGCGTGATGCTCTCGATGACGCGCGGTGCGGGCGGCTACACGCTGCGCGCCCGCGAGGCCCAGCTGGCGCGGGTGCAGCTGCCTGCCGGGGTCAAGCCGCAGCTCGATCAGTACCGCCGGCTGCTCGAGAACATCGCGGCTTCCGAGGTCACGGAGCGGCTCGCGGGCTTGCGGCTGCGCGACGAGATGGTCGCCGTGCTGCTGTCGCGGATCCTCGGTGACACCTATAACCGGTGGCGCGATCGCAGCAAGAGTGCCGGCGCCGAGTCGCTGCCGCTGGATCTCGGGATCCTCGGCGAGATCGACTTCGCGGATCACTTCAAGGACTTCGATGCGCGCGGCCTGTGGGGCTTCGTCGAGCACCTGGTCGCGCAGAGCATGCACGTCTACACGCAGGTCGAGCTGATCGACCTCGACACGGTCCGGCTGCTCGGACTGTTCAAGGAAGATTCGGCGTCGGGCAGCGAGGCACTCGGTGGCGCGATCGACCTCGTCGATCTGTTCGCCGCGCTCGGCTCGCCAGAGGCCAACGACGTCGCGAACTTCTCGCTCGATCTGCTGCCGAGCGTGCTCGAGACCCGGCGGTCGACCGGCAGCCAGACGTTCGCGGTCGACGGCTACGCGTCGATCGAGCGCAAGGGCAACATCGATTCGCTCGTGCTGTCCGAGCTCGCATACGACCGCGAGATCTTCGAGCAGAAGGTGGTCGACTCCGAGTTGCTGTACTACGGCCGCGAGAAGCAGCGCGAGGACGAGCGTCGCCTGCAGTACCTGCTGATCGACTGCTCGGCGTCGATGCGCGGCCAGCGCCAGGTGTTCGCGCGCGGGCTCGCGCTCGCGCTGATCAAGAAGCTGACCCTCGAGGGTGACGAGATCTGGGTCCGGTTCTTCGACTCGCGCCTGCACGAGACGATCAAGGTCGGCCGCTCGGGTCAGGTCCCGGTGCCGTATTTGCTGTCGTTCCGCAGCGAGCGCGGCCGCAACTACGGCAAGGTGTTTCGCCAGCTGCTCGTCGAGGTGACCCGGCTGCGGCGCGAGCAGAAGCGGCGCGTCGTGCTGTACACGATCACGCACGGCCAGTGTCACATCGAGCCCGAGCTGGTGACCGCGCTCAAGCAGCAGGCGTTCCTCTACGGGGTCATCGTGCTGCCGTCCAGCGACCAGCTGCCGGAGTTTGTCTCGCTGCTCGATCGATCGCAGATCGTCGGCGGCGACGTGCTGACCAGCCGCGCGGAGCGGCAGCGTCGCGCACTCGATATCGTCGGCGACGCGACCCGCGTGCCCAAGAAGGCTGATCCGCCGGCCTCGCCCCCACCGACCGACCCGGCCATCAGCCGCAAGCTGAAGGTCCAGCGCTGATGGCACGGCGCACGTTCAACTCGATCGAGTCGACGGCAGATCAGGCCGAGGCGCTGGTCCAGCAGGGTAGGTGGGCGGATGCCGAGCGCCACTACCGCGAGCTGATCGGCCAGACCCACGTCATCAACTACGAGTACGACGACTGGTTGCGCCGGCTCGGCGAGATCTATCGCCACCTCAACCGCCCGCGCGAGGCCTCGTTCGTCTACCTCTACCTGCATTACTTCGACATGGCGCGCGGGCAGCTGACGTCCGACGACCACATCGGGCTGCGTGCGCGGCTCGCCGAGATCGAGAAGAAGTGGGCCGAGGCCGCGCAGCTGTATCAGAAGGCGAAGCTGCCGGTGCACGCGGCGGTCGCGTTCGAGCGCGCGAAACAGTACCCGGATGCGACCACGGCCTGGAAGGCGCTCGTCCATGCGCCCGGGCTGACGCAGCGGCCGTACGAGGCGGCGCTCGTGCACTTCAACTACGGGCTCGCCGCCGTGCGGCTCGAGGCGACGTCCGCGGAGGCGCGGCGCGCGTTGATCGAGTCGCAGCGCAAGCTCGAGCAGGTCGCCGACGACTTCGAGCAGATCGGCGAGCTCGAGCGCGCGTTCGATTGCTTCCAGATCCTGCTCAAACTCGGCAAGGAGTCGGCGCAGTTCGAGAACCTCGCCGAGGGCTACGTCAACTGCATCCGCGTGCTGCGCGAGGACAACCTCAAGTTCTACGTCCTGCAGTACTACGAAGACTTCATCAAGCTCGCACTCGAGCGCGGCGAGCTCCACGCGGCCGCGACGCTCTATCAGGAAGCCGCGGCGTTCGCGGCGCGTGCGGGCCTGCCGTATGACCGTCACTACCAGCACAAGAG
>JBBJLY010000258.1:0-11521 GCA_037720695.1 Kofleriaceae bacterium | reverse complement strand
GCTCTCCGTGCTCGGGCTCGGCGCGGCCGCGACCCCGGCAGGATGCGGGAAGATCGCGACCGAGCGCGGGATGCGCTCCTGCAGCAGGAGCTCGGTCGCGCGAAACGCGGGCGTCGCCGCGAACCGGCGCTGCATCGGGCGATCGCGGAGCAGGTGCGCGAGCGCGAGGAACGCCATGCCCTGGTGGTGGGCCATGTACGAGAAGATCGTGACCGAGGTGGCGCCCGACGGCATCCGGCTCTGTGTGTAGTCGACGGCCTCGTAGAACCCGTGCGCGCCGAGTTGACCCTCGCGCGCGAGCCGGCGGAGATTTGCGCACGCAGCCTCGGGCGCGACCATCAGCGCGAGCACCGTCGCGTACGGTGCGATCACGAGATCGTCGGCGAGCCCGCGCTTGAAGCCGAGGCCCGGGACGCCGAACGCGCGGTACTGGTAGTTCAGGTGCGCGTCGACCTTGTGGTAGCCGGACTCCGAGACGCCCCACGGCACGCCGCGCTCGCGGCCGTACTCGATCTGGCGCTCGACCGCGGCCTTGCAAGTCTCGTCGAGCAGCGTGCCCTCGTACGCCGGCATCACCAGCAGTGGCATCAGGTACTCGAACATCGAGCCGCTCCACGACAGCAGCGCGGGCCGACCGCCGGAGGTCGTCAGCTGGCGGCCGAGGCTGAACCAGTGCTCCTGCGGGAGCTTGCTCTCGGCGATCGCGATGAAGCTGGCGAGCCGCGCCTCGGATGCGAGCAGGTCATAGAAGCTCGCGTCGAGCCGGTGGTCGGCGACGTTGTAGCCGATCGCGAGCAGGTGGCGGGTCCGGTCGTAGAGGAACTCGTAGTCGATGTCGGCGAGCTCGCGGCTACGCACCGCGAGCGTTCGCAGCTGTTCGATCCGGCTGCCGGCGTGGGTGATCGCGGTCTCGAGCGCGGCGGCGAGCGCGGCGTCGGGGACCGTCAGCTCGAGCGTCGCGAGCTCCCGCAGCGTGAGCGGCGCGTCGAGTCGCGCGCGGATCGCGGGATCGCTGGCTGCTGCGAGGGCGAGCCACGGCAGGAGCGTGGTCAGCTCGCTGGTCGCGTGCTCGCATTGCGCCACGAACGCGCCGGTCCAGTAGCCGGGCTCGGCCTCGTTGCGGGCGCGGGCCACGGTGTCGAGCTCGCTACCGAGGGTGGCGAGGCGCGCGAGCTGGCCGTGCAGCTCCGAGGATGCGGTGTGGGTCAGGTGCAGCTCCGAGCGAATTCGCGCGATCACGCGCACCGCCTCGGGCCAGCCGGCCGTCAGCTCGGCGATCACGTCGAGCGTCTCGCCCAGCCCGCGCACCAGCTGGTGATTTGCGATCGGCGCGCCCTCGAGCTCCTCGAGCCCGGCGGCGAGCGTCAACAGGTGGCCGGCCAGGTTCCCGCTGTCGACGGTCGACACGTACATCGGCCGCAGCGGCTCGAGCGTGACCGTGTCGTACCAGTTGTAGAAGTGACCGCGGTGGCGCTGCATGCGGTCGAGCGTGGCCAGCGTGAGCTTGGTCCGCTCGATCGTGACGCCGGCCGGCACGTAGCCGAAGTCGTACGCGGCGAGGTTCGCGAGCAGCGACAGCCCGATGTTGGTCGGCGACGTGCGATGGGCGATGCCGACCGGCGGCTCCTGCTGGTAGTTATCGGGCGGGAGCCAGTTGTCCTCGGCACCGACGAAGGTCTCGAAGAACCGCCAGGTCCGGCGCGCGACCGTCGCGACGAAACGCAGGTCGTCCGCGGCGAGCTCGGGCCGGTGCGGTGTCACCGGCTTGCCGAGCCAGCCCGAGAACACGGGTGCGATCAGCCACAGCGCGAGCACCGGCGCGGCGACGAGCAACGCCTCGGGAGCGAACCGCACCACGGCGCCGCCGGCGATCATCGCCAGCACCGGACAGATCCACATCGACGCGAACGAGCCGAGATACCCGAGTCTCGCGTTGCGCTCGGCATCGCTCGCGGTGCGCCACTGCAACAGCTTGCGGCGGGTCAGCACGAGGCGGAGGAGCGTGCGTGCGATCGCGTCGAGCGAGACCCACGCGTCGTACGGCAGGCAGGCGAGGGCGAACAGGTCACGGCCGAGCTCGCGCACGAAGCCCGACCCGAGCTCGCGCACGTAGATCCCGCGCGGCCGATCGTCGGGACGACGCGCGAGTCCTGCGGCGAGCGTCAGGATGCCGGGCACGACGAGGATCGTGCACACGACGAGCGTCTCGAAGCCGCCGGCGCCGCGCATCCAGCCGAGCAGGAGCAGCGCGAGCAGGGCGACCGGGAGCAAGCTTCGCCGCAGGTTGTCGAACACCTTCCACTGCGAGACGATCGAGATCGGGTTGCGCGTGCGCCCGTTGGCTCCCGGAACGCGCCGCAACAGCCAGGTCGCGATCTGCCAATCGCCGCGGATCCAGCGATGCCGCCGGCTGACGTCGACCGCATGCACCGACGGGAAATCCTCGATCAGCAACACGTCCGTCACGAGCCCCGATCGCGCGTAGGCGCCCTCGAGAAGATCGTGACTCAGGATCCGGTTCTCGGGCAGCCGATCGTGCAGCGCCTTGCGGACCGCATCGACGTCGTAGATGCCCTTGCCGATGAACGAGCCCTCGTCGAACACGTCCTGGTAGACGTCCGACACCGCGCGCGTGTACGGGTCGATGCCGGGCTCGCCGCCGAACCAGCGCGCGAACCGCGACCGCGAGATGCTGGACATGCTCGCGCCGACGCGTGGCTGCAGGATCGCGTAGCCATGGCTGACCCGGGACAGCTTGTCGTCGTAGCAGGGCCGATTGAGTGGATGCGCGAGCGTGGCCGCGAGCAGGCGCGCCGAATCGCGCGGGAGCTGGGTATCGCTGTCGAGCGCGATCACGTACTTGACCCGCTCGAGGCCGGTCACAGTTCCGACGACGACCGCGAATCGTGACAGCTCCCCACGCAGCGCCGCGTTCAGCTCCTCGAGCTTGCCTCGCTTGCGCTCCCAGCCCATCCACACCTTGTCGCGCGCATTCCACCTGCGCGCGCGGTGGAACAGGTAGAACCCCTCGCCCTCGGCCGGCGTGTACTTTGCGTTCAACGCCTCGACCGCGGTGCGGGCCCGGTCGACGAGCGCCTGATCCGGTTCGGTGATCTCGGTGGCGGCGTCTCGCAGATCGGTGACCAGCGCGAACGCGAGGTTCGGGCCGCGGTTGGCGAGGAAGTGGACCTCGAGCGACTCGACCAGCTCGTCGACCTCGGCCGCGTCGGTCAGCAGGGTCGGGATCGCGACCAGCGTGCGGTGCTCGACCGGAATCCCGCCCGCGAAGTCGAGCCGCGGTAGCAGCTTCGGCGTGATCAGGAGGCTGGTTGCCCAGTGCACGATCGCGATCGCGAGCTGGCTCGCGCCGAGGGCCAGCACGGCGAGCTCCCAGCTCGCGGCAGGTGGTGAGATCCGGATGCGAGCATGGTCGCGACCGCGGCCAGCGCGTGATCGAGCTGGCGTAGATCGCGAACCGGTGTCGGCGGCCGATCCGCGGACCGGAGTCCATCGGCGGCCGCCCGGGTGGCGCGCTCCAGCGTGCGCGGCCCTCGTCGACAAGAAGTACCCACATGGCGGTCCGGGCCGGTCGCATCCCGCGCGAGCCGGACGCGGTGCGCGACCTCGTCCTCGGAGATGGCTGCGCTTCGAGATGCTCTCGACGGCGTGGCGGTACTGATCGCGCGTCCGAATTCCATCGCTGGTAGACGCCGCCGGATCTCCGCCAGCGCGTCGACGAGGCTCATCGTCTCGACGAAGGTGCGCCAGTCGGTGGCGCTCAGCAGGCGCAGGCTGCCGATGCTGTTGCCAATCGTGACCTGGTCTGCGGCCTGGCTCTGGCTCGCCAGCTCGAACACGTGCTCGAGGGTCTCGCCCTGTGCGGCGAGCCGCTGCTCGAGCCACGACAGTGGAAACACGACCGCAGGCCCGCGGCCCTGCAGCCGGCTCGCGAGCTCGGTCGCGAACGAGCTGGTGAGCGGCGGGTCCTCCTCGATCAGCGCGGCGAGCACGAGCACCACCTGCTCCGGATGATTGGTCGAGACTTCGAGCATCTTCCCGACCCAGTGCGCCGCGCGGTCGCGCTCGCGGCGGCCTGCGGTCACGCGCATGACGACGCGCCGGAGGTTCTCGATCAGCGCGAGCCGCAGCATGATCGGGATCGCCCACAGCTCGCCGAGCCGCAGTGGCTGGATCTCCTGGTAGGCCGCGACGAACGCCTGGAGCCCCTCGACGTCGACCCGGCCGTGGGCATGCGAGATCAGCTCGAGCGCGAGGTGATAGACGCGTGGCGTACCGTGGGTCGACGCGTTGGCGAGGCGCGGCAACTCGCGGTCGTACGAGCGCGGCAGGTGCTTGCGCGCGGTCCGGATCTGCTCCTCGATCAGGTGGTAGTTGTCGAGGAACCACTCGGCCGCCGGTGTGAGCTGGCGCCCGCTGCGCAGCGACTCCGAGACAAAGCGGTACGACTCGGCGAGCACGATCTCGTTCGCGGCCAGGCGCTCGAGCAACCAGTCGCTCCCGCGCGCGGCGGCACGCGACACCTCGTGCCAGCTGGCGATCGTCCGCGCGTGCCGCTGGAGCTGACTGACGCTGAACAGCTCGGCGCGCAGCGGCTGATCGCTGGTGATGTCGCGCCGTCGCTTTGGGAGGTCGCGCGCGCGTGCTTCGGTCGACGGTTCGGACAAGTACCTGATACCAGGCCAGGAGTTGTGCCGCGGCGCAAGGCGGCACCAGCGCCAAATCAGCTGAGCGGGAGCGCCCGCTTCGGACCGGGCGAAACCGCATCGATCACGAGCTCGCGGAAGCGGAGCGCGCCGGCATCGGCGTGCGTGCGCTCGTGCCAGAACAGCGAGATCGGCACGGGGGTCGCGACGGTGTCGATGATCCTGAGCGGGAGCAGGCGGCTGATCGCGCGCGCGAACCGTTGCGGCAGCACCGTCGCGTGATCGCACTGGCTGACGGCGAGCGCCGCGCTCATGTAATCCGGCATCACCATCGCGATCCGAGCTCCCGACGGCGCCGGCACGCGGAGCCCACCGCTCTGCACCGCGATCTGCGCGACCCGTGCGAGCCGGCTCGGAGCGCGTGCATCGGGATGCCCGCGACGGACGACGAGCACCGTGTGATCTTCGTACAGCTGCTTGCGCACGAGCCCGGACCGGGCAAGCGCGCGCGGCCCGAGCGCGACATCGACGGTCCCGGCGACCAGCGCGGCGGCCGGATCGTCGACCGTGACGAGCCGCAGCGTCGCCTGCGGTAGGGCGCGGGCGAACGAGCCGGCGAGCCGCGGGAGCTCGGACAGCTCCTCGCTATCGGCGAGCGTGAACGTTCGCGTGGTGCTCGCGGGATCGAACGCGGTGCGCTCGACCAGCGAGGCCAGCGCGCCGAGTCCCGCGGCCAGCTGGGGCCGCATCTCGGCGACGCGTGGCGTCGGCAACAACCGGCCGCCGGACCGCACGACCAGGCGGTCGTCGAGCGCCACCCGCAGGCGCGCCAGCGCGTTGCTGACCGCTGGCTGACTGAGCCCCAGCGTCCGCGCCGCGCCGGTCACGCTGCCGTCCTCGAGCACGGTGTGCAGCACGAGCAGCAAGTTGAGGTCGATCGCCTGAAGATTCACGATGGTGATGACAGGTATCACGAACCATCACAACGCTGGATACCAGATCTCGGGCATGGTCTGGCCATGCCAACGCGTGTGCCGCTCCTCGTTCTCGGACTCACCGCGGCCTGCGCCAGTGCACGGCCCCCGCGCACGACCGCGGTCGACGCGACCGCGCTCGCGCACGACCACGAGCGGCGCGGTGCGTTCGCCGCCGGGCGCGAGGTCCTGACGGCGGCGGTCGACCGGGCGCGGGGTGCACGGCAGCCGGTCGCGAGGCTGACCGCCGAGCTCGCGCGCGTGTGGAGTCACGAGACGTTCGCGCGCAATCGTGGCTACGCCGAGGGGGTGAGCGTCGCGCGTGCGGCGCAGGCGGCGGCCCGCAGCGAGCGAGATCCGCGGGCGCTCGCAATCGCGCTCGATGCCGAGGGCATGCTGCACTACGGGACGCTCGTGTGGGCGGGTGCGAGCGACTACAGCGTGCCGCGCCGGCACTTCGCGGCGGCGGTCGACGCGTTCCGGACCGCGGATGACCAGGGCGGGCTCGCGGAGGCCACATTTCACGTCGGGCTCAGCTTCGAGCAGGCGGGCGACGCGGCGACCGCAGCGCAGCACTACACCGCGGCGCAGGCGCTGGCGGACCAGGCGGGTGATCTGGTGGTCGCCTCGTACACGGAGCGCCACCTCGCGGGGATCGCGGAGGAGCGCGGTGATCTGCGCGCCGCGCGCCGCGGCTTCGAGCGGTCGCTAACGCTGCGCGAACGCACCGGCTACCTGCGGCTCGTACCGTACGCGATGATGGCAATCGCGAGCCTCGATCTTCACGCGGGCGAGACGGCGCGGGCGCTCGCGAGCTATCGCCGTGCGCTCGTGATGGCCGAACGGATCGGCAACGAGGCGATGCTGCTCTGGGCACACGTCGGCGTCGGCGAGGCGCTGGAAAAGCTGGACGACTTGACCGGTGCGCGCGCGCACTTCGAGCGTGCGCTCGCGATCGCGGAGACTGCCTCGATCTCGATCGCGATCGTCGCGGCAGCGCGATCGGCAGCCAGCGTGGTCGAAACGCTCGGCGATCCTGCGGGCGCGCAGGCGTTTCGCGATCGAGCGACCCGCGCGGAGCTCGCGGGCAAACACGTCAGCTTGTTGTGACAGGGTGAGCAAACCCTGACGCCAACCTCGACACCGGCCTGGCAAGGGGTGGCAAGGATGCGGCGGAACGTGGCGAGGTCCGGCCGGCCCACGCGTTGCTCCAGGTTCCGACATGCGGAATCTTGTGTTCTCGATCGGTCTGCTCGCGGGGATCCCCGCGTGCTTCATGGACAACGGTGGCTTCGGCGGGACCGACGCCCCCGACGACTGGGGCGGCGGTGGTGGCGGCGGCGGTGGCGGCGGCGGCGGCGGCGGCCCAAGCTCCGGCGCGTGTGGCGAGGTCAACTGCTCGCCCAAGACCCCGCGCGGGCTCGAGTTCCGCGGCCTCGTGCCGGTGGCAGGGGACTTTCCCAACGGCGCCTTCAGCAACGTCAACAACCACATCGCGGTCGGCGGCACCGATCCGATCGCGCTGCGCCTGGGGGAGACCGACGACGCCTTCACCTACGACTACGAGGCGGTGTCCGACACGCCTTCGGTGCTCTCGATCGACGGTACGGAAGGCGCGGTCGTCACCTTGCGCGGACACGGAGGCACCGCACTCCTGCGCGTCCTCGATCCCGACACCGGCAAGCTCTACGATCGGGCCGCGTACGCCTCGTCGCCGTTCGCGCGCGCGGTCGCGGTCGGGCATGACGAGTCCATCACCGGACCGTTCCTCGAGAGTGCACCTGCCTTCGCCTTTGCACCGGGGCTGCGCAAGATCGGCATCGCGTACCTGAACGATCACACCCCGGCGAACCGCCTCGTGGATGGCTCGGCCAAGATCCGGATCGCCGGCGGGACGCAGACCGGCTGGGACGAGCTCGAGATCGCCGATCTCACGGTCGGGCGTCACGTCGGCAGCGCGACGATCGGCGGGGTCAGGAAGGCGATCCGGATCGAGGTCACCGATCAGGCGGACTCGATCGCCCAGTTGCTGGCGTTCCAGGGGTTCGGATGCTTCGGCGCGTACACGGGCGACGCCTTCATCGCGGGGCTCGCGTGGACGTACGCGGTCGACGGCGTGCCGACCGATACCGATCCGCTGCTCGGGCCGAACTGCTTCTTCAATCCGACCAAGGCGCCGATCACCGTCACGGCGAGCGCTGGCGGGCTGTCGATAACGAGTGTGATCGACGCAGCACCGCCGCAGCAGCTCGCGGCCCAGATCGCCGAGATTCGCGCCGCCTACGGCTCCATGCCACAGTGACCGGGTGCTTCGCTCGCTCGTGCTCGCTTCGCTCGTGACCGGCTGCGCGCCGCGCGCGGTCACGCTCACGCCGACGCATCCGGCGAATCCCGACGCACCCGCGGGCAGGCTCGCGGGGCCACCGCCGGCGCTCCGCCCCGGTGTCGCAGCGCCGGTCGCAGCGCCGGTCGCACCTCCGGCGACGCACGACCATCATCATTGACCAACCGTGGCGCGTGCCTCGCACGGGCCGGGCGAGTAACACTTCGCCGATGCGAACGTTCCTGCTCGTGCCCGCGCTCGCGATCGCGTGTAGGTCTCCGGCGACGGTACCGGGGCCCGCCAGACCACCGGTCACTCCAGATCCTCGGGTCGAGCCCGCTGCGCCGCTCGCCGCACTTGTGCCTCCGGCGTTGCGGCTCCCGGGCACGGTCCGGCCAACGCAGTACACGCTCGACCTCACGATCGTGCCGACGGCCGAGACGTTCGCAGGCAAGGTCACCATCGCGCTCGAGCTCACCGCCCCGACCAAGGTCATCTGGTTGCACGCGGCAGAGCTCACCGTGCGCACGGCGATCGTCAAGTCCGGCGGCGCCGATCAGGCGGCCCGCGCCGTCGCGCCAGCTCGACAGACCGCCGACAACGAGCAGTTCCTCGCGTTCGTCGTCGAGCGCGAGCTCGCCGCGGGACCGGCGGAGCTGACGATCGAGTACACCGGGAAGCTGTCCGCGAAGGACTCCGATGGGATCTATCGCGAACAGGAGCGCGGCGAGTGGTACGTGTTCACGCAGTTCGAGGCGACCGATGCACGGCGCGCGTTCCCGTCATTCGACGAGCCGACGTACAAGGTGCCGCTGCAGCTGACCCTGCACGTCAAGCGCGAGCACCTCGCGGTCGCCAACACGCCGATCGTCTCGCAGACCGACGACCCCGACGGGATGAAGACCGTGCGGTTCGCGGTCACCAAGCCGTTGCCGACGTATCTGATCGCGCTGGCGGTCGGAGCGTTCGAGATCGTGGACGGTGGCACCGCGGGCAAGAACCAGACGCCGCTCCGGATCCTGGTGCCGAAGGGCCGCAGCCGGGAAGCGGCCTACGCGACCAGCGCGACGCCCGCGCTGCTCGGCCTGCTCGAGGACTACTTCGGGATCCCATATCCGTACGAAAAGCTCGATCAGATCGCGGTGCCGCGGAAGCGGGGCGCGATGGAGAACGTCGGGCTCATCACCTACGGCGGCAATCTGATCGCGATCCCACCCGGCGAGGAGAGCGTGACGCGCAAGCGGCGGTTCGCCAGCGTCGGCGCGCACGAGCTCGCGCACCAGTGGTTCGGCAACCTCGTCACGCTCGCGTGGTGGGACGACGTCTGGCTCAACGAGTCGTTCGCGAGCTGGATCGAGGACCGGATCGTCGCGCGCTGGCAGCCGACGTGGAACGTCGACATCGGGGTGGTGCAGCGCCGGTCGTACGCGATGGACGGCGACAACCTCGGCACGACCCGGCGGATCCGGCAGCCGATCAAGTCTCGTGATGACATCTCGTCGGCGTTCGACGGCGTGACCTACACCAAGGGCAGCGCCGTGATCGCGATGTTCGAGAACTGGATCGGACCCGACAAGTTCCAGCGCGCGCTTCGCAGCTACCTCACGAAGCACGCACATCGTACCGCGACGACGGCGGACTTCATCGCCGCGCTGACCGCCGAGGCCGGCCCCGACGTCGAGCCGGTGTTCGCGAGCTACCTCGATCAGCCCGGCACGCCGCAGGTCTCGGTCGAGCTCGTGTGCGCGCCCGGCGCGCCGCCCAAGCTGGCGCTGTCGCAGCGCCGGTACGCGCCGATCGGCTCGAGCCTGCCCGCCGGTCAGACCTGGCGCGTGCCGCTGTGCGTGACCTTCGGGACGGGCACAGCCCGGGCCAAGACCGCCGGTGCCAAGACGTGCATGGTGCTCGCCGAGCCCAAGGGGGAGCTCGCGCTGCCGACGAAGAGCTGCCCGCGATGGGTCAACGCGAATGCCGGTGGCCTTGGCTACTACCGCGTCCACTACCAGGGCGACCTGCTCGACAAGCTGCTCGCGGCGAATGTGCTGACGCGCGCGGAGCGAGTCGGCGTGCTCGGCGATCTGGTCGCTCTCGTCGAGAGCGGGCAGGTGCCGCTCGGCAAGACGCTCGAGCGCGTGCGGGGGCTCGCGACCGAGCAGACCCGAGAGCTGACCGCGATCACGGCTCAGCTGGTCGGGTTTCTCTCGACCGACATCGTGCCGCAGAGCCTGCGGCCAAATCGTGCGCGGTTCGTGCGCAAGGTGCTGGGTGCCCGGGCGCGCGAGCTCGGGTGGACCCCGCGGCGTGGCGAGCCCGACGATCGCCGGCTGATGCGACCGACGGTGCTCGCGCTGGTCGCCAATGTCGGTGAGGACGCGGCCTTGATCCGGCAGGCCAGGCAGCTCACCGACCGCTGGATCACCGACCGCAAGGCGATCGATCCCGACATCGCCGGCCTCGTGCTGCGTGTCGCCGCGCGCAACGGCGATCGCGCGCTGTTCGACCGGCTGCATGCGGCGGTCAAGACCGAGACCGACCTCAAAGATCGCCGCCTGCTGCTCGGTGCGATGAGCGCGTTCCGCGACCCGGAGATCGTGAAGGCCGCGTTCACACTCGCCCTGACCGACGAGCTCGATCCACGCGACTCGCTGACCCTGGTGTCGAGCGCGTACTTCGACGAGGCCACGCGCGAGCTCGCGTACCAGTTCACCAAGGCCAACCTCGAAGTGCTGCTCGCCCGGTTGCCGCGTGACTTCGGTTCCTACTTCATCAACATGGTGTCGGGGTTCTGCGACGCGACGCACCGCGACGACGCCGCGGCGTTCTACAAGGATCGCGCGCCGACCTACCTCGATGGGACGCGCGCGCTGGCGAGCCTCATCGAGGGCATCGATCTGTGCATCGCGAAGCAGCAGGCTCACGGGGCCGAGGCCACCACGTTCCTCCAGAAGTGGTGATCACAGCTTCGTGCCCGACGTTAGTTCAGGAACGAGATCATCCGCTTCGCATTGAGGTTCTTCGGATCGAGCGCGAACGAGCGCTGGTAGCTCGCCCGTGCGCGCACGCGATCGCCGGTGCTGTAGTAGGCCTCGCCGAGGCTGTCGTGCGCGTTGGCCGACTCCGGGAACCGCTCCGCATTCCATTGCAGGATCGGCAGCGCCTCGCGTGCCCGCTCGATCCCGAGCAGCGCGTAGCCGGTCTCGTTGACGGTGGCCTCGGAGACGTCGTGGTCGACCGAGAGCTTCTTGAGCTGCGCGACCGCGGCGGGGCCACCGTCGAGCAGCGCGATCCGGGTCGCGAGCATGAGGGTCGGCTTGCTCGCCGGCACGAGCTCGACGCCTCCGGCCTTGCCGGGAGACGCGGCGGACTTGCCGGCCGGCTTCGGTGGGGTGGTGAGCAACGCAACGAGACCGTCCGCGATCGAGCCGCGCCAGTTGATGTACTCGTGGCCGCCGGCGAACTCGCGATACGTCGCCTCGTACCCGCGCGCCAGCAGTACGTCGCGCAGGTGCCGGTTGGCGCCCAGCTGGTCGCTGACCGGGCGCGGCGATCCGGTCTCGAAC
>JBBJLY010000257.1:0-11534 GCA_037720695.1 Kofleriaceae bacterium | reverse complement strand
ACAGGTCGTCGCGGAATGCGCCCGTCTTCGCCATCGCCTCGAGGTCGCGGTTGGTCGCGCAGATCAGCCGGACATCGACCCGGTCGGGTGGCTCGTTCGATCCGAGCGGCTGGACCTCGCCCTGCTCGACGGCGCGCAGCACCTTCGCCTGCAGCATCACCGGCAGCTCGCCGACCTCGTCGAGGAACAGCGTGCCGCCGTTCGCCTTCTGGAACTCGCCGACCTTGTGGAAGCTGGCGCCCGTGAACGCGCCCTTGACGTGGCCGAACAGGATCGACTCGAGCAACGTCTCGGGGATCGCGGCGCAGTTGACCGTGACGTACGGCTTGTCGGCGCGCCGGCTGTTCCAGTGGATCGCGCGCGCCACCAGGTCCTTGCCGGTGCCGCTCTCGCCGCGGATCAGGATCGGTGCGTTGGTGGGCGCGGCGAGCTCGAGCTTGCGCTCGACCTCGTGCCAGGCCGGTGACAGGCCCTTGATCATCAGCGGCCGGCCGGTGGCAGCGCGCGACAGCTTGTCGACCTGCGCGCGCCGGAGCAGTGGCGCCGCCACCTCGGCGATCGCGGCGAGCGCGGTGAGGTGCGACGCGGTGATGCCGCGCGGATCTCGGGTCGATACGGTGAGCACGCCGATCGAGCGTTGTTGATAGCGGATCGGCGCCGCGGCGATCGAGCCGACATCGATCAGGTAGCGGGTGTAGCGCGGGTCCTTCGCGGTCTCGGAACACAGGTACGGCTCGCCCTCGTCGAACACGTGGAGCGCGATGCCGGCCTTCGGGCCATCGTGCTTGACCACGCGCGGCAGGGTCACGGTCACGCCATTGACGACGTGATGGACGAGGACGAGCCCTTCGGCTTCCTTGTCCCAGACGAACAGTGCACCGTGCTCGGCAGAGGTCGCCTCGAGCGCGATCGCGACCAGCTCGGCCTCGATCGCGCCGGGCTTGGCCGCGTGAAGGCGATCCTCGATCTTCACCGGACGTCGACCAGCGCGCGCAGTCGCGCCGTGATCTGGTCGACCGCGTCGCCTTCCTTGCGCACGCCGCCGGTCTGCTTGCCGGATGCGCGGCCATCCTCGCCCGCCAGCGCGAACAGCGGCACCAGGGGCGAGCGGTAACCGGCGGCCTCGAGGCGCGCCTGGTCGCGGTCGAGGTCGAACTCGAACATCCGCAGATCGCCGAGCGTCGCGTCAAGCGCGCCTGCCTTCGCCGCATCATGGAACGCGCGGCATGGCTCGCACCACGTGGCGCCGACATAGACCAGGAACTGCTTGCCGTCGGCGCGGGCGCGCGCCAGCTCGGGCACGACGATCGCCGCGACGTCACCGGCGGGTGCGACCGAGACCTCGAGCTTGCCGGGCGGACGCCTGACCTCCGGATCGCGACACGCGACGAGCAAGCTGACCAGCACGGCGATCCGCACGCCCCTACGATACCGAATCACCGACGCATGCCAAGCCGCTGGGCGAGCTGGGCGGCGGCCGGTACGCTGGGGTCGACGGTGAGCGCGGTGTGCAGGTGCCAGCGCGCCGAGTCGGCATCGCCACCCGCGGCGCACAGCAGGGCGAGCGCGACCAGCGCGCGCGGCCAGGGCCGACAGCCGAGGAGCAGCGCTTCGATCGTGCGGCGCTCGGTGACCGCGGCCTCGATCCGGTCGCGACCCGACGCGACCTGGACACGATAACGCGCCCACGCGAGGTTGGCCTCGTAGTCGGGGTGTCCGGGAAACTGACGGCACGCCATCGCGAGCTCGCTCATCGCGCGGTGGACATCGCCTTCGCCGAGCGAGCGCTGCCCGCGCGCGAACGCTTCTGCGGCGGTGGCGATCACCGCCGGATCGATGGCCCACACCGTGCGCAGCTCGCCGATCCGCTGGCGCAGCCAGTCGTGGTAGCGACCGCGCTGCGCGTGATCGACCAGCACGGACCGCGCCTTCTCGACGAGGTCCCACATCGGCTTGACCGGGCCGGCGAGCTCGGCGAGGTCGTGGCCGGCCAGGGTCGCCGGCGCGAACCGCATCGCCACCAGCTGGTAGGCGTGCTCGATGTCGGGATACTCGGCGAGCGGTGTGATCTCGAGGACGTCGTAGAACGTGCTCTTCTCGAGCCGCGTCGCGCGTGCACGCAGGTGGGCGCGGAGCTCGGCGAGCAGGCGCCGCTGGCCGGTCGCGAGATCGCGCACCTCGGGGGTGAGGTCGAGCGCGCCGATCGAGCGTAGCGTCCACAGGAACCGCGCCGTCTGCATCGGGTCGAGCGGCCCGGCCTTGACCAGCGTCTGCACGGTGCGTGTGCCGTCCAGCACCGCTGCTGCCTCGAGCTCGGGCACGGTCAGCAGGCGGTCCTCGCGCAGCTCGTCGAGCCGCGGCGTCGGTGTCGCGTAGTGGTTCGCGAACCAGCGCAGCGCAGCACGCGGGATCTCGAGATCGACCGTGCGCGCGGCGGTCAGCGTCGGTTGCCACGCGGCTGGCTGGTCATCGCACGGCGGAAGCTTGACGGCGGCGCGCAAGGTGTCCCAGCGCATCGCGGCCGAGAGCCGCAGCTTCGCGGTCTCGCGGATCGTGGCGACCAGCGTCTGCAGCTTCGCGGTCGGCGCGACGAGCGACACCCGTGCGCGGGGCGCATGTTCGCGTGCGGTCACCGAGCTGCCGATCGCGACCACACCCGGTACCGAGCGCAGCGCGCGCCACTGCTCCGTCACGCTCGCGAGCTGGTCGCCGAGGTGATCGGCATCGATCAACACCACGATCGGCGTGTGGCTACCGCGCGGTCCGTCGGCTTCCGCGGCATCCCACTTCGCGGTCAGCCCGGCGGCGACGAGCTGCTCCTCGAGCTGGACTCCCGGCCCGACCCCCACCAGCGCGATCAACACGGCCGTCACTCGCGCGTGATCGTATCAGAGCAGCTCGCGGATGTCGGCGCACAGCTCGTCCGTCGCGGCACGCGCGGCGGCGACAGCGCCACCGAGGCTCAGGTAGCCGTGGATCAGCGACGGATGGCGTCGGTGTCGGACGCTCACGCCTGCGCCCGCCAGCCGCTCGGCGTAGCGGTCCCCCTCGTCGACCAGCGGATCGAACCCGGCGGTCACGACGATCGCACGTGCCGAGCCGCCCAGGTCGGGCCAGAAGCCCGGCGAGATCGCCCGGCGGTCGTCTTCGGGGTGCAGGTAGTGGTCGCGGAACCAGTGCATCATCGAGCGGGTTAACAGATAGCCATCCGCGTGGCGATCGATCGACGGCGACGACAACGTCATGTCCACGAGTGGATAGATCAAGATCTGAAGATCCGGCCGCGGCGAGACCGTATGATCGACGTGCGCGGTGAGGAAGCCGCCGAAGCTGTCACCCGCGACGGCGATCCTGCCGCGGCCCGACACGCGCGCGCGGATCGCGACGAACGCTGCGCACGCATCCTCGACCGCGCACGGATGCCGGGACTCCGGCCCGAGCCGGTACTCGACCGAGGCAACGGTGCAGCCGGTCTGCGCCGCGAGCAGGCGCGTCACCGGCTCCGAGCTCTCGATCGATCCGATCACCCCGCCACCGCCGTGGAAGTAGACGATCCAGTGGGGCCCGGCGTCGTGCGGCACGAAGATCCGGACGGGGATCGGATTCGCCGGCCCGGGCACCGTCGCGTCGATCACCTTCGCCATCGCGAACGACTCGACGTCGAACGGCGACAGCCCGGCCTCGGCGAACCTTCGCGCCGGCACGGGCTCCATCGAGTCGAGCGCCGGCAGTCGCAACATGCGCTGCAGCGCGAGCACCGCGGCCACTTGTGGGTCGAGCGCAGCCTCGTGTCCCTGCTGGCGCGGGCGCGCGATCCTGCGCCCGATCGGGCCGTTCAGCGCGACGCGTGCGACTCCACGCAACAGCCGATCTTTCACGGCCGGGACCATAGCAACGCCGCAGATTTCGCGCGATCACAGCCCCATGCTTCAGATCGATCTCAGCGGCAAGCACGCGCTCGTCGCCGGTGTCGCCGACGACGGCGGCTTCGGCTTTGCGATCGCAAAGGCGCTGATCGAGGCCGGCGCGAAGGTGTCGGTCGCGACGTGGCCGCCCGCGCTCGTCATCTTCAAGACCATGCTCGAGCGCGGCAAGTTCGACGAGTCGCTCGCGCTGCGAGACGGCAGCAAGCTGGCGTTCGCGAAGATCTATCCGCTCGACGCGATCTACGACCAGCTCGAGGACGTGCCCGCCGAGGTCAAGGACAGCCGGCGCTACCGCGACCTCGGAGACTTCACGATCTCGGGCCTCGCAAAGGCCGTCGAGGCCGATGGCGGCGTCGACATCGTGGTGCACAGCCTCGCCAACGGCTCGGAGGTGAAGAAGCCGCTACTCGAGACGTCGCGTCAGGGCTACCTGTCCGCGGTCTCGGCCTCTGCGTACTCGATGGTCTCGATGGTCCGTCACTTCGCGCCAACGATGCGCAAGGGCGGCTCGTTCCTGTCGCTGTCGTACATGGCCGCGGAGCGCGTCGTGCCGGGATATGGCGGCGGCATGTCGTCAGCCAAGGCAGCGCTCGAGTCGGATACGCGCGTGCTGGCGTACGAGGCCGGTCGCGCGTATGGCCATCGCGTGAACGTGATCTCGGCGGGTCCCTACGCCTCTCGCGCGGCGAGCGCGATCGGCTTCATCGATCAGATGCTCGACTACTGCAAGCGCAACTCGCCGCTGCCCGAGGCGATCACGGCGGAGGAGGTCGGCTCGACCGCCGCGTTCCTGTGCAGCCCACTCGCGAGCGGCATCACCGGCTCGACGGTCTACGTCGACAAGGGCTACCAGGCGATGGGGATCGCGGTCGATCGCGAAGGCGCGGCGCCGAGCTAGATGCGGCGAAGCGCTCACCCGTCACTTCTTGCGGACGAGCATCGTGGCGGGGATCACCGGCGGCGGCTTCGGTGACATCGCGATCGGATCGAGATCCGTCGTGCCGCACAGGAAGCATGCGCCGTTCAGGACCACCTCGTGCTCGCAGTGCCCGCATGCGGTGCACACGCCGATCTCGCGCGCGACATGTGCGCACGTCGGATCGCCGTAGCCGGGCGGGGGGGTGCTCACCGCGAGATCATGCCACCGAAACGCCGAGGTGGTGGCGGACCGCGAAGTACGCCGGCGACACCGAGTACGCGACGAGCTCCTGCACGCGCTGGCCCGGACGGACGCCGCTGGCAGCTGCGCCCTCGCTCGACACCATGCGCGCGGTCGCGGCGAGCTCGCCGGCGACCAGCAGCGCGGCTCGTTGCGCGGCGGCATCGACCGCATTGCGCCAACGGGCGAGGTCGGGCTCGGAGAGGTGCTCGAACAGGATCCGCATCGCTTCCGCGGTCTGGCGCGTGACGCGCTTCTGCAGCTCGGGCAGGTACGTCGCGATCAGCGGCTCGAGTTGCGGGCGGTCGAGCTTCTTGCCGACGAGCTGACCGGCGGCGGCGAGCGCCGCCTCGAGATCGTCCACGGAGGTCAGCGACAGCTTCGCGAAGTACGGCGGCCGCAACAGGGTCAGCATCGCGCCGACTGCGGCCGCGATCTCGGTGTCGCGATATCCGGTCATCAGATCGCGTCCGACGATGATGGCCGGCGTCAGCCGTCCCTTCTCGAGCACGCTCGCCAGCAGCAACCGGCCGGGTCGACGCGGCTGGACGTAGACCTCGGGCAGCGACACGTTCACGACCCGCGAGGCATGGCGGAAGATCTTCGCGACCACCCGCGTGTCGTGCTCGACGCGCATCCGCTCCTTGGGCTTCAGGTCGAAGCTCTTGGCCGGCCCTGCACGCAGCGCGGCGATCGACTCCCAGATCAGGCCGAAGATCGCGCTGATTGTTCGATCCTCGTCGGGGTGGCGGACGTTGCTCCACGCGTCCTCGTCGAGAATGCCTGCCGCCTTGCGCACCTCCTGCGCCTGGTGCTGGCGATACAGCGCGGTCTCTTGCGAGTTGGCTTGCTTGAGGAACACGAGCGCGCGCGCGACGCACCACGCCTCGTCGACCCGCCCGGCCTCGATGCTGGTCTGGCCGAGTGCGCGGTAGGCGTCGGGGTTGGTGGGGTCGTCCTCGATCAGCCGGGCGGCGCGCTCCGAGACCACGTCGGGCTGCGCGACCCCGGTCGCCGCGTAGAGCTCGGCGAGCAGGCGCGCGCGGCGGGTCGACTTGTCCGGATCGAGCGAGTGCGCGACTTCGTAGGCCTCGATCGCGCTCTGGACGTGCTGCAGCCGCGCGCGATAGATGTCGCCGAGCGCGTGCCACAGCACGACCAGATCCGGATCGCCCTTCGGCAGCCGCTTGATCATGCGGCGGTACGATTGCTCGAGGTACTTCCAGTTCTCGTCGGCGGTGATCCCGACCTCGAGCGCGCGGAACGCCTGGAAGGCCCGGCCACGGGTCGCGGCGGTCAGCGGGGTCTCGCGAAGCAGCTCGTCGAGCGCGGCCTCGTAATGATCGAGCGCGCCCGGCTTGTCCTTGAGCTCGGTGCGCCGGATCTCCGCCGACGCGAGCAGGTACGCCGCACGCCGCGCGGGGTCCGTCTCGTGCTCGAGGAACCGCGCGATCGTGTCGACCGCCGCCTTCCACTGGCCTGACTCCGATTGCAGATCGAGCAGCCGCTGGAGCACGCGCCGGTTGCCACCGTCGAGCTCGAGCGCGTCGAGGTAGGTCGACATCGCGCGCGGCCGGTTGTCGAGCTTGTCGCGATACAGGTCGCCGATGCGCTCGAGGTACGTGGCGCGCTCGGCGGGCGTCGCGTTCGACGCGAGCGTGCGCAGCGTCGCGATCGCCTCATCGTGGTGACCGCGTACGAGGTGGAGCTCGACCAGATCTGCGAGCGTCGCCTTGTTCGTCGGATCGAGGTCGAGCACCTTCTGGTGATAGAGCTGCGCTTGCGGGAGCTTGGTCAGCTCGGTGTGGATGGTCGCGAGTCGGCGGTAGATCATCGCGAGCTGCGTGCGGTCCAGCGCATCCGCATGGCGCGCCGTGATCTGGTGATACGCGTCGCCCGCCGCCTCGAGCCGCTTCCCGCGGTACATCGCATCCGCGCGGTCGAGCAGCGCGACGGGGGTCGGCGCGATCGAGCACGCGGCGTCGTACAGCGCGATCGCCTGATCGAGCTTGCCGAGCTCGACCGCGCAGCGTGCCGCTCGCAGGTAGACGTCATGGCGCTCGGTCGCCGGCACCTCCTCGTCGGCCTCGACGCGATGGATCTCCTGCTGCAGCCGCGGCCACAGCGATTCCCACTGCTGGGTATCGTGCAGCAGCTCGGCGAGCGCCTGCTTGGCATCGGGGTGCCCGGGCTCGAGCTCGAGGATCATCAGCAGGCACTCGCGCGCTCGCACCGTGTCGCCGAGCCGATGGCGGTAGATCCACGCCGCGTCGGCCAGGCAGCGCACGACATCGTCCTCGCGCGTCGACAGCTGAGCCGCGCGGATCAGCTCCTCGCCGGCGGCGACTAGCTCGCCTTGCTGCACGTGGACGCGCGCCATGCCCTCGCGAGCACGCGCGTTGTTGCGATCGAGCCCGAGCGCCTGGACGAAGCTGAGCCGCGCGTTCACCGCGTCCTGGGCACCCAGGTAGACGTGGCCGACGCGCTGGAGCAGGTCCCCGCGCGCGGCAGGGTCGGTGGCAGGATCGTCGAGCAGGCGCTGCAACACCTCGAGCGCCGGCTGGACGCGTCCCGCTCGATCGTAGAGCTGGGCCAGCGCGTCGAGCGCCTGGAGGTGGCGCGGATCGATCGCGATGATCTCGCGATATGCGGCGCTCGCCCCTTCGAGATCCTCGAGCGTCTCGAACACGCCGGCGAGCTCGAGCAGGAGCGCGACGCGGTCGCTCGGCCCCTTCACCAGCTTGAGCTGCGTGTGCAGGGCGACCACGAGTGGCGCACGGTGTGGTCCCGCCCGCAGCGCACGGACGAGCCCCTGGTGTGCGGCGAGGTCCGCCGGCGAGATCGCGATCAGCTTGCGCCAGCACGCGGCCGCGCGATCGTAGCGCCCCTGATCGTGCCAGGCGGTCGCGACCTCGGCGTACCGCGCGAGTTGCTCGTCGCGCGGGCCGCTGTCGAGCTTGCCCTCGGTGGCGTCGAGCAACGCGACGGTCTGGTGGGTCAACGCCAGCACCCGCTCGAGGCCCTCGAACGCGATCGCATTCTTGGGCTCGAGTGCGAGCGCCTCGCGAAACGCGATCACCGCCTCGTCGGGCCGCTGCAGCCGGTCGGCAAGGATCGTCCCGAGCTCGACCTGCAGCTCGACCAGCACCGCGCGCGGGGCGGAGGATGCGAGCGCGTCGATCAACCGTGGCAACAGCTCGCCGAGCTCGGGCCATGCCTCGGTTGCGAGGTACACGCGGTGCAGCGCGACCAGCACGTTGGCGGACTCGGGCTCGCGAGTCAGCGCGCGCTCGTAGTGCTCGATCGCCTCGGCCGGATCGCCGAGGTGAATCTCGTGGATCTCTCCGAGCTCGGTGTACAGCTCGCTCTGTCGCCCTGGATCCTGCTCGAGCTCGACCCGGCTCGCGAGCAGCTCGAGCAGCTGCAGCCAGCGCGCCTCGCCGCGCAACAGCTCCGCGAGCTCGAACACGGTGCCGAGATCATCTGGCGCGAGCCTCAACGCGCGCTGGAACAGCCGGATCGCGGCGTCGACGTTGGTGAGTCGGTCGCGCATCCACCGCGCGACCTGCAACCAGACACTTGCCGCGATCGCCGGATGCTTCGCCTCGAGATGCTCGCCGAGGACGCCGACCTCCCCGACGACATCTTCCCACGCCCCGAACTCGGGGGCGAGGCGGTCCAGCTGCTCGAGGATGCCGGCGTGCTCGGGCTCGCGCTTGAACAGCTCGACCCAGACCAGGAAGGCGGTGCGCGGATCGCCGAGCTTGTCCTCGAACAGCTGCGCGGCGGTCTCGAGCGCGGGGATCCAGACCTGCGGATCCGGTAGCCGCATGCCGCGGTCGAACAGCAGCCCGGCGAGCTTCGCCCAGTCCCTGCGGGTCTCGTACAGCCGCTCGAGCTCGCACGCGGCGACCTCGTGCTGTGGCTCGGCCTTGAGGATCCGCTCGTAGGCGGCGATCGCTCGCTCGTCGTCGTCGAGATGATCGCTCGCGATCGACCCGAGCTCGAGCAGGAGTGCGATCCGCTGACGGCGCCCCTCGGCGAGCACGGTCCGCTGCTCGAGCAGCTCGACACAATCCGCCCACCTCCCGTGCTGCACGAACAGTGCGTGGAGTGCGTCCAGCACGCGCGTGTCGCCAGCATCGATCGCCTGAGCGCGACGCAGCGCCTCGATCGCCCGGTCGGGGCGGCCCATCCGCTCGGCCTCTACGCGCGCGAGCTCGATGTGGAGATCGAGCTGCTCGTCCTCGGCGGGGTCCCCGTGCTCGATGCCCTCGCGAATCAGCGCCCGGATCGTGTCCGCGACGTCGAACCATTGCTCGCTGTGGCGATGCGTCGCCAACGCGGCCCTGAGATCCGCGCCATCCTTGGCCACCTCGATCAGCACCTCGTAGCCCTCCGCGAGCGTGCGCGCGCGCTCCTTGGTCACCCGAGCCAGCACCGGGTTGGCCGCGCTCACGAGCACGATCAGGTCGGCGACCTCTGCGTGCAGCAGATCGGCATTGCCACGATGCGCGATCAGCAGCGCCACCGTTCGCTCGCCGATCACCACGGGCAGGATCAGCGTCGAAGCGCCAGGATAGGCCAGCTGTTCGAGCAGCAGGTCGTCGATGAACGTCTCGCCGGTCTCGATCGGGCCGATCGCGGCTCGCTGCTCCGTCACCGCGATCTCGAACGCGGGGACCGTGTTGCGCGCGATCCGCAGCGTCGCCACGTTGGAAACGAGACCCGGCTCGGAGAGCGCGCGCCGCCCGCGGATCTCGTCCGGGTGCACCGACAGCAGTGCCGCGAACCGCACCTTCGAGCGGGTCGCTCGCAGCAACACGTCAAAGATCTGCTCGCGGTCGGTCGCCTGCTGGAGCTTGATGACCGCGCGCGAGGGCTCGAGAGGTGCAGCGCCTGGGTGTTCGGGGCGCACGGGTGCCAACGATCGTATGCCAGGCCTCGCAGCGGCGCTAGACTCGTGGCCGGATGGCGAAGCGGCCCGATGACAACGACAGGACGATGGAAGTATCTGGAAGCCAGCTCGTCCCGGACAAGCCGAAGCCACCGGCCAGGCCAGCGCCGAAGCCACCGGTCGGACCTCAGAATGACATGAGCATGTGGGCCGGGGCGGTGGTCGGCGGCGATCAGTTCATGCCCGCGCCGGCGCCGGCCAAGGCGAGTCGCGGCAAGAGCTGGCTGCTGGGTGGCGTCGCCGTCCTCGTGCTCGCCGGCGGTGGATACGCGGCGTATCGCTACGGCTTCGCGAGCGGGACGCCCGCCGGAGGCCGCGTGCCAGCCGTGTCGGGGATCGATGCCGTCGGCCTGATCCAGGTCGATGCGGCGATCGATGCGGCGATCGATGCGGCGATCGATGCGGCGATCGATGCGCCCGCAGATGCTGCGGTCGACGCCGCGGTCGATGCTGCGATTCCCGATGCCGGGACTGTGATGATCGCGCCGACGGTGAAGCCGAAGGCCGCGGCCGCGAAGAAGAAGATCGTGAAGAAGAAGAAGGCCGTGAAGAAGAGACCAGTCAAGAAGCGCACGCGGCGCTGAGGCTGGAGCGACGGACGGTCGAGACCAGGCGCCCAGCGCCCGACACTCTCTCCACCTCAGTCTTATGCCAGAGAGGGGGGCTTGCGGCAAGCCCCCGGTCATGCCGCACCGTCGTCGGCCATGACAGCAAACCTCGATCATGCGGTGGTGATCGGCGGAGGCGGGCCGACCGGCCTGATGCTCGCGGCCGAGCTCGCGCTGGCCGGCGTCGATGTGGCGATCGTCGAGCGTCGCACGAGTCAGACCGTTGCCGGTTCGCGCGCAGGCGGCCTGCACGCACGCACGATCGAGATGCTCGATCAGCGCGGCATCGCGGATCGCTTCCTCTCGCAAGGGACGATCATGCAGGTCGCGGGCTTCGCGATGATCCCGCTCGACATCAGCGACTTTCCGACGCGCCACAACTACGGGCTCGCGCTCACGCAGAATCACATCGAGCGCGTGCTGGCGGCGTGGATCGAAGAGCTCAAGGTGTCGATTTACCGCGGGCGTGAGGTAACCGGCTTCGCTCAGGGCGATAATGGCGTCGATGTCGAGCTCTCCAATGGCGGCTCGCTGCGCGCGCAGTACCTCGTGGGCTGCGATGGCGGGCGCAGTCTCATCCGCAAGAAGGCTGGCATCGAGTTTCCGGGTTGGGAGCCGTCGGTCAGCTACTTGATTGCCGAATGCGACATGGCCGTGGAGCCCGAGCGGGGCATCCGCGTCGGTGAAAAGGGCATCAATGCGCTTGGCAGGCTGGAAGACGGCCCGCGCGTGCGTGTCGTGCTGGTTGAGCCGCAAGTCGCGCAAGGCGACCCGACGCTGGACGAGCTGAGGGCGGCGCTCGTCTCCGTGTACGGCACTGACTACGGGGTTCGCGACGTCACCTGGCTCTCGCGCTTCAGCGACATGGCGCGACAGGCAGCGAC
>JBBJLY010000256.1:0-11535 GCA_037720695.1 Kofleriaceae bacterium | reverse complement strand
CGCGACGCAGATCGCATCGGCGACCCGTCGCACCGCGAGCTCCTGGCCGACCATGCGCCGGCGCAGCGCCTGCATCACGTCGGCGCGCGAGAGCGCTTGCTCGTCGGCGAGCAGCGCGATCGGGATCCCGGTCGACCACGAGAACGCTCGGAACAGCGCTGGCTCGCCGAGCACCGGACCCGCGCCACGGGCGTCGCGACCGGCATCGTGCGCGACGCGAAGCTCCTCGAGCAGGCGCACGGCCTTGCCGGGGAACGCGCGGTACGGCAGGTAGCGACGCGCGAGATCGACCGCGGTCGGTACCGCGGCGGCCGCGATCTGCGGTCGGTGAGGTTGGGTCTTTGCCCAGTACGCGGCCCACGCCTGACACGCGGCCACCGTGGTCTCGGGGTCGGTGGGAGGCACCGTGATCCGCAGCATCGAGCCGATCAGCGAGACGTCGCGCCGCTCCGCGCGATCGAGGGCGACCGCGGTGAGCTCGCCGATCACGCGCACTCGACCGTCGACCACATGCCGCCGCATCGCGCCGCCGAGATCGACGCCACCTTCCACCGAGCGATCTGCGAACACCGCGCCGAAGTCGTCGAAGTACAGGATCGCGTCGACGGTCTCGGCCGCCGCGAGCACCGCCGCGATGCGCGCCTGCCACTCCCCGAGGCCACTTGCGCCGGCGACCAGCTCCGAGACCGAGGTTGCCCAGACCGGACGTTGCGGGTGCGCTGCGATCCAGGCGTGGACGAGTGCGCTCTTGCCGGCGGCCTCGTCGCCCACCAGCAGGACGCCGCGGCGGGCGCCGTCGAGCACGCGGGTCAGCTCGGCGAGCAACTCGTCACGACCGACCAGCGGGAGGACGGGGTTTGCCGGCTCGAGCTTGCGGCCCGCACCGTCGAGCGTCGCGGTCGCCTGTCGCTTGCGCTCGGATTCGGCGAGCGCCTTGCGACCCTGCGCCTCGCCGAGCGGTGTGGTCGAGAGCTGGACCGTGATCGCCTCGAGCGTCGAGGGCGTCCACGTCACCAGCCGGAGCCAGCCGTCGAAGTCGAGGCCGACGGCCGCGGGCAGCATCGCGAGCTCGGCGCGGATCCGCTTCGCGAGGTCCTCCTTGCGATCGACGTAGCACGCGTGGTCGATCCCAGGCACGAACACCCAGTGCCCGGCAGGTCCGGCGTCGGCGCGTAGCTCGGGCACGACGATCACCGTGATCGTGTACGTGCGCGTGCGACCGAGCCGGCCCGGCAACTCGCTGCGACCGAGCGCGACCTCGATGTGCTCGAGCCGCACGCCGTCCGGCAGCAGGTAACGAGCCACGGTGGTCGGGCGCGCCTCGTCGGGGAGCTCCGACAGTGCGAGCGAGAGCTCCATCGCGGTCCGGTCCGCCGGGCCGTACGACGCGATGCCGGGCGCGGTGACGGGCGCGAGCTCGAAGTGGTCCGAGGGCAGCTCGCGCCGCAACGCGAGCGTCGTGAACGACAGCTTGTCCTTGTCACTCACGGGCGACCTCGGTCCGGCAGCGCGAACAGCACGATCCCCGCAGCGGTCGCGACCCCGGACCCGATCATCGCCGGCACCGGGTTGCGGGCGAGCCAGCCGGCGACCTCGGGCACGTCACCCCGCGACACGACGAGCGCGATCGTGTTGTTGAGGAAGTGGGCGAGCATCGACGGGACGACCGACCGCGCGCGCAGGGTCAGCGCCCCGAACACGAGGCCGAGCGTGAGTGTTGCCGGCATCTGGATCGGCTTGTGGTAGAGCGAGAACAGGGTCGCCCCGATCGCGACCGCCGCCCACGGCTGGAACCGGGTCGCGAGGCCGCGGGTGAGCACGCCACGAAACACGATCTCCTCGCAGATCGCGGGGGCGAGCGCGATGGTCAGCAGCGCGACCGGCAGCGCGGGCTCCTCGAGCTGGCGGGCAAACCGATCGACCTCGCCCTCCGGCAGCGCCAGCAACCCGGCGAGGTGCATGTTGAGGTACCAGGCCGAGACGCCGATCAGGACCGCGGCCCCGAAATAGCGGAGGTCGGTCCGGCGCAGGCCGAGCATGTCGAGCGGCAGGTGGCGGCCGAGGACCACCGCCACGGGGATCGCGAGCAGGCCGAGCTGGCCGAGCCCGATCGAGACCTCGATCGGCGCGCCGACCATCGCGGCCAGGTCCTGCGTGACGATCAGGGTCGCCATCGAGGCGAGCACCAGGAGCACGGACCCGCCGGCCGAGAATGCTGGATTCGCCCCACCTCGCGTCGGGTGATACAAGCGAGGGGTGCGGGGTGCGCTGATCGGACTGCTCATCGGCTGCGTCGTCGGTGCGGGCGCAATGTATCTCGTGCTGCGTCCGCCGTGGGCCGGCCGCGCCACTCCTGCGCACGACGCGGGCGTCGTCGCGGCGGCACTAGACGGCGGCGTGGCCAAGACGAAGAAGACGCGCCGGCGCCCGGCCGGCTCGGTCGGCCAGCCCGATCCCGACGAGTTCGACGAGACCGAGCCGCCTCGGCTGACCGAGACCGACCGCAAGCTGGAATGGCGCGGCGACGACGTCACCTTGCCAACCGCGAAGATCGACATGGGCGCCGGCCGCGAGGCGCGCCCGCTCGACGACGGCGAGATCAACGGCGTGATCGCGAACCAGGCAGCTGGCGTCCGCGACTGCGTCGCCCAGGGCGCGACCGGCACCGACCTGCGCGCGACGATCACGGTCAAGATCGTCGTCGACGGCAACGGCCGGGTGACGCGGACCAAGATCCAGGCGCCGCACTACCTGTTCGAGCACGGCCTGCTCGCGTGCGTGCAACGCGCGACCGGACGCCTGCGGTTCGCGGCGACCGGCGCTCCGACGCTGGTGACGTTCCCGGTGAATCTTGGCTGATCTCGGTTAGGCTGGTGCGATGAAGCTGCGTGCATCAGGCCTGGTCGTCTGCGCGGTGTTTGGTTGCAACACGATCAAGGAGATGTTCAAGCCCGGCACCGTGTCCGGACGCATGGAGTCCAAGGGAGAGCTCGGTGACTGGGTGATGGACAAGGGGCTGTGCTACTCGGGCGAGAACGAGAAGTACTTCGGCGCGCTCGCCGTCGGCCCGGACGAGTCGGGGATCGCGATCAAGCTGGTCAAGGATCCCACCAAGGGCTGGCAGGTGATGGTCAACAACGCGACCACCTGCGCAGGCTCGGGGGCCGAGAAGTCGAAGTGCAGCTCGGTCGTGCTCAACCCCGAGCACTGCAAGAAGCTCGAAGCCGACGTGGTCACCACGAACATGACGATCAACAACGTCAAGGTCGTCAACGGCAAGGTCACGCTCGACTGCGCGGTCGGCACCAGCACGATTCGCGGCGAGCTGACGCTCGACCACTGCCACTGATCACTATTTGCTGAGCGCGGCGTTGTAGAGCGCGTCGGGAGGCGACGACAGCAGGATCTCGTAGGTCGCGACGTCGACCGACGCCGGGATCTCGAGCCGCTCGCTGAACCGGCCGTCGGGTCCGGTGACGACGCGGCCGATCGCGGACGAGTTCCTGCCATCGCGACCGGGTGGCGCGAGGAACACGTCGATGTGGCGCCCGGCGACGGGGCGGCCGCGCGAGGTGGCGTGGCCTTCGATCCGCAGCTCGGCGCCGCGGTAGGCACTGGCGTCCGCGAGCGTGACCTCGAGGTCGAGGTCGGCCTTCTTGGGATCGTGCGGGATCGGGTCGAGCGACTGGTCGGGGTTCACGCGATCGAACGGGTTGGGGATGGCCCCCGAGCCGAGCCCCGCACCGGAGCCCGCGGCACCGGAGCCAACGCCGGGTCCGGGCGCGCCGCTCGGCGGTGCTTGATCCAGCGGCTTGCGCTTGTCGTCGAGCTGACCCGGCGAGAGCCCGGCGATGTCACCCTCGAGCTGGGTGTAGCTGTTCTTGTATGACTGGGGCTTGTCGAACGGATCCGGCGAGCGCTCGCGATGCAGCGTCTTGTCGCGCGCGCCGGTGACCTCCATCCGCAACGCGGCGCCGCCGAGATCGATGCGCTGCCAGCTGCGCTCGGGAAACCACACCTCGACGAACGCGTGGGCCTCATTCGACACATAACGGGTCGGGATGCCGAGCGTGTTGGCGGTGATCATGAATGCGAACGCGCGGTGCCGGCACACGCCGGCCTGGCTGTCACACAGATCGCGATACAGGTTGCCGCTGCCGGGCGAGGGCAGGGACTTGGCCTCGAATGCGCGAAAGTGGCGGACGATCGCGTTGAACGCCGGGCCGAGCTCCCAGTCCGCCGCGACGCCGATCTTGTCGAGCGTGATCTGACCCTCGCGCCTGACGCTGTCCGGGACGCTTGGCCGTAGCTCCTGCGGCGTCTGGGCGATCACCTCGTTGACCTTGTACGTCCGCTTGGTCGGCAGCGAGGTCGCGAAGTACCCGGCGTCGGCGTCGACGTCGAGGTTCAGCCGGTACGTGCCGCTGGCGTTGGACTCGTCGCTGCGGACGTAGAAGTTGTCGGCCCCGTCCTTCGAGAACTTGAGCGCGATCCGCGGCTTCACCTCGTACGCGAGGATCCGCATGTCGGGCGCGACGCTTGGCAGCGGGATGTCCTTGTTGGGCGTCAGCTTGATGAGGACCGAACCGCGAAACAGATCGCGCGTCGCGTCGTCGCGGACCCCGCCGACCCGCAGCTCGCTCAGCGCGGTGCGCTTGATGTGGAGGTTGTAGTTGTCGGCGACGCCGTCGAGCGCGCTCATCCGCTTGAACGGGATGATGTCGGGGTTGTAGACGCTCGCGTAGTGCAGCGTGGGATCGGAGCCGGTGTTGTCGTCCGGCGTGACAAAGGTCTTGCGGTCAGCGCCGAACCCGCCGCTGCCAAGCACGGGCTCGTCCTTGGGCGCCGACTTCGGATCGTCCAGCGCTGGCTTCGGGATCATCTTGTCGCCCGAGCGGAACGCGTTGGCCGAGCTGCCGCTGCCGACCATCCGCGTGCCATCCGTCGGGGCCGGCAGATCCTGGTGGAGCGTGCGGCCCTTGCGCTGCGCGATCGCGATGCCGGTCACCCCGCCGAAGCCGAGGACGGCAATCACGGCGATGGCGAGCCCGTTGCGCATTCGGTCATCATGACACGGAGATGCAGCGTCGGTAGCAGTATGATCGCACGCCGTGGCCGGTCTCGCTCTGACATCGATCGGGGCCCGGCTCGTGCCCGGCTTCCTCGGGAGCTTGCGAGCCGACGAGCGCGCCCTGGTCGGCACCTCGGCGGTCGTGTTCGGGCTCGCCAGCGCGGGCGCCGCGATGAGTGCGGCCGCGGCCGACGCGATGTTCCTGTCCGATCTCGGCTCCGAACATTTCGGCGAGGCCGTCGCGATCTCGAGCGCGCTGCTCGCCGTCGTGCTCGCCGTGGTCGGCGGGCTCGCCGATCGGCTCGAGCGGCGGCGGATCCTTGCGACCCTCGCGATCGCGTCCGCCGTGCTGCTTGCCGGGCTCGCCGGGTTGTCGCTGGTCGCGCCCCGGGCCGCGGCCGCGCTGACGTTCGTCGGCGGCAAGCAGCTCGCGGCGGCCACCGATCTCGCGTTCTGGGTCGTGATCGCCGAGCGCCTCGATGCCCGCCGCAGCCGGCGCATAGTGCCGATCCTCGCGGCCGGGTGAACAGCGCGGCGCTCGGTGCAACGCTCGTGATTCCGATCGCCGCGGGTGCAGGCGAGCGTGGCGTGCTCGTCGCCGGCGATGATGCTCTTGCTCGCGGGCTCGGCGCATCCCGACGACCGCGACGTCGCGTGGCGCGCCGAGGCCGGCGCGTTGATCGCGGTCGGCCGCGCGTGGCGCGCGGAACCCGTATTCACGCGCACGGCACCTCGCGATCGTCACCGGGTTCGCCGGCGTATTCGCGTCGCTCGTGTACTTCGCGCTCGGCGTCGCCGTTGCAGGGCAGGGCGGCTCGACGGCGGATCTCGCCGCGACGCTCGGCGGTGTGCGCGGGCTCGGCCAGGCGCTCACGCTGATCGTCCAGCTCACGCTCGCGCATCGCTTGCTCTCGCGCATGGGCACGGGCCACGCACTGATGCTCGCGCCGTTGTTCGCGTTGTCGGCGGGGCTCGGCCTCGTGATCGCGCCCATCCTCGCCGTCGCGATCGCCGCGCAAGTTTCGTCGCGCGTCCTCGACGGTGGGATCGAAACGCCCGCCGAGAAGCTCGCGCAGACGCCTGCTGCCGTCGGCGGTGCGCGGCCGCGTCGCGGGATTCCTCGACGGCACGGCGAAGCGCGCCGGGGCCGTGCTCGGCGGCCTCATCGCCGCGTTGCTCGTCGGTGCCCCCACCGCGTTCTACGTCGTGATGGCGATCGCCGGCGCCGTGTGGCTCGCCGCGTCGACGCGAATCGCGCGCGAGCTGCCCATGCTGGCGATCGAGCTGCCGCCGGATCAGGGCAATGACGTCGACGCGATCGTCGACGCGCGCTCGATCGACATGCTCGTAGGATCTCCGGCAAGCACCCCGAGCGTGCGGCCGAGCTCCTTGCGCGTTTGCACGAGCGCGGCCGCGTCGACGCGGTGCTGCCGCTCGTCAGCGCGGTCAGCGACCAAGGTGCACAGGGCCGGATCACGCTCTGGCGATCGCTGATCACCGTGCTCGACGCGCCGGCCGAGACGCACGGTGGGGTGTTGATCGCGGCCGCGCGGCAAGCGACGAACGCAGAGCTCGGGCTCGCCGTCCGCGCCGTGGGCTGGCGGGCGGTATCACCGTCGAGGATCTCGCCGCGTGGCGCGCCGCGGCCGACCCGGCGCTCGCGCTGACCGCCGAGCTCAACCTGCGCCTCGCGAAGGATCGCGTGCGATCCTCTCGCTGCTCGCCGATGGCGTGCGCGATACCGGGCCCGCGGGCCGTCGCCGTCGAGGGCTGTGCGTCGAGATCGCGCGCGCCCTCGACGCGCACGAGGAAGAGCGTGCTCGAAGCGTCGCGCCACATCACGCGCGCGCTGCGCCGTGGACGCGGCAACGTCACGGGCCGCACCGCCGCGTTCATCGCGCTCACGCGTGTGGTGCGGTGGGCGCGCGATCACCGCAGCGCCGAGCTGTCGCTCCTGCGCGCGGACTTGCTCGAGCTCGCACGCGAGCGTGTGGAGAACCGGCGCGAGCCCGACGGCGCCCGAGCACATGCTGACGTCGCTGATGAGGCTGCCGTCGGATGGTTCCGGCGACGCTACGCCGGAGGTCGCCGCGTCGCTGCGGCTGACCGGCGCGCTACTCGAGGGCGCCGACAGCATCGACCCCGAAGATCTGCGGCGCGTCGCGCGTGCGCTCGGCGAGCCCGACGACGACGTGCGTGCCGCCGCCGAAGAAGCGTTGATCTCGCTCGGCCAGGCCGCAGCCGGCGAGCTCGTTGCCACTGCAGCGTGGGGCCGCCGCCGCGCACGTGACCGCGCCGCAGCGCTGCTCGCTGATCTGGCGGTCACCCCCGCGAACCTCGATCGCCTGATCGATGCCGAGCTCGACGCGCTCGATCAAACCCACGCCGCGATCGCGGTGCTCGTGGAACCCGGAGACGAGCTGCTCGGGCGCCGCCTCGACGAACGGTTGCGCGAGAATCGCGCACCTGTGCTGCTGCTCGTCGCAGCGCGCCGCCGGTCGCCGCGATCGCCCGTGCCGCGGCGGCGTGGGGTCACGCGCGCGGTGGCCTCGAGCGCGCTCGCACTCGCGGTGATCGAAGCGGCGCTGCCGCATGCGCTCGTCGCGCGGCTCGTCGATGCGGTTGACGATCGGCGCCGCGGATCGCGCCGGCGCACTCGCGCGCGCGGGGATCGATCCGCCTGCGCGCGATCACGTGATCGGACCGAGCTCGCCGGCCGCGATCGGCTGTCGCGCGCTCGCTTGCACACGATCGGCGCCGCCGGGCGCAGCGTTCATCGCGATACGATCGCGAGCGCGGCGCAGGCCGAAGCGCTTGCCGCGAGCGCCAGTTGTTCCGTCGCCTCAGCGGGGCAGTCTCCAGTCGAACCCGCCGTCAAAGAAGAGGAAGCCACCGACATGCCCAGCCGCGTCGAAACGCTCATCGCCCTCGGGCGCGTTCCGCTCCTCGCATCACTCACCGCGGCAGCTCGCCGATGTCGCGGAGCGCGCGGCAGGTCAACATCCGCGCAGGCGGCGTGATCGTCACCGCCGGCGACGTGCTCGAGGCGCTCGTTGTCGTCGACGATGGTGAGCTCGCGCTCGGCGAGCGCGGCATCGTCAAGGCGAAGTCGTCGACGAGCTCGCCTGCGTCCGCGCCGTCGCTGGTCGCGCACGATCTGCGCGCGCTCCGTGCATCGCGGGTGATTCGCCTCGAGCGCGTCGAATTCGAGCTCGTCGACGACGTGCCGGGTCTCGCCGCCTCGGTGTGCCGCACGCTCGGCGAGCGCGCGCGCAAGGCCGAAGACGCCGCGTATCCGCACTCACCTCTCCAGCCCGCACGTAGCATGGACTGCGACGACGTCAGTCTGCTGCTCGCGCGTGGCCGCGCACGGACGCCGGGCGATCGCCGCCGACGATCACCTCGGCGTGTCCTCGTTCGCCGCGACCCGGCCGATCGGCTGCCGCTGCGTCGGCACAGCGCGACGTGCAACGCCTCCGCGAGCGCGGGCCACGCCGATTCGCGCTCGGCGACGTCACGGAAACAGCGCCGCGCAGTCTCCACACGAATAGTCTAAGCCGTCGAGCAGCTCGGCGCGTGTTTGCGCACGTACGAGCCGCGCGCGCAGCGCCAGCGATGCCGACGTTGCCGCTTCTCGCCAAACGCCACGCCTGCGCGTTCACCGCGGATCGCGATGCTCGCGTCGAGCAGGGTGCGAAACACGCTGAGCCGTTCATCGTCGGTCGGACTCGCGATCGTCTTCCCCGCCAGCCGCGCGCGCGTTTCCCGAGTACCCACGGGTTCGCGATCGCGGCACGGCCGATCATGACCGCCGCGCATCCGGTCTCGGCGAGCGCGCGCACGCAGTCCTCCGCGGTTCGCGTCGCCGTTGACGATCACGGGAATCGAGACGACCTCGCGCGCCCGCGCGGCCCGTCCAGTCCGCCCGTCCTTCGGACCCATCGCCGCAGTTCGGCAGTGGATCGTCAACGCCGCGACGCCGGCATCCTCGAGCCGTCGCGCGAGATCGACGTCGGCATGTGCGACTCGGGACCCCACCCGATCCGCGTCTTCACCGTCACGGGCAACGCGACCGCGGCTGCGATTCGCCGCGCCATCTCCACCATCGCCGGCGGATCGCGCAACCAACCCGCGCCGGCGCCGCGCCGTGCGATCGCAGGCACCAGCACCCGCAGTTCAGATCGATGAAGGCCGGCGCGCTCTCCTCGGCGATCCGCGCGGCCGCGAGCAGCTGGTCCGCATCGGGACCATAGATCTGGATCGCGGTCGGCCGATCATCCGGCGCCAACCCCGCCCGTTGTTGCGCGAGCGCGGAGTGCGCGATGATCTGCTCGGCGCGTACGAACTCGGTCACGCAGACGAAGCGCCCGCCGCGCGACACACGCGCCGAAACGCGGCGTCCGTGACGTCCTCCATCGGCGCGAGCACGACCGGCAGCTCGCGCAGCACCCGATCGTCAAGTTGATCGTCTCTCGGCCGGCGCTACCCGAACCCGAGCCCGCACCAGGCGGCGGCGGCGTGGGCGCCGGCTTCGCGAGATCGCGGCTGCACGCCTCGATCTCGGCAGGCGTCTTCGACGCGAGAAAGCACGCGCGCGTCGCCTCAGGCCGCTTCTCGCTGGCGCAGTTATCGCTGAACCGCTTCACGAGCTTGGTGCGCTCCTGCTCGTATGCGGCCTTCTGCGTCGGGTCCGTCGTCGCGGTGATGATGACCTCCGCGATCTTGGCGCCGATCTGGAGGCAGACATCATCGCCGGGCGGGACGGGTGCCGCAGGTGCGGCATCGGTGGGCGTGACCACAACTGGTGGCGGTTCTTGCCGCGGCGGCGGAGTCGGTGATCGCAAGCGGCGAGCAGGACCAGGACCAGGCAACAGCGCACGTGACCAATTTCACGGACTTCGTCATGTTAAGCAACCCACGTCGCTCTCCAAAACCGTCGATTCTGGGCACACTGAGTAGATGTGGCGGATTAGCTTCGTGGCGACAGTGCTCGTGGCGTGTGGCGATGGCGGTTCAGTGGCGACGACGTCGTCGAGCCACCGCAACCGGAGGTCGTGGTCACGACCCCCGACGGCACCGTGATCGATGCGCTCACGCTCGCGCAGGCAAACGTCGGCCAAGGCTCGACCGGCCAGATCCGCGTGACGAACAGCGGGCAGGGCGCCACCGGTCCGATCGCGCTCGCGATCACCGGCGCCGCGGCGAACGACTTCGTTCTCGATAACGCGCAGACGACCTGCGCCGCGAAAGCACTCGCGCCGGCGGAGAGCTGCGACGTGGTCGTGTTGTTTCGTCCAACCGCGATCGGCGATCGCGTCGCGACGCTCTCGATCGCGAGCTCGCCGGGCGGCACGCACGACGTCACGATGACCGGTCACGCCGTGATGCCGGATCTTCACTTCAACCCGCCGTCGGTCTCGTTCAATCAGCTCGAGATCGGAAAGTCGCGCAGACCACGGTTGAAGTGCGCAACGACGGTTCGGGGCCGCCGATCGATGCCGTCGCAGGCACGAATGCGGCGTTCACGCGCGGCCTTTCGACGTGCGGCGCCACGCTCGCGCCGGGCGGCTGCGACATATCGTGAACGCTACCCCCAGGCGCCGGTGCGATCACCGGCAGCCTCCGTCACGAGCGCCGGCGAGACGTACGCGGCGGGCCTCACCGTTCACGGCGCGCGCATGGTCTCGGTCGTTCGTGATGGAACTGGCTCGGGAAATCACCTCGACGCCGGCCGCCCTCGATTGCGGCGTGACGTGCTCGGCGCTCGTCGAGGGAGGACGATGACACCGTGCCGAGCGCGATGACCGCGATCACGAGCTGGTCGATCGCGGGCTGCGCGCAATCGACGACCTGCGTCGACGCCGACATCACGCCATCACGGTCAACATCAGCTTTGCGTCGACGGCTAGCAGCAGCGTCAACCTCGTGTTCGCCGGCACTGGCACTGGCGAAGTGCAGGTCCGCAAGTCTGGCGTCGGCGTGCTCGCGACCTGCTTCGCGGATTGCCCGGTTCCCGTGCAGCCCGGTGACATGATCTCGATCCGCGCATCGACGTTCTCGGGCTTCGGTGGCTTCAGTGGCAGCTGCACGTCGGCGACGGCGGAGTGTTTTTACACCGTGCCCGGCGGCGCGAGCACGATCACGGCGACGTTCCAGAAGGATGCGAAGGAGCAATGGACGCGGTTGCTGCCGGGCGCCGTACCGCATGCGGCGGCATACGACGGCAGCGACAACCTGATCGTCGCATCGACAAACAAGCTGACGAAGCTCGGCCCGACGGGCTCGACGATCTGGACGCTCGACCTCGACGTCGCCTCGCTCGAGACCGGACCGAGCGACACGATCTACATCGTGACGAACAATCTTCTGAAGAAGCTCGATTCTGCAGGCGCCGAAATCTGGTCGCGCACTGCGAGCGGCACGTGCACGCGCGGTCACGCGGTCGCCGTCGCGTCGGATGGTGC
>JBBJLY010000255.1:0-11562 GCA_037720695.1 Kofleriaceae bacterium | reverse complement strand
AATCGCTGTCGCTCGCACGTGTCACGACCCGCGCCCGGACCGGATTGTTGTGGATGTACGAGACCAGCCGTGCGGCCCCTTCGGGGCGTACCGCGCGAAGCCGCGGTCCCCTCACGAACACCGGCCCGATTCGCTCGCGACGCTCGTTGAGCCACATCGCAAACGGCACATGTGCCTGGCGCAGCCAGCCCGCCAGGGGCTGACTGCCCGCCTGCAGCGCGAGATGCACGTGGTTGCTCATCACCGCGTAGGCAAAGCAGCGCCAGTCCGACCTCTCCAGTGCGCGGCCCAGCAGCCACAAATATCGCGCGCGCTCGACCTCTGACTCCACGAACCACTCCTTTGCGACAAACCGGGAGATCAGGTGGTACGTGGCGCCAGGTACGACAGGATGGGTCTTGGACATGCGGGCTCACAAGGTTCGGGCTGGCCGTCGATCAACGAGCCATGTCGCTCTATCAGTTCAGTCTGTCGTTCGATCTCGAACCGACGATGTCCGGGCGCCGGACGAAGCCTTGTGCAGCATGCAGCCAACGGGTTGGGCAGAAATGGCTCCTGGGCAGAAATGGCTCCTGGGCAGAAATGGCTCGGAGCCAATTTCTGCACGGCGGCCGCCAGGCCGACAAGACAGCCGCGGCCGACGTGCAGAAAATAGCTCGGAGCTAATTTCTGCAGCGCGGCGGGCCGACGGACGGACAGCTGGGTGGTGAAGCGCGGCGGCCGACGTGCAGAAACGACAGCTGCGGCCGACGTGCAGAAAATAGCTCGGAGCTAATTTCTGCACGGAGCTAATTCCGGCAGCGCGGAGAAAATAGCTCGCGGAGAAAATAGCTCGGAGCCAATTCGGGCAGTGCGGCGTGCAGGAAATAGCTCGGAGCTAATTCCTGCGGAGCTAATTCCTGCAGCGCGGTGGCCGACGAGCGGACAGCCGGGATGTTGCAGCGCGGCGGCCGACAAGCGGACAGCAGTGCAGGAAATAGCTCGGAGCTAATTCCGGCAGCGCGGTGGCCGACGAGCGGACAGCAGGGGCGACACGACAGCTGCGGCCGACGTGCAGAAAATAGCTCGGAGCTAATTCCGGCACGGAGCTAATTCCGGCAGCGCGGCGTGCAGAAAACAGGTCGGAGCGGTCGGAGCTAATTCCTGCAGCGCGGCGGCAGGCGGCCGACGTGCCGAGGCCGACGAGCGGACAGCAGGGGCGACACGACAGCTGCGGCCGACGTGCAGAAATAGCTCGGAGCTAATTTTGGCAGCGCGGCGTGCAGGAAAATAGGTCGGAGCGGTCGGAGCTAATTCCTGCAGCGCGGCGGCAGGCGGCCGACGTGCCGAGGCCGACGTGCAGAAAATGGCTCGGAGCGAATTCCTGCGGAGCGAATTCCTGCAGCGCGGCGGCCGACGGGCGGACAGTCGGGGGTGGGGCAGCGCGGCGCCGACGTGCCGAGGCCGACGTGGAGAAAATGGCACAGAGCTATTTCTGCAGCACTGGCTTCGGCCGGTCTGATGGACAGCGACGGTTCCGACTACGTGGCAGGCGGCGTGCTGACCCGCGAACTCGTGAGGTCGCACAGGCTTTCGATCCGGTTCTACCTCGACACCGGCATCTTCGAATTCCACCTGCGCGACAGCAACCGCCAGCTGCGCGACGTCCTGGTCGCGAAGGGCTACTCGGTCAGCTACGCGGAGTTTCCCGGGTTTCACGACGACTGGATGTGGCGCCACACGATCGCGGACGGCCTGATCGTGCTGCTCGGAAAGTAGTTGGGGTGCGGGGCCGCGCCTGCTAAGCACGCGCTGCAGGATGACCAAGCACGCAGCAGACGCGGTCGTGATCGGTGGTGGACTCGCGGGCCTCGTGGCGGCGAACGAGCTGGTGGACGCGGGGAAGCGCGTGATCGTCGTCGATCAGGAGGGCGAGCAGACGCTCGGCGGTCAGGCATTCTGGTCGTTCGGTGGGCTGTTCATGGTCGACACGCCCGAGCAGCGGCGGATCGGCATCCATGACTCCTACGAGCTCGCGCTCGAGGACTGGCTGGGCACCGCGGGCTTCGATCGCGCCGAGGATGCGTGGCCGCGCCGGTGGGCCGAGGCCTACGTCCAGTTTGCCGCCGGCGAGAAGCGCGCGTGGTTGAAGCAGCTCGGGATGAAGTGGTTCCCCGTCGTCGGCTGGGCCGAGCGCGGCGGGTGGGGCGCCGTCGGGCACGGCAACTCGGTACCGCGATTTCATGTCACGTGGGGGACCGGGCCCGGCGTGATCGAGCCGTTCGTGCGGCGCGCGCAGGACGCGGCGGCACGCGGCCGGCTGACGTTCCTGTTCCGGCATCGCGTCGACGAGCTGATCGTGACCGCGGGTGCGGTGACCGGTGTCCGCGGTCACCAGCTCGAGGCGACAGCCGAGATCCGCGGCCGGCGAACCTCGCGCACCGAGATCGCCGCGTTCGAGGTCACCGCGGCGGCGGTGATCGTCGCGTCGGGCGGCATCGGCGCGAACCTCGAGCTGGTGCGCAAGCACTGGCCCGCGCGGCTGGGTCGCGCGCCGAAGGTCATGGTGCAAGGCGTGCCCGATCACGTCGATGGCCGGATGCTGCCGATCAGCGAGCAAGCCGGCGCGAATCTCATCAACCGCGATCGGATGTGGCACTACACCGAAGGGCTCCGCAACTGGGACCCGATCTGGGACAACCACGGGATCCGCGTGCTGCCGGGGCCGAGCTCGCTGTGGCTCGATGCGACCGGCAAGCGGCTGCCGCCGCCGCTGTTCCCCGGCTTCGACACGCTCGGCACGCTCGAGCACATCATGAAGACCGGCCACGAGCACACCTGGTTCGTGCTGAACCAGGCGATCATCAAGAAGGAGTTCGCGCTGTCCGGATCGGAGCAGAACCCCGACCTGACCGGCAAGGACTGGATGGGCGTGCTCGGGCGCGCGATCGGCAAGAAGGCGATGGCGCCGGTCGAGGCGTTCAAGGACAAGGGCGCCGACTTCGTGGTCGCCACCGACCTGCGCACGCTGGTCGATGGCATGAACAAGAAGACCGAGACCCCGCTGCTCGACTTCGCGACGGTGGAGCGCGAGGTCGTCGCGCGCGACCGCCAGCTCGATCACAGCTTCGGCAAGGACCTGCAGATCGCCGCGATCCGCCAGGCGCGCAACTACAAGGGCGACCAGCTGATCCGCACCGCGCGGCTCGGACGCATCCTCGATCCCAAGCTCGGCCCACTGATCGCGGTGAAGCTCAACCTGCTGACCCGCAAGACGCTCGGCGGGCTCGAGACCGATCTCGCCGGCCGCGTGCTGAAGGCGGATGGCACGCCGCTGGTCGGCCTGTTCGCGGCGGGCGAGGCGTCCGGGTTCGGCGGTGGCGGCATGCACGGCTACCGCGCGCTCGAGGGCACGTTCCTCGGTGGCTGCATCTTCTCGGGGCGTGCCGCCGGGCGTGGCGCGGCAGGCTGACCGGCTACAGGAACCAGGACGCGCCGCGCACGAACCCGGGAGCGGTGCGGCTGTGCGTGATCTTGCGGCGCAGGTCCGAGACCCCGACGTAGGTCCACTGCCACATCTCGCCCGCCGGGATCGGCTCGTCGACGGTCTCGTACCAGAGGCCCCCAGCCTTGTAGTAGTGGCGGACGCGGCCGTTGGCGCCACACGCGAGCGTGATGCTTCGCGACGCCCCGACGTTGTCCCACTCGTCAGTCACCGAGTGCCAGGTGCCGTTGTGGCAGAAGCTGACGTCCCAGGTCGCGAACATCGGACAGATCTGCGCGAAGAACGACTCCGACGAGCCGCCCTCGTTGCACATCTGGGCCGCGGTCGCCTGGCTCGTGGTGCCGCTGCGTGCCTGATCGCGCGCGGTCGTGACCACGAGCTTGTCGGCGAGCGCGCGCCCGGCGGGCACGCGCGTTGGATCGGTGGCGGCGAGCGCGCGCGGGATCGGGGTGTCGCTCGTGGTGAGCGCGAGATACGCGTCGAGCGGTGTCAGGTCGCGGTCGAGCACGGTCATCTGGCCGTCGGCGCCGGGAATCGAGCGCGCGAGCATCGCGACCTCGCCGGTGTCGGTCAGTTCGTAGTAGGTGACCTCACCCTGCGCGAGCGCGATTCGCGCGAGCTCCTCGCGGGGCGCGATCCGCGTGGTCTCGGCCTCCGGTTCTGCCTCGGTGGGCTCGGCCTCGGTCACGCAGCCCGCCGCGAACAGCGTCACGACCAAGAACTTGAAGTGCATGGATCCTCGTTTCGTCATCGGTGTGCGCAGGTAGATGCGTCCGGTCGGCTCGCGTTACAGCCTTTCGCGCGGTACCACCGCAAGCATGAGCGCCGAGCAGCCCCACAACCCTCTGCACGGGATCACGCTCGAGCAGATCGTGACCGCGCTGGTCGCGCACTTCGGCTGGCCAGAGCTCGGGCAGCAGGTCCGCATCCGCTGCTTCACCGAAAACCCGAGCGTGCCGTCGAGCCTCAAGTTCCTGCGCAAGACACCGTGGGCGCGCGAGAAGGTCGAGAGCCTCTACCTGTTCATGCTGCGCGAGCAGAAGCGCGGGCGATAGTTCCTGCCGTGGGCGGGTTCGCAGGCAGGGCCTTGCAGCACGCTTGCTATGGTCGCGCGCATGCGAAGGAGCGCTGTGATCCTGTGCTCGCTGCTGGCTGCGTGCGCGTCTGCCGGCAAGCCGGGCATTGGTGACGACGACGACCAGCCGGGGGATGGCGGGATCGACGGGCCCCTGTTTCCAGATGCACCTCCCGATCCGCGACGCGGCTGGGTCGACCTCGGATCGCCACCGGCCGCGCTCGCCGGCGACGTGTCGTCACCCCGGCTCGCGATGTGGAACAACGCACCCGTCGTCGCGTACTCCGCCGACAACCACGTGCGGGTGATGGCGTACGAGAGCGACACCACGTGGACCGCGATCGGCGCGCCGCTGCGGCACTCGACGGCGACCAATGCGGTGACCTACGATCCGACGGTCGTCGTCGGCAGCGACGGGCTCGCGGTCGTGTGGCCCGAGTGGTCCGCGGGAGCGATGGCGAGCGCGGTGCGCCGTGCGACCGGAGGCACCTGGGTACCACCGCCGGGTGCTGGCGTGCTCGGGACCACCGGCGCGTACTCGTTCGTGCCGCACTCGACGGCCGCGGTCGATGCCGATGGCGCGATGTGGATCGCGTACGCGGAGACCACGGACATCAACGCGCCGATGCGGATCTCCGTGGTGTCGCTGCTCGGCGCCAACGTGGTCCAGCGCGGGTCGGCGATCAGCGCGACCAACACGAACACGCACGCGATCGCCCCGAACCTCGCCAGCGGTGGTGGCTCCCAGTTCATGGCGTGGACCGAGGACGGCGTGCGCCTCGCGAAGCACAACCCCGCGACCGGTGTGTGGGATCCATTCGGCGGCAGCCCGATCGTCGTCGCGGGGCGCCCGGTCGGGAATCACCACAGCCCGCATGTCGCGGTCGACAGCGCGGGTCGCCCGATCATCGCCTTTGCGTCGTCGGACGGCACCGAGACGGGGATCTATGTGGGTCGCTGGGACGGAGCCGGGTGGACGTACTGGCAGCAGATGCTGCAGGCGGCACCGGGCCAGGTCGGCGGCTCGACCACGTTCCCGAACGTGTATGACCTGGTGACCCGCGGACCCGATGTCGTCTACGTCGCGTGGTCCGAGGTCGATTCGTCGGCACAGGACGGGATCTATGTCCACCGCTGCACCCCCGCGGGTTGCTTGCCGGTCGGGCGCGGTCGGCTCGAGGCGACGGCCGGGGCGACGCCGGGCTATGGCCCGCGGCTCGCGATCGATCCGTTCGGGCGACCGCTCGTGACCTGGACGGAGGACGACGCGGCGGGCGTGTCGCGCGTCCACGTCTGGCGCTATCACGGCGATCCCGACGGACCGTGACGGCTCGTGCAGTCGGCCGCGGGCACGGGCCCGAGTAGCCAGCGCGCGGCGGCGGCCGGCGAGGCCTTGTCACCGTCGGCGCGGTCGACCATGAAGTTGGCCTGCCGCATCCGCTCGACGGTGATCGCGCCGCGCAGCGGAGCCAGCGCACACTCGACGCGCGGATCGTCGGCGACCCGCGCCCCGAGCAGGATCATCGCATCGTAGGGCGGCAGCGCGTGTTCCGGATCGGTGAGCGTCACCAGATCATTGGCGACCAGGCGGCCATCGCTCGAGAACGCGGAGATCACGTCGACCTCGCCACGCCCGACCGCGTCGTAGAGCAGCGTCGGATCGAAGGTCGGCGTGCGCGCGAACCGGAGGTCGTACGCGCGCCGGACCGCCGCCCACTCGCCGCGACCAAACCACTCGTAGTCGCCGCCCATCGCCAGCGTGCCGGCATGCCTCGCGAGATCCCCGATCGCGCGCACCTGCAGGCGCTCCGCCGTCGCCCGCCGCATTGCGAGCGCATACGCATTCTCGAACCCGAGCGAGCCGAGGCTACGGACGCGATGCTCGCGCGCCAGCCAGGCCTCGACCTCGGCGAGGATCTGCCAGCGCGGCGCGCCGGGCGGGCGCTGCATGTGGTTGACCCAGACCGTGCCTGAATAGTCGACATAGGCGTCGATGTTGCCGAGCCGCAGCGCATCGAACACCACGGTCGAGCCGAGGCTCTCCACGACCTCGACCGCGATCCCAGCCTGCGCGAGGCGCGCCCGCATGACCTCGACCAGGATGTACTGCTCCGTGAACGTCTTCGCGCCGACCCGGACCTTGGTGACGCCCGCGCGCTCCGTGCGCTTCGCGACCGCGACATACGAACCGCTGGTCGCCGGCTCCACCGCGCGCGGGAGCACGACGATCACGAGTGCGACCACGGCGACGATCGCTGCCGCCGGGATCCACCCGCGCCGCTGCCCCCGCGTCGACAGCGCTCGCTCGGTCGCCGCAAGAATCGCATCGAGTGCGATCGCGAGGGCCGCCGCGGCGATCACGCCAGCGAGCAGCATCGACCAGTTGCGGGTCTGCAGGCCGGCGAAGATGTAGTTGCCGAGGCACGGCTGCCCGACGGGGGTCGCCAGCGTCGCCGCGCCGACGGTCCACACGGTCGCCATGCGGATGCCGGCGGCGATCACGGGTGCGGCGAGCGGTAGCTGGACCTGGCGCAGGATCTGGCCGGGCGACAGCCCCATCCCGCGCGCCGCCTCGAGCACCGCCGGATCGACGCCCTGCAGGCCGGTGATCGCGTTGCGCAGGATCGGCAGCAGTGCGTACAGCGTCAGCGCGATCACGGCAGGCGGAAAGCCAAACGGTGACACGCCGATCCCGAGACCTCCCGTCTCGGCGACCAGCGGCACCATCAGCGCGAGCAGCGCGAGCCCGGGGATGGTCTGGATCACGCCCGCGATCGTGACCATCGGAAATGCGAGCCGCGGCCGGCCGGCGAGTGCGATCGCGAGCGGGACCCCGAGCACGATCGCCGCGAGCACGGCGACCAGCACGAGCACGAGGTGACTCGCGAGCAGCGGCGGGAGGCCGCGCACGAGCTCGGTCACGCCGAGACTCCGGCGATCGCGTCCGCCTGGTGGCGGGCCATGCTCATCAGCTGCGCGACGTAGTCGTCCGCCGGGTTCGTCATCAGCTCGCGCGGCGTGCCGACCTGGCGGAGCTCGCTGCGATACATGACCACGATGCGATCCGCGAGCGTCAGGGCCTCGACCATGTCGTGGGTGACCATGATCGTGGTCAGCGCGAGCTCGCGATGGATGCGGCGCAGCTCGCCCTGCAACGCGACCCGGGTGATCGGATCGAGCGCGCCGAACGGCTCGTCGAGCAGCAGCAGCCGCGGCCGGGCCGCGAGTGCGCGCGCCACCCCGACGCGCTGGCGCTGGCCACCGGAGAGCTGGTCGGGATAGCGATCGCGGAGCTTGCCGTCGAGCCCGACCAGCGCGAGCAGCTCGTCGACCCGGGCGTCGATCACCGGATCGTCCCAGCCGAGCAGCCGCGGCACGGTCGCGATGTTCGCGGCCACCGTCCAGTGCGGGAACAGCCCGGCCTGCTGGATCACGTAGCCGATCGTGCGGCGCAGCGCGACGGCATCGGTGGTCGCGATCGGCTTGCCGTCGACCTTGATCGATCCTCCGTCGGGATCGATCAGGCGGTTCACCATCTTCACGAGCGTGGTCTTGCCGCTCCCCGATTCGCCGAGTACGGCGACCAGCTCGCCGGCGGCGATCTCGAGCGTGACCCCGCGGACCGCCCACGCTTCGCCGTAGCGCTTCGACACGTTCGCGAGCTCGATCACGACGTGGATGGTACGTGGCTTGGTCGGGCCGGGTGATCAGGTGAGCGGCAGGATCGCGGCGATCGCCTCCGCGAAGCCGCGCCCGCTCGGCGATGGCGTGACGTAGCGCGGCGGTGGGTCGAGCGCGGTGTCGAAGCGGGCAACGTTGGCGACCCCGATCGAGTGACTGAAGAACGCGAACGCGGCCTGATCGTTCGGAGAATCGCCGACGAACGCGTAGTGCGCGGCGACCTCGGCACCCGGCTCGTTCCACATCAGCTCCGCGACGCGCGCCGACATCTTTGCCTTGTCGGCCTCGTGGAAGCAGGCGTGCGCGTGCACGCTCGAGACCACCGTGCGGGCGCCGAGCTCTCGACAGCGCGTCGTGATCGCGTCGATCTGGTCGGGGGCGAGGTGCTGGGTCTCGCCGATGTCGAACGCCGCATCGGTGATCCGCAGCGCGCTATCGTCACTGCGGCGCGCGAACGGAAAGCTGCGAAGGATCTCCTCGCCGAGCGCGGACAGCCGCGTGGCATCTTTCGCCGGGTCGCTCGACGAGAAGTAGATCCGCTCGACACGGCCCTCGCGCTTGAGATACGCGATGCCACCGTTCTCGGCGATCGCGGCGTCGATCGGCCACAGCGAGGCGAGGACCTCCGCCCAGCCAGCCGGGCGTCCCGTGACGAGCACGATTCTGAGTCCGGCAGCGCGTGCACGCACGAGGGCGGCATACGCCTCGAGCTCGACGACGCCGCCACGCGTCAGGGTGTCGTCGAGATCGGAGAACACGCCACGCAGCGTCCCCGCGTCAGCCGCGAGCTCGGTTACCGGAAGCATCGCGCGAACGGTAACACCGGCGGTCAGCTGTCGTGGTGATGCGCCGCGTCGCGCCGCTTCTGGGCGACGTCGGGCACGCCCGGGGTCTCGGCGTCGTGCAGCGCCGCCGGCTCGGGCTCGGCATTCGCCCGCTCCTCGTTGCCTCGCCCGACCGCGGTATCCGACGCGAAGTCGATCGGATCGTCGGGCGATTGCCCCGCCGGATCTGCGACGACGTCGTGATCGGGCGCGGGTGCGCCCTCGTGGGACGACTGTGGCGAACCCGCAGGCGTCGGCGACTTGCTGGGAGCTTCAGGCGTGCGGGTGGTGGACATGCCTCAGGTGAAGCATGCGACATGCCAGCGGACGCGGCTCACAGCGCTGCGAGGAACGCGACGAGATCCGTACGCTGCCCGTCGCTGAGCACGAACCCGAGCTGGGCCTCGTAGTGCCGTACGACGGCCTCGATCGTGCCCGCCGAGCCGTCGTGGAAGTATGGCGGTCGCGCGGCGAGCGCGCGCAGCCCCGGGACCTTGAACCGATCCATGTCGGCCCACAGCCCGGTGACCAGCGCGCGCCCGGGATCGGTGGTGCTGCGGAGCTCGCCGGTCGAGATCCGGCGGAACGTGTAGAGCGGCTGCTCCGGCTTGCGGAGCTCGGGCTTCGAGACGCGGGCGTTGAACAACCTGCCATCGAATCGCGTGCCGACGTTCGCGACGTTGTGGCAACCGCTGCACGTCCCGCCTGCGCTATCGAGCGCCGTGTTGAACACGACCTGGCCACGGGCGATCGCCGCGCGATCCGAGGCGACGGGCTGCGTCGTCCAGGCGTCGAACAGGGTCATCGGGCCTTGCACGACCGGCTGCTCGGCGAGTGCGGTGAGCCCGCCGCGCCCGGCCGCGCCATCGAGCCGGCCCGCGGTGAAGCTGACGACCTGCGCGTTGGTGAGCGCGACCTCGAACCCGACGATCTCGTCGAGCAGGCCCGGTTCCACCGCGATTCCCTGCGCGTGTCCCATCGTCGCGCCATTGGCCTGGTGCGCGAGCGCGTCGTGCAGCGTGGCGCCGGCCGCGGGGGTCTCGCGCCCGTCCCACATCACGACTGCATTGAACCGGAGGTTCGCGGCGGGCAGCGGGCGCCGGAACAGCGACAGCTCGGCCGCGCTCGCGTAGCCGTACGGGTCGTCCACCGTGACCAGCTCGAACTCGGCGTTCGCTGGCATCGGCATGCCGACGCGGATCGTCCCGCGGTCGAGCAACATGCGGTATGCAGTGCGCCGATCCTCGAAGGTCGCGACTGCCGCGCGGGGCGACGTCGCGCCGTCGTTGAGCCGAAAGATCGCGTCGTGCCCCTGGCTGAGCGCGAACCGCAGCTGGAGCTGCAGCGGCGTCACCGACCAGCCCGTTGCCAGCGAGTGACAGTCGCCGCAGGTCCGCCCGTTGGTCCCGAGGTCGGCGAAGAACGCGCTGTCGGTGTCGACCCCGTTCTCGGCGCTCAGTGTCGCCGAAGCGCCGAACGCGTTCGGGACCCAGATCCGGTCTGGGACGGTGAGGTCGGACTCGGTGACCGAGTCCGTGGTGGCGTCGTCGTCGACAACGCATGCGGCGAGCATGAGCGAGGCCAGACCAGAGAAAATCGCAGAGACACGCATGGCGACCCCTTCGCATCGTGGGAATGCCGAGTCGGTCAACACCCGACGACTCGAGTTCACGATGCGCGCGACGAGTAACCCCACCGCGGCGCCGGCGCTTCCGGAACGGCGCCAAACAGTTCGCCCGTGCCGTACGATGTCCGTCGTGAGGCCGATCGAGCTTGCGGGGGAGAGGTGAGGCTTCGCGCGTGCGAGCTCGCAGACATCGACGGGAAGGCGCAGGGGTTCTGCGTGCGCTCGCGCAGCTTCGCGTTCGGAGTCACCTCTCATGGGCTCGTGGTGACGATCGCGTGGGGTGCGTTCGACGTCGCCGAGGCCCGGCGCATCGGCCAGGTCTGGACGGCGACGTTCGATGGGCCGCCGCGTGACACGCTGATCGATGTCACGCACCTGGTGGCCTCGGATCGCGACACGTTCACCACGCTGCGCGATCTACTCGAGCCGCGGCGCGACGCGCGTGCGAGGGCCGTCAAGCGCCAGGCGGTCGTCTCGCGCGGTGACTTCGGCGCCGTGTTCCTGAAGGGCTACCTCGCGATGTTTCCGCCGCCGTACGAGCTCCGCGAGTTCGAGCTCCGCGACGCGGCGCTCGCCTGGCTCGGTCACGTCTGCTGCGGCGAGGAGATCGCCGAGCTCGACACCGCGCGCAACGATCTGCTGCTGCGCCTCCGCACCTGGCTCGACCGCGCCGAGCTCGAGCACGTGACGATGGACCGGGCAGGGCAGGCGCTCGGGATCACGGAGCGCACGCTCCAGCGCCGGCTCGCGGAGGCCGAGACCGCGTTCGGCGCCGAGCTCGCCGCGGCACAGGTCGCGCGCGCGAAGCGGCTGATGCGCGAGTCCGATCGCAAGCTGTCGGACATCGCGCTCGAAGTCGGGTGCGCCACGC
>JBBJLY010000254.1:0-11615 GCA_037720695.1 Kofleriaceae bacterium | reverse complement strand
CATCGGCGAACGCGCCCCGCCTCGTAAGACATCGGAGTGGCCTGTGCTATGCAGCACGGCAGCTGCAATCGTCGGGGGACACAGTGACCGAGAAACGTCGCAGACTTTGGCCGCGCTACCTCGTCGTAGCGCTCGCCCTCCTTCTTGTCATCGCCGCACTGGCGGGCGTCAAGGTCAAACAGATCAAGCAGCTGATTGGATTCGGCGAGGCCATGCAGGCGGCCGGACCACCACCGGAGTCCGTCGGCTCGACCGTCGCCGAGTCCAAGACCTGGGAGGCCACACTGTCCGCGATCGGATCGATCTCTGGCGCGCAGAGCGTCCAGGTCGCCGCCGAGACGCCGGGCACGGTCGTCAAGGTCCACTTCGATTCCGGCGACGTCGTGAAGCAAGGCCAGGTGCTCGTAAATCTCGACTCGCGCACAGAGTCCGCGCAGATGCGGGCGCTGCAATCCCGGTCGGCGCTCGCGAAGACGACCCTCGCCCGCACGAAGCAGCTGCTCGATGTCGGGGCGATCCCGCGCGCCGAGTACGACAACGTCGCGAACGAGCTGGCGGGTGCCGAGAGCGCGCTCGCCGCGTTGCGCGCGCAGATCGGGCAGAAAACCGTGCGCGCACCGTTCGCCGGCCGCACCGGCATCCGCGCGATCAACGTCGGCCAGTACCTCGCGCCGGGAACGATGATCACCACGCTCGAATCGCAGGGCGGCATGTACGTCGACTTCTCGCTGCCGCAGGAGGACCTCGCGACGATCGCCGTCGGCAACAAGGTCCGGATCGCGATCCGCGGCGACGCAGCGGCAATCGACGGTGCGATCACCGCGGTCGACCCGACGGTCGATGCCGTCACCCGCAACAGCAAGCTGCGCGCCGCGGTCGGCGAGGGCGGCAAGCTGCGCTCCGGCATGTACGTCACCGTGCAGGTCGTATTGCCGAAGCAGGACAGCGTGGTCGCGGTGCCGCTGACCTCGGTCGTGCGCGCGACCTACGGCAACTCGGTGTTCTTGATCGAGGATGGCAAGAGCCCACAGGGACAGCCCAACAAGGTGGCGCGCCAGGCGTTCGTCAAGCTCGGCGCGTCGCGCGGTGACTTCGTCGCGGTCCTCGACGGCCTCAAGTCTGGCCAGACGATCGTCAGCGAGGGCGCGTTCAAGCTGCGCAACGGTGCGCCGGTCGTCGTCAACAACGCGGTGAAGCCGAAGTCCGAGCTCGATCCCAAGCCCGAGAACCGGTGATGAAGAAGACCATCACCGACATCTTCATCCGGCGGCCCGTCCTCGCGATCGTGGTGAACGTCATCATCCTGGTCGCGGGCGTGCGCGCGATGAGCTCGCTCAACACGCGACAGTATCCACGGCTCGCCAGCGCGACCATCACGGTGCGCACCGCGTACATCGGCGCAGATGCCGATCTGGTTCGTGGCTTCATCACCGTGCCGCTCGAGCGTGCGCTCGCGGCGGCCGAGGGCATCGACTACATCGAGTCGCAGAGCACGCAGGGGCTGTCGACGATCAACGTCCGGCTGAAGCTCAACTTCGACTCGACGGCCGCGCTCGCCGACATCAGCGCACGCGTCGCGCAGATGCGCGCGGACCTGCCTCCGGAGGCGCAGGTGCCCTCGATCGCGGTGGAGCCATCGGAGGCGGCGTTTGCGGCGATGTACCTCAGCTTCGAGTCGTCGATCCTCGAGGAAAATCAGGTCACCGACTACCTGATCCGGATCGTCCAGCCACGGCTCTCGGCGCTGCCCGGCGTGCAGAAGGCCGACATCCTCGGCGGCCGGACGTTCGCGATGCGCGTCTGGCTCGCCCCCGAGCGGATGGCCGCGCTCAACGTATCGCCCTCGGCGGTGCGCCAGGCGCTCGCGGCCAACAACTACGCCGCGGCGGTGGGTCAGTCGAAGGGCAACCTGACGCAGATCGACATCTCGGCGACCACCGATATCTCGTCGGTCGAAGAAGTCGAGCAGCTGGTGATCCGCGAGCACCAGGGGACGCTGGTGCGATTGAAGGACATCGCGAAGGTCGAGCTCGGGGCCGAGGAGTCCGATCTGGACGTCCGGTTCAACGGCAAGCGCGCGGTGTTCATGGGCGTGTGGGTCGCGCCGACGTCGAGCTCGCTGGAGGTGATCCGCGGCGTGCGCGCCGAGATGGTGAAGATCCAGAACGAGCTGCCGACCGGCATGGAAGGCCACGTCGCGTTCGACTCCACGATCTACATCGAGGACGCGATGAACGAAGTCGTGGTCACGCTGACGCACACGATCTTGATCGTCGCGATCGTGATCTTCCTCTTCATCGGGTCGCTGCGCTCCGTGCTCGTGCCGCTGGTCGCGATCCCGATCTCGCTGATCGGCGGCGTGTTCGTGATGTTCGCGTTCGGGTTCACGCTGAACCTCCTGACGCTGCTGGCGATCGTGCTGTCGGTCGGGCTCGTGGTGGACGACGCGATCGTCGTCGTCGAGAACGTCGAGCGTCACATGCGCGAAGGCCTGACCCGGTTCGAGGCGGCGCTGCTCGGCGCCCGCGAGCTGGTCGGGCCCATCATCTCGATGACGATCACGCTCGCCGCGGTCTACATGCCGATCGGCTTGCAGGGTGGCCTCACCGGCGCGCTGTTCCGCGAGTTCACCTTCACGCTCGCCGGCACGGTGCTGATCTCCGGCATCGTCGCGGTGACGCTGTCGCCGATGATGGCGTCCAAGCTGCTCAAGGAGGGCGAGCAGCGTGGCTGGTTCGGGCGCGGCGTCGATCGCGTGTTCGATGCGGTGCGCGATTTCTACATGCGCCGGCTCGATGCTTCGCTGGCCATCCGGCCGGCGGTCTACGCCGCGTGGATCGTGCTGACGCTGCTGGTCGTGCCGCTCTACATGTTCTCGCCCAAGGAGCTCGCACCGGTCGAGGACCAGGGCGGGATGTTCACGGCGCTCGACGTGCCGCCGAACGCGACGCTCGAGCAGATGACCGTGTACAGCGATCAGGTCGCCAAGATCTTCCAGTCGATCCCGGAGTACCAGCACGCGTTCCAGATCACGTTCCCGACCGGTGGCTTCGGCGGCATGTTCCTGAAGCCGTGGAAGAACCGGGGCCGCTCGGTGTTCCCGATCGAGGCCGAGGTCAACATGAAGCTGGCCTCGGTGACCGGCGTGCGCGCGCCCGTGTTCTTGCCGCCCGCGCTGCCGAGCGCTGGCATCTTCCCGGTCGAGATGGTGATCGCGTCGACCGCCTCGCACGAGGAGATCGCCGGGTTCGCCGACAAGCTGGTGCTGGCGGCGATGCAGAGCGGTCAGTTCGCGTTCCCGCCGGTCGTCGATGTCCGCATCGATCAGGCCAGCGCGGAGCTCGTGATCGATCGCGACAAGGTCGCGGCGCTCGGCCAGACCATGCAGCAGGTCGGGTTTGACCTCGGCGCCGTGCTCGGTGGCAACTTCGTCAACCGGTTCGAGCTCGACGGTCGCGCCTACAAGGTGATCCCGCAGATCGTGCGCAGCGCGCGCCTGACACCGGAACAGCTGACCGAGATCCACATCTCGGGACCCAACAACCAGCTGATCCCGCTCGGCGCGATCGCCACGGTCAAGATGGGCGTCCAGCCGCGCTCGCTGAACCGCATGCAGCAGCTGAACGCGGTCAAGATCTCCGGCGTCGCGACCCAGTCGCTGAGCGGCGCGCTCGACACGCTGGAGGCCGCGGCGGCGAAGATCCTGCCGCCGAACTATCGGATCGACTACACGGGCGAGGCACGCCAGCAGCGCGCCGAGGCCGGCAAGTTCTTGCCTGCGATGGCGCTCGCGCTGCTGCTGATCTTCATGGTGCTCGCGGCACAGTTCAACTCGTTCCGCGACCCGTTCATCATCCTCGCGTGCTCGGCGCCGCTCGCGATGTTCGGCGCGCTGATCTTCACGTTCCTCAAGTTCTCGGGCCCGCCGGGCATGACGTTCGGGATGACCGATGGCTGGACCACCACGCTCAACATCTACTCGCAGGTCGGACTGGTGACGCTGGTCGGCCTGGTGTCGAAGAACGGCATCCTGATCGTCCAGTTCGCGAACGCGGAGCAGGTGGCCGGCAAGACCAAGCTCGAGGCGATCCGCGAGGCCTGCCGCATCCGGTTCCGTCCGATCTTGATGACGATGGCCGCGACCGTCGCGGGCCACTTCCCGCTGACGCTGGTCGAGGGACCGGGCGCCGCGGCACGCAACTCGATCGGCCTCGTGCTGGTCGGCGGCATGACGGTCGGCACGATCTTCACGCTGTTCATTCTGCCGTCGGTCTACGTGCTGCTCGCGCGCGACCACAGCAAGGATCAGCCCCAGCTCGCAAAGGCCGAGGTCGAACCGGTCTGAGCGATCCGATGCTCAGACGGCAACCTGCGCGCTGACGCCAGCGAGCAGCTTGACGAACCGCTGCGCATCCCCGACGCGCGGCATGTTGTTGAACATCACGTAGACGTCACCGTCGGCGGGTAGCTTCTGGATCAGCTGCGCGAGCTCGGCATCGCTGTAGACGTGTCGGGCGCCCGTGATGCCATGCAGCCGCCAGTAGGTCGGCGCGCTGGTCAGCGCGCGATTGACGAACGGATCGACGACGTGCACGAGGTCGTGCTCGCTGCAGATCTGCGTCACCAGCTCCTCGGGCCACGGACCGCGTGGCTCCCACATCAGGCGCACGTTGGCGGGGCGCTGGATCCGGTGGAAGAAGCCAGCCATCGCATCGACGTTCGCAGGGGTTGGCTTGAAGCTCGCCGGGCACTGGAACAGGATCGACGACGCGCGAAGCTGCCGTGCGCACTCGACCGTGGTGGCCCAACCCTCGTCGACGATCGGCGAGTTGCGAAAGCCGCCCGTGCTCGCGCGTTCCTCGGCGGTCAATGGCCGGCGCAGCCGCCGGTAGGTCGAGCTGGTCAGCGCCGAGTGCGTGATCAGCTGCCACGCCTTGATCGTGAATTCGAACCGCAGGGGCAGCGTCGCCTTCCAGCGCGTCATCGTCGCGACCGTCGGCGGCTCGTAGAAGGTCTGCTGGACCTCGAGCACCGGGAAGTGGCGTGGGTACTCCGCGAGCTTCATGCTCACGCCACACAGGCCGACCTTGATCGCGCGCACGGCCTGCGTCGGTGCAAGCACCAGGCCGCGGGTCACCCGAGCAAGGCGCGCGCACCACGGCGAACGTGCTGATCGGCTGCGTCTCGCAGCGGCTCGAGCGCGATGCTCGCGAGTGCCGGATAACGCGCGAAGTACGCGTGCAGGATCGGATGCGCGGGGCGATGGCGGGTGAACCGGGAGAGCGCGAGCGCCGCCTCGATCGAATCATATGCAGTGAGCGCGTGTGGCACGCCGAGCCATGGACCGACAGGTCGCGTCGCGAGCCGGACCAGCGCGTCCAGCCCACTGGCGCCCAGGATACGAGGAATCACGATCGCGTGGCGGTCGACATCGGCGTCGCCCAGGCTGGCGGCGATCCGGTCGAAGTCGTCTCGCGACGCGACCGCGCCGAGCAGCAGGCTGGTCGTCGTGCCGTCGGGCGCGTTGGCCAGCGCGTCGACCGCGCGCGCGAAGCATGCCGGCTGGTCGGGGAACAGGTACGCGATCGCCTCGTATCCGGCGTGCTGCCACGCAGGCATCCCGTGCGGCAACCCGGCATCGCGATCGACCGTGGCGAGCGCTGCCTCGTAGGAGACCTGATCGGTACACGCCAGCCAGTGCCGCAGCCGGCGTGCCGCGAGCAGCCGCACCGCCTCATCGGGAAACAGCGGCAGTGGCTTCCACGCGCCGACCAGCGCGAAGATCTCGAGCGCGCGCGCGATCCCGCGCAGCTGGACCCAGCGATCGACGCCCGCGACCGCGACCTTGCCGGCCTCGACCTCGGACAGCCCACTGATCTTGCCGACGCCGGTGCCGCGACGCGGTGCACTGCACGCGAGCAAGAACGCGTCGGCTTCGTCGGCGAGGCTCCCGAGCCCGGTGGTCATCAAGCGCACGAGCGACGGTCGCGGCTCGTATCCCGTGGCGCGCGCCTTGAGTGCCGTGCGAAACAGCCGGACGCGACCCATCTGTCGGGGCTCGAGCGGAGGCGCGTCGCCGCGGCGCGGCAGCAGCTCTGCGATCATCCAGAAACTGTGGCGCGGATCCGGGGCGACGGCTAGGTCGCCGCGGCGGCGCGCTCGACCTGGGCTCGCGGCACGGCGCCATCGCGCAGCACCTTCCAGCTGGTCTCGGTCAGCTCGACGATCGTCGACGACGAGGTCGGTACGATGTCGCCCGCGTCGACCCAGACGTCGATCGCGTGGACGAACCGCTGCTTCACGACCGAGGCCGAGCTCGCGCCGGGCTTGCGCTCGAGGTTCGCGCTCGACAGCAACAGCGGGCGACCGAACGCGCGCAGCACGAGCGCCGCGAGCGGATCGTCGGGAACGCGGACACCGATCGTGCCGGTCGCGCGCGACAGCAGCTTGCGCAGCTTGCTCGACAGCTGCTCGCTGGGCGGCAGCGCGAGTGTGAGGGGGCCCGGCCACAGATGCGCGGCCATCCGTTTGGTGAGCGCCCACGCGCCACCGTCGACGATCGTGCGAGCGGCCTCGAGGTCACTAACCAGCACGAGGGCGGGATGGTTGCTCGCCCGACGTTTGCTCTGCGCGAGTCGCGTGATTGCCTGGTCGGAAGAAGCGTCTACCGCGAGCCGGTAGGTCCCGTTCACGGGGAAGCAGGCGAGCCCGCCCTCCGCGAGGACCTTCGCGATCTCCAGTACGCGCGCCGCAGCGTCAACGATCGGGATGCTCTTCATCGATCTCGTTTCGCGAGGACCACCACGATCACGCTAGCACGCGTCGTAGTCGGGCGATCAAGCTCTCGACGCGGTACGGTGTTTCGAATCATGTCGTTCGTGCGCAGCGAGCCGGCCGTCGACGTGTGGGCATTCGACCGCACACCGCTCCTGGCTCTTGGACGCGCTCATCGCCACAACTACGAGACGGCGCAACCGTATTCCCACGTGGTGATCGATGGTCTGCTCGGCGACGAACGCTCGGCCGCCCTGGCCGAGGCGCTCCCCGCTCCCGATCACCCCGGCTGGAAGCGTCGCGACTACGCGGAGCAAACCGGGCGCCTCGGACAGCTCCAGCGCACCGGGTTCGAGGGCGTGGCACCCTCGCTGCGCTGGTTGCTCGCCGAGCTCGGCGGGATGACGTTCCTCGACTTCCTGGGCGCGCTGGTCGGGCGCGACGACCTGATCGGCGATCCGCACCACACCGGCGCGGGGCCGCTGGTGACGCTTCCGGGCGGCCACCTCACGCTGCACACCGACTTCAATCGCGACAGCGCGCGTCATCTCGATCGCGTGGTCAGCACGCTGTACTACCTGCCGCGGGCATGGGACCCGTCGTGGGGCGGCGAGCTCGAGCTGTGGGACCGCGACCGCACACGTTGCGAGGTCGCGATCGCCCCGCTGCGCGATCGGCTCGTCGTGATTGCCTACGGTGCGGACCACTGGCACGGTCATCCCACACCGGTCCGGTGCCCGGACGGTCACGCGCGGGTCGCGATCGCCGCGCACTTCTACGCTGCGCGCAACCGCGAGGGCGATGACGCGGGCGCCCACGGCGCGATCTGGGCGCGTTAGTGGTGCTCGTCAGCGTCAGCGTCGGCCTTGGTCTTGTGGACCGTGCCGTCGGGATGCTCGGGCGGTGCGTAGATCGAGTACAGCTTGAGCGCCTGCTTGCCCGTGTTGATCACGTTGTGCCAGGTGCCGGCGGGGACGATCACCGCCCAGTCGTCCTTCAGCTCGTGGGTCTCGTCGAGCTTGTCCTCGGTCGGACCCATCACGACCTTCGCGCTGCCTTGCTCGATGCGGAGGAACTGATCGCGATCGTGGTGCACCTCGAGCCCGATCTCCTCACCAGGCTCGATGCTCATCACCGTGAGCTGCATCGACCCGCCGGTGAACAGCACCGTGCGAAAGGTCGTGTTGTCGACAGTTGTGGATTCCATGTTCGCTGACCATCCGCGCATGCTTGTCGATACCGCGTGCGGGTCCGGGAGGCCCGACCAGCCGAGCAAATTCTTCAGCCGCTCGTTTGCTCCAGTCGCCCGGTTTTCCGGCCGCCGTCCGGACATCGCGACATCGATGCCATACCTGACGCGACGCGCGGCCCGATGCGCTCCCGCGCCGCGACGCGGCTCCAGCCGGTTACACCATCACGTGTCCGGCGGTCGGACAGCGATGCGCAGATCGCGCATAAATCCAGTCGCACCGATTTATTTGGCCGCTCCACGGGCGGCGACAGTGATGCCATCGGTGTCAGGTGACCGGACAGCGCGCGTGGCGAGGCCTTGAACGCCCGCTCATCGCGTCAGGATCGTCCACAGGTCCTGTAGCCGCTGCAGCGAGACTGGCACCGCCGTCTTCAGCTCGGGCGCGAACACCTGCACGCGCAGCTCCTCGACCAGCCACGCGAAGTCGTCGAGATCGGCCCGCGCGCGGCCCTTCGCGAGCAGCTCGTCGCGCTTCGCGACGTAGCGCTGCCACAGCGGCACCACCTGCGCGGCCTTCTGCTGGTCCTTCTGCGGATCGTGCGACTGGCGCTGGAGCCGGACCTGGATCGCCTTCAGGTAGCGCACGACGTGAGTGAGCCGCGCCGCCGGGGTCGCGCGTAGTAGATCGGGCGGCGCGACGTGCGCGAGCTGACTCTGGACATCGTCAACGACGATGCGTGCGATGCCGGGCTTCGAGATCAACGGCTTCAACGCCGCGCGCGCCTTGTCGAGCTCGCTCTGGACCTCGAACGCGATCCGGCCGAGCTGCGCGAGGATGCCCGGTAGCTGGGTGCGGCCGTCGCCGAGCCGGGCGGTGAACGCGGCCTTGTCACGCGGGATCGCCGCGGCGTCGTCGAGCTGGAACGCCTCGTCGAGCGTGCGCAGCACGACGGTGCGGCGCTGATCCTTTGCGAGCGCGCCGGGGAGCTGGGTCTCGAGCTTCGCGAGCGAGGTGTTCGCCTGCAGCACGAACAGCCGGCGCAGGCCCTCGCGGGTCGCGGTCGCAGCAGCGGCGGGAGACTCGAGCAGGCGAAGGTCGACCGCGGTCTCGGCATCGACGAGCGCCGGATACGCGAGCAGCTGGCGGCCCCCGACATCGATCGTGACCGAGGCAGGCAGCGCGTCGAAGTCCCAGCTCTTGAGCCCTGTGCGCTCGAACCGCTCGCGGGGCGCGGCGGCCCACAGCGCCTTTGCGCGCTGGCCGAGCGTGCGCTGCAGATCGGCGAGATCGCGGCCCTGACCGACGACCTTGTCGCGCTCGTCGACGACCCGGAACTTGAAGTCGAGATACGACGGCACCGCGTGGAGATCCCAGGCATCGCGCGCGATCCGCTCGCCCGTGCGCTCGAAGATCGCGCGTTCGAGCGTCGGCAGCAGCGCGCCCTTGAACGGCGGTAGAGCGGCGAGCTCGTGGGCCAGCGTGTCGAGCGGCGCGAGCAGCTTGCGCTGCGACTTCGGCAGCGACTCAAGTAGCGCGAGGATCTTGGTGTGGTGCCAGCCCGGGATCGTCCAGCTCATCACCGCCGGGTCGAGCTGCGGGAGCAGCGCGAGCGGCAGCGTGACCGTGATGCCGTCATCGTCCTCGCCCGGATCGAACCGGTACGCGAGCGGCAACGCCGTGCCCGCGACGAGCTGGTCGGGATAGCGCTCGATCGATAGCTCGTGCGCCTCGTCGAGCAGGATGTCCGCGAGCGATAGCTCGAGCACGCGCGGATCCTTGGCCTCGGCCTCCGCGCGCCAGGCTTCGAATGTCTTGCCGCTGAACACAGTGTCGGGGAGGCGCTTGTCGAAGAACTGAAACACCTCGAGCTCGTCGGCGAACATGTCGCTGCGCCGGGCCTTGTCGCGCAGGCGCTGCGCCTCGTCGAGCACGCGCCGGTTGTGCTCCATGAACGCGCCCTTGGTCACGTACTCGTGGCGCACCAGGGCGTGCGTGATGAACAGCTCGCGGCACAGCGGCTGGTTGAATCGCGCGTAGGCGACCGAGCGATCCTTGATGATCGGCAGGCCGTAGAGCGTGACGTGCTCCCTGGCCATCACCTGGCCCTGCTTCTGCTCCCAGTGCGGGTCGCCGTGGCTGCGCCGGCACAGCGAGCCCGCGGCCTTCTCGAGCCACGCAGGATCGATCTTCGCGACCGTGCGCGCGAACAGCTGCGAGGTCTCGACCAGCTCCGCCGCCATCACCCACTGCGGTGGCTTCTTCGCGAGTCCCGACGACGGATGGATCATGAACCGCGTCTGGCGCGCACCGAGGAAGATCCGCGCCTCCTGGTTCCACATCCCGATCTTGCTGAGCAGCCCCGGCAGCAGCGCGCGGTGGATCTGATCGCCCGAGCCGGGCTGCGTGTTGGCCGGGATCTTGAGCTCCTGCATCACGCGGATCAGCTGGTCGTGAATGTCCTCCCACTCGCGCATCCGGTTGTAGTTGAGGAAGTTCTCGCGACAGACCTTGTGCAGGTACGAGCGCGAGCGACCGCGGGCCTCCTCCCAGAACGCCCACAGCTTGAGGTAGCCGGCGAAGTCGCTGCCCTCGTCGCGAAATTTGCGGTGCGCCTCGTCGGCACGCTGCTGCGCCGCTTGCGGTCGATCGCGCGGATCCTGGAGCCCGAGTGCTGCGGCGATCACCAGCACCTCGCGCAGTGCACCCTCGTCGCGTCCTCCGAGGATCATCCGCCCGAGTCGCGGATCGACCGGGAACCTGCCGAGCTGGTGGCCGATCTCGGTCAGCTTGCCGGTGTCATCGATCGCGTCGAGCTCCTCGAGCACCCGGTAGCCCTCCTGGATCGCGCGCGACTGCGGCGGATCGAGGAATGGGAACTGCTCGATGTCGCCGAGCTGCAGCGACTTCATGCGCAGGATCACGCCGGCGAGCCCGACGCGCTTGATCTCTGGATCGGTGTGCGCGGGTCGCGATGCGTAGTCCTGCTCCTCGTAGAGCCGAAAGCACACGCCGCTCTCGGTGCGACCGCAACGGCCCTTGCGCTGGTCCGCGCTCGCCTTCGACACCGGCTCGGCCAGCAGCTGCGAGACGCCGGTCCGCACGTTGTAGCGATTGACGCGTGCGAGCCCGGTGTCGACGACATAGACGATGCCCGGGATGGTCAGCGACGTCTCGGCGACGTTGGTCGCCAGCACCACGCGCCGTCCCGGCATGCGCTGGAACACGCGCTGCTGCTCCTGCACCGACAGCCGCGCGTACAGCGGCAACAACGTGGTGTGAGGCAACGCGCGTTGCTCGAGCTCGCCCATCGCTTCGCGGATCTCGCGCTCGCCCGGCAGGAACACCAGCACGTCGTTGCGCGGATCGAGCTCGGAGATCTCGTTGACCGCGTTGGCGACCGCATCGGCGAGATCGGTCTCGTCCTCGCGCGGCGGCCGGTACAGCACGTCGACCGGATACGTCCGCCCCGAGACCTCGATCACGGGTGCACCGTCGAAGAACGTCGAGAAGCGATCCGTCTCCAGCGTCGCCGAGCTGACGATGATGCGCAGGTCGCGGCGGCGGGGCAGCAGCTGCTTGATGAAGCCGAGCAGGAAGTCGATGTTGAGGCTGCGCTCGTGCGCCTCGTCGATGATGATCGTGTCGTAG